>NZ_JAKGBF010000008.1:0-264355 GCF_021530695.1 Pseudoalteromonas sp. OF5H-5
AAGAAGTAAGAAGTAAGAAGTAAGAAGTAAGAAGTAAGAAGTAAGAAGTAAGAAGTAAGAAGTAAGAAGTAAGAAGTAAGAAGTAAGAAGTAAGAAGTAAGAAGTAAGAAGTAAGAAGTAAGAAGTAAGAAGTATTGTCGCTTCGAGCTTAATGTCCAGAGGTATTCAATCAGTTGACTCAAATAATCTAGGTAAGGCCAGCTACCACGCCAACCTTACCTTCTACTATTTCTAGTACCTATGATCTTAGGTTACGGGCACCAGAATACGGTCAAATTAATATCAGGATGATTTAATACAGCACGCAGTGGTACTTCATACTCTGAGCCGGGTTGTTTTGCCGCTTCATACACCGCTTTTTTTTCATCACCAGAGATCAATAAAACAGCCGCCTTAGAATTAGCTATTCCTGCCAAAGACAAACTCATGCGCTCGGTGATCTCACCTGTCACTTCGCTTTGATGAGCATTAATTGCGCACACAGTGTTTGTGGTCGTTAATGCGTGTTCTAGGCCATTTGCACTTGGGAATAAACTGGCGGTATGACCATCCGGCCCCATTCCTAAAATGGTTACATCAAACGGCTTTTTCAACGCTGCATAAGCAGACTCACATAGATCAGCGCCTTCTAGTGCTGACACTGCTGCATTCTTCATTGTCACAAATCGAGCATTTGCCGCTTTGTCTTTCAGTAATGTCGACTTAATAAATGCTTCGTTAGACTTTTCGTGATCCGGTTCGACCCAACGTTCATCAACCATAGCAACCGTAATTTTGTCCCAGCCAAGCTCAACACCAGAAAGGTAACGATACGCTGGAGCCGGTGATGAACCACCAGACACTAGCAACACCGCTTCACCGTCTTGCTCAATACCTTGACTGAGCCCAGTTTGAAGTAGCTCTGCAAGCGCTGCTGTCATTTCGTCTTTCGAGTTGAAGTTTCTTTCTGTTAACTGTGCCATTACGCTTGCTCTCCCGCATTGAACCAAACATGTTTGTTTTCTTCAAGCAGTTCATCGGCATCTTCTGGACCCCAAGAGCCAGCACGATAAAGTGACGGAGTCCCTTTACTCTGCCAACGCTCAATGATTGGATCAACCCACTGCCACGCTTGGCGTACTTCGTCACGGTGAATAAATAAAGCTGGGTTATTTGCAGCTGCGTCGAGCATTAAGCGCTTATATGCATCTGAATGATAGCCATTGTTATACTTTTCACTCAATGAGATATTTAGCGTCACTGGCTCTAGTTGCATTTCAAGGTTATCTAGACGCTTAGACATTAGCGTTAATTGAATACTTTCTTCAGGCTGTAATCTTATCACCAAGCGGTTTGGCTGAATTGGACCCGCCGCATCACCATAGACGTTATGAGAAACAGGCTTGTACTCAACCACAATTTCAGCACAACGCTTTTTCATACGCTTGCCTGTTCTTAAATAGAAAGGCACACCAGACCAACGCCAGTTATCAATGTGAGCACGAATAGCAACAAATGTTTCTGTTTTACTCGACCCTTCGCCCAGCTCTTCTAGGTAACCAGGTACCAGCTTACCTTCAAGGTCGCCTGGTACATATTGACCACGCACAACATTATTATCTACATCTGAGTCAATTAGCGGTCTAAGCGCTTCTAATACTTTAAGCTTTTCAGTGCGAATACTGTTGGCATTAAGTTTATGTGGTGACTCCATCGCAACCAAGCAAAGTAGTTGCAATAAGTGATTTTGCACCATATCACGAAGCGCGCCCGCTTTGTCGTAGAAGCCAGCTCGGCTTTCAAGACCTACCGTTTCAGAGATACTGATCTGAATATTATCTATGGCTTTAGCATCCCATAAATTCTCGAACAGTGCGTTTGAGAACCTAAGCGCCATCAGGTTTTGAACCGTTTCTTTACCTAAGTAATGATCGATACGGAATACTTGCTCTTCCGAGAAGAACTCACCGATTTTGGCATTAATTTCTTCTGCAGATTTACCGCAGTAACCAATAGGCTTTTCAACAACTACACGTGATTGCTCTGTGATTAGCCCTTTAATTGACAATAACTCACAACAACGGCCATAAACCGCTGGAGGAAGTGACAAGTAGAACACACGAGACTTATCTTCCCCATCAGCTAAAATATTCTTCAGCTTATCCCAGTGTTCATCTTCTTCTGTAACGTTGACTACCACAGGCACTAAAAACTGTTCAAATGCGGACCAATCTTTCTTGTTGTATTCGCCTTTGCCAAGGTGAGTTTGTAATGCGATATGTGCCGTTTCGATAAATTCTTGTTGTTTGTTTTGTTCACGAACGGTCGGTAAGATGCGAGTGCCTTCAGGTAAGTTACCTTCTTGATATGCACGATACAAGGCAGGTAGGAGTTTGCGAAGTGCTAAATCGCCTCCCCCACCAAAAATTACGATGTCAAAAGGATTAAGCATAATTCACTCTCATTAGGTTAGGCGTGCACTACAAGCACGCAGTGTTTATTCGATTTGGAGCCACTCCAAAGCCTACCAAACTCATTGTGTAACGGGTGATGATTTCGATTGCAATGCACTAGTAATATCAATTCGACTTAATACCTGCTCAATTTGAGGGATTAAGTAAGTTGGTATAAATGAGTCTTAGAAACCTGTATTTCCTCTCACAAAAATACAGGTTCTAAGCACTCCAGCGCTACCCGTTCAAAGGTATTTTGTTTACTTCCAGTTCCACTCGAAGTATTAATTTGTTCTCTTTTGCTTGTAATAAGCGATTAGACCCGCCGTTGAGCTATCATGCGGGTTAGTAACGCCTTCTTGCGTTAGCTCGGCTTCAATATTTGAAGCCAGCCCTTTACCAAGCTCAACACCCCACTGGTCAAATGAGCACACATCCAAAATGATGCCTTGGCAGAAAATTTTGTGTTCATACAAGGCAATTAGTCGGCCCACAGCTTTTGCATCTACCTTATCTAGAATAAATGAAGAGGTTGGACGGTTACCTTGGTGTATTTTATGCGGGATCAACTTATCAATTTCCGCATCCGACTTACCTTTCGCCGTTAAATCGTCACGAACCTGCCGTGCATCTACACCCGCCATCATCGCTTCCGTTTGCGCGAAGAAGTTAGACAGTAAAATATCGTGATGCTGGCCTACCTTGTTTTGCGGCTCAATTGAAGCGATAAAATCAGCCGGTACAATCACATTACCTTGGTGCAAACACTGATAAAAAGCGTGTTGGCCATTTATCCCTGTCATGCCCCAAATAATTGGCACAGTCGTATAGTTTACCTGCTCTCCTGCAAAAGTAACATGCTTACCATTACTTTCCATTTCACCTTGTTGTAAATACGCAGGCAGCATATGAAGCGCCTGATCATAAGGCAAAATCGCTTGTGCTTGATACCCCAAGAAGCTGGTATTCCAAACACTGAGTAACGCCATCAACAGTGGAATATTGTCTTCGTTGTTTGCCGTTTTAAAGTGCTCATCAATTTCAAACGCACCTTCAAGTACTTCGACAAACTTATCGAAGCCTAAATAAAGTGCGATTGGTAATCCTATCGCGCTCCAAAGCGAGAAACGACCGCCAACCCAGTCCCACATCGTAAACACGTTGTCATCGCTAATACCAAACGCTCTGGTCTTCTCAAGGTTGGTGCTCACCGCAACAAAATGCTTGGCGATTGCCGCTCTATCATTTGCAGCATTCAAAAACCACTCAACGGCAGTCTTTGCATTGGTCATGGTTTCAGAGGTTGTGAAGGTTTTTGATGACACGACAAATAGGGTTGTTTCTGCGTCTAAACCTTTTAGTACTGAAGCAATCTGTACACCGTCAACATTCGAGACATAATGCACGTTTAGCGTGTCATCTGCATACGTAGCAAGCGCATCAGTTACCATTTGCGGACCTAAGTTAGATCCACCAACGCCAATCGCAACCACATCTTTTACAGCTTTGCCTGTATACCCTTGCCACTCACCTGAACGAACTCGGTTACTAAATGCTTGTAGTTTTTCTAATTCTGCATTGACTTGTTCAGTAACGTTTACACCATTCACATAAATAGGTGTATTAGCTCGGTTACGCAGTGCTGTATGTAAAACCGCTCGGTCCTCAGTGATATTTATTTTTTCACCTGAGAACATCTTTTCTCGCCAAAGCGCAATATCACTCTCTTTTGCGAGCTGCATCATCTCAGAGAATGTTTGGTCGTCAATGCGTTGCTTGGAAAAGTCGAACAACACACCAGGGATTTGACGAGAGAACTTTTCAAATCTTTGTGCATCGTTTGCAAACATCGTTTTTAAATGCTGCTGCTCTACTCGCTGCGCAGAACTACTGAGCTTTTGCCAACTATCCAAATCTACACGACCACCCATTACATATTCCCCTAAGACGTAAGTGATTGTTAGTTACCTTACTTTTCAGGTAGTAACAACAAAGAAACATTATTAAACAAGCACATTATGTCAAAATGACAACGCTGTCAAATTGCTTCTTTTCAATTTTACATTGCGAATAATAACCTAAAATAAAATTTTTGACACCGGTATCATTCATTTATTTCTGCGAATTGTAGTGCTAAATTCTGTACTTATTAGATAGACTAAGAAAAACAGATGATCCTTTTATTAAGCCGATGGTCGCCTTAGCGGCTAAATATCACAGAAATTGGGCGCTAGCTTCTGCATACATAAAGCGCTACTATTCCTCTGTGCTTAATAATGATCGATACAGACCTGTAAATAGAAGAACAACTACATGAAAGTCACTATTAATGATGTTGCCAAGCTAGCTGGCGTATCTATGAAAACCGTATCGCGGGTAATCAATAAAGAACCTTCGGTTAGAAAAAAAACCTACGATCAAGTAATGCAGGCTGTCAAAGAGCTTAATTATCAGCCTAATATTGCTGCAAGAAACTTAGCTGGTACTTCTTCATTTGCAATTGGCTTGGTCTACGACAATCCCAATGCGTATTATGTCATTGATATGCAAAACGGGGTGTTATCTCGCTGTAGAGATGAAGGGTATGAGCTCGTCATCCACCCCTGTGAATCCAATTCGGAAAATATGGCCGAAGAATTCGTCACTATGATCAAACGCTCACGTCTTGCAGGTTTAGTCTTGACTCCTCCTCTATCCGAGCAACAAGCCATTATTGATATGCTAGATGAGCTGGGCATTCATTACGTGCGTCTACTTTCAGGCCGAGCGCAAGAAGCGGAAAGTAGCGCAAATAACTGTATCTTTGTTGACGACTACGCTGCTGCCTATGAAATTACCGAGCATCTGATCCAACTTGGGCATAAAAAAATTGCTTTTGTACTTGGTGATGAAGAGCATAAATCAACTGCAGAGCGACTAGCTGGATATCGAGATGCCCTAAAAGCACACGATATAAAACAAGATGATACACTGCTCTATCACGGCACGTACTCATTTGAATCTGGAGTAAAAGGCGCTAAAGCACTGCTGGCCGATGGCAATCCAAACCAAATCACTGCGATTTTAGGTGGTAACGATGAGGTTGCAGCTGGGGCTTTATTTGCTGCGCGGCTGATGAATATAGAGATCCCGGGTCAATTGTCTATCAGTGGCTTTGAGGACTCTCCATTCTCCCGTCAAACTTGGCCAAAGCTTACGACTGCACATCAGGCTAACAACATTATTTCTGAACATGCTGCGCGTCTATTGTTTTCTAAAACACGTGGACATCGAAAAAATGATAAAGAAGTCTCACATGTGTTCACACCGAGCATGGTGGTTCGTGAAAGCACGGGTAGAGTCACACAATAACTACTTATTTATAGTCGGCTCATGAGCCGACTAACATCAAAAAACTTCACTATTTCACCAATAGTTCTTCACTCTTACTCGACCATGCATTGATCAGCGCCTTGACCAGAGATGCAAGTGGAATAGCAAAGAATACCCCCCAAAACCCCCATAAACCACCAAAAAATAATACTGCAACAATAATATAAACAGGGTTAAGATCCACAGCTTCTGAAAACAATAACGGCACTAAAACATTACCATCTAATGCTTGAATAATGCCGTACGCGATGAGAATGGTCCAAAATTCTGGCGCTAGACCAAATTGAAACAAAGCTACTGCGGCAACGGGTAAGGTAACGAGTGCAGCACCAATAAATGGGATAAGTACAGAAAGTCCAACCAATGTCCCCAGTAATGCGGCATAGCGTAAATCCAAAATAGAAAAGGTCACAAAGCTCACTACACCAACGATGACAATCTCAAAAACTTTACCACGAATATAATTCATGATTTGTTGGTCCATCTCGTGCCACACTTGTGAAATGAGCTTTCTGTCCTTGGGTATAATTTTTGAAATTCCAGATGTAAGCTCTGACTTGTCTTTCAACATGAAAAAAGCAAGCAGTGGCACTAAGACCAAATAAATCATCCATGCGACAACGTCTTTTAATGAGGTTAATGAGGCTGAGACAATAACTTCGCCAAGCTCTAGCAATTTACTTTCCACAGAGCTCACAATTGCCTGTACCTGAGTTGTAGAGATCAGCGTCGGGTAGTATTCAGGTAAATGTAAAAGGAAGTCCTTACCCTCTTCTACCATGGTTGGACTTTCTTGGAGCAAGTTACTTAACTGTTGCCACAGAACAGGAACGATACCAAATACCAGCCCCAAAGCGACGCCCACAAATACCGCCATTACGACTACTGCTGATAACATCCTACTGCCAGTCACTCGGGTGAGCTTATTCACTGGCCATTCAAGTAAATAGGCGATCACAATTGCGACCAGTACCGGCATGACATAACTGCCAAAAAAGTACAGCAAAGCAACTGTGGCAACTAGCATCAACAATAGCGTGACGGAATGTGGATCTGAAAACTTTTTGATGTACCACGCTTTTACTAACTCAAACATCCATGATCTCCAAACACACTTCACCGCTTTCAATTTCAATAATTTGGTAACTCACCGAGTTACCATCCAAATACTTTTTGATATCTAACAAGCTCTGATCCTGACTCATCAGCAATTTTAGTTTGCCTAGAGTATAGTCATGGCGCTTTAACCGCCACTTAAACTGAACAAATAATGCAGGACAGGTAAATTCTCGTAGATCATGTACAAATTTTGTCGTCTTGTCTCCACACAAATCACTCAATGCGGTAGCCCTCAAGGCGTTGATGGTTTATTCTTAATAGCATACTCTACTTTTTGGGAATCTTAATGCCAGGCGTTAATAATAAGGCCCGATTGCCAGCCAATCCAACACTAAAAGAAATAAATTGGTACAAAAAGCAAATTAATTGGGGAGAACTTCCGCCTTTTTATCACCTTGTCGCCTCAGCGGTAAGTGAATGTGAAGGTCTGCTCCATCACGGCTTTGACAATGCGGTAAAGCGTTTGCTAGATAAGCGAAATTGGAATATAGAACTATTAGGTGGTTATGAAGATGACAGTGGCATAATTCACTGTGACAATAAACCTCAAATCGCGTTACATCAAGCATTTACTGACAGAGGTTTTGAGCTTTGGGCTTACCCAATAGCCAAAGGCACCAAGATTGATGCCTATGTTAAAGACAATCGTTTTTTGGAGTTTCGAGTATGGGATCCGCATACGATGAAAAACTTACTGCGCATCAACCAGCTCCATAAATTCATTGCGTTTTACTTTGAACGCGGTGATATAGCTGACAAAGCTCTGATACTTCATGCGCACAAAGTGCTGCATATGACAGTGACGTTTTTGCAAAAAGAATTGAACATCACTAGTGTTGCTGGGGTCTCAATAAAAGATTTTTACCAACTTTGTGAAAAAGATGCTCGAGCATGCAATGATGAAGTCGACTTAGCTAGGATCATGCTCGGAGAAGACCTTAAAAGGGATTAAAATGCGGTTAAAACCCCTATTAAATTCAATCGTTTTAACATTTGCGCTCGCTGCATCAAGCAGCGCTATTGCACAAACAGAACTGAAACTACCAGATTTAGGCACTTCAGCTCTCCAAGTACTACCTATTGAAAAAGAACAAGCGATCGGCGAAGTCATGATGATGCAGCTGCGCTCGCGCTCCCCAGTGGTTGGCGATCCGGTACTTGAAGAGTACTTAACCAGCCTAGGCAATCGCCTCGTCGCCAATGCTAATGATGTACGCTTTCCATTTACCTTTTTTTGGATAAATAACAAAGATATTAATGCCTTCGCTTTTTATGGAGGCCACGTTGGTGTACATACGGGACTCATTGCGCAATCCGATAATGAGAGTCAATTAGCATCCGTTATTGGCCACGAAATTGCGCACGTTACCCAACGTCATTTAGCACGCCGCGTACAAAACGCAAAAGACAACAGCGCCTTGACCATAGCGGGGCTTATTACTGGTATTTTGGCAACCGTTGTTGCCCCAGATGCGGGTATCGCCATTTTATCCGCAAGCCAGACCCAGTCTTCATTGAACCAACTAACGCATAGCCGAAAAGCCGAGCAAGAAGCCGACCGATTTGGTATGAATACACTACATAAAGCAGGCTTTGACCCCTATGCGGCCAGTGAATTTTTAACTAAGCTCTCGGATCAAATTCGTTTTAAAAATAAGCCCCCTGCATTTTTGCTTACGCACCCGTTACCTGACAGTCGAGTATCGGACGTTAGGCTTAGGGCACAACAATTCGAGAAAAAGCATTATCCCTCAAGCCTTTCCTACGCGTTAGCTAAAAGCCGTGTGCTTGCACGATACTATTATTCAGAAGATGCTGGTGAAGCCTTTTTCAGAAACTCTTTAAAGCGCTCAGCAGAACTCGACAAGCGCCCGCTACAATACGGATTAGCAATTACGTTACTCGATCAAAAAAAATACGAGGAAGCTGGCAAACTATTGGATGAGTTGTTAGAAAAAGATCCGAATAACCTGTTTTATCTTGATGTGTATACCGATTATTTAATTGCGACAGAGCATTCTGGCAAAGCGGTTGAGATGCTTCAAGCTCAACATCAACTCAGACCCAATAACCAAGTTATCACGCTAAACTATGCCAATGCCGCAATAAAAGCAAAACAGTATGAAGTTGCCGAGCAATTGCTTAAGATCTTTTTGCTTGAGAAACCGGATCATATTCTCGCCCGTGATTTACTCACACAAGCCTACGAAGCCCAAGAAAACAAGGCGGCTTACCATGAGTCAAAAGCGAGTGTCTATGCCCAGTATGGTGCATTTAATAAAGCAGCAGACGAAGTCCAGCGTGCACTCAATCATGTCGAAGATAACGAAGATATCAAGCGTACCAGATTAAAAGCACTACTTAGCCAATACCGTAATATGCAAAAAGAAATCGCTAAGCTGTAGGCTTAGCGATTTCTTACAGCAATAGTAAAAACGTATTTAAGCCAATTTTCTCGCACATCGCTTTTCGTCATCTCTACATTAAGCTATGATCCGCTTACATTACGACTTAGAGCAAAATAGAGCGAAATCATGTCAGTAGAAATCTATCACAACCCGCGTTGTTCAAAATCACGTGAAACCCTAGCTTTACTAGAGTCCAATGGCGTTAATCCTACCGTTATTGAATACCTAAAGACGCCAATCGATAGTGACACTTTGGCTAATTTACTTTCTAAACTTGGATTTAGTTCTGCTCATCAGCTTGTACGTAGCAAAGAAACGCTCTACAAAGAGCTTGGACTATCGAAAGAGTCGGATGAAGCGACACTGCGCACTGCCATGCTTGAAAACCCTAAACTGATTGAGCGTCCTATCGTTGTTAAAGGTGATAAGGCGGCGATTGGCAGGCCTCCAGAGTCGGTGCTTAATATCCTGTAATGAGTAAAATTCTTATTTTATACCACTCCAGTCATGGCTCTGTGGCAAATATGGCGCACGAATTTGCAGACACCATAGTGTCACAAGGTGGTGAAGCCATAGTGCGCGTATTTGAGAAGCGCCAAGACCATGATGTGATCGTAACAAAGCAAGACTTAGTAGCATGCGACGGGTTAGCGTTCGGTACTCCAACACGCTTTGGCATGATGGCAGCCCAAGCGAAAGCGTTTTGGGAAACCACCAGCGATTTGTGGCTTAAAGGCACGCTCATCGATAAACCAGCCTGCGTATTTTCGTCTTCAAGCAGTATGCACGGTGGCAACGAGGCTACCCTACTCAACCTCTCCTTACCGTTATTACACCACGGCATGATGTTGTTAGGTATCCCCTATGATGTTCCAGAGCTTTTGGCGACCGAAATGGGCGGAACGCCTTACGGTGCAACACATGTTGCGGGCAGCCAAAACAATGTTTCACTCACTCAAACAGAAATCAAAATTTGTCGTGCAGCAGCGAGTCGACTGCTACGCGTCGCGGAAAAGTTAACATGAATGAAATTGCAAAAAAGCCCATCACTAGACGCTTTCAACGCTTTGCGCTAGTCGGGTATTTTGGTCTTTTGATCCTGATGCCACTGTGGCTCTTTGTGCTTGCACCAAGAGAAGGTTACAGCTTGGGCTTTGTCTTTGTGGTGTACGTTTTACCTTTATTACTCCCGCTTAAAGGTATTTTACAAGATAAGCCATACACTTATGCGTGGGCAAACTTTGTCGTAATGTTTTATTTTATCCACGGCTTTACCCTTTTGTGGACATCTCCAGACGAGCTATTGTTAGTCCTGCTTGAGATTGGCTTTGCAACGTCCATGTTTATTGGTTGCACTTACTATGCAAGACACAGAGGCCAAGAGTTAGGGTTGAAGATCCGCAAGTTAAAAGAAGACCTTGCTGACGAAAAGGCAGCGCACGAGCATAAAGAGCCATAATCTCGCTCGCATAACTCCATTAAAAAAGCGCAGTCTTCAATGAAGTAACTGCGCTTTTTAGCATCAATCCGTCAGCTTAGTTCGTCACTGTAAGCTACTGCAACGATAGTACGGCTATCAACACCAATACTGAAAACAATACCTGCACACCAATACTAAGCCATGCTAACGCATTTACCCCGATCAGTGACCAAGGCGTTGAGCTGTTTGGGTATAGAGGGTTGCTGCGTTTACGCCTCGCAAAAACAAAAATTGCGATAGAAGCTGCCGTAGTGACAAGTGTTGCGATGGTTTTTTCATCCACCTCATCAGTAAAGAATAAAAATAACTGCAGTGGTAGCAAAATAGCAGCAAAGGCATAAAGAATATGGACAGTTTTTATTTTTTGATACTTTGCCTCATTAGAAAGCTCGATAATACCGTGCTGCTCAAATGTTTGCTTAGAAGTAAGCGCCTGATTTTTCATAGCCACACGGTAAGGGGTGTCGCCATGAATATCCGCAAGCGTCGGGTCATCACCATGTTCAAAAATCATTTCGATCATAGCTGCAGAGTTCGATGCCGCCGCATAGTGCATTAAGTTCCTGCCCGATTCGTCCAATTCATTTACTTTATGGTGCGGCAACATGGTTTCAACCGCGTTCACAAAGCCATTTTCAACCGCTAACATAATCGCTGAGCGCCCACTGCTATCTCTCGCAGTTCCTGTCGCGCCCTGCGTGACTAAGGTGATAATCGCTGATTGCTTCACCTGTTGTTGGGTTAGCTGGAACAATAGCGCTTGTTCCAAAAGACCCGTTACTTCATCTTTGTCACACATAGTGCAAAGCAGCTCAAAAGTCTGCTGTCCATCCAGCAAACTATCTGTTGCTAGTTTAGCCGTGGCTGCTCGGTCAAGCAGACAAGTATCAATATGAGTCAATAGTGCCGCATGTGTTGCCTCCGAGCTGTTGCACCACAGAGAAACAATTTCTTTCGCGCTAAACTTAAGCCCTTTCTCCAGTAGCCATATCAGCGTTTTTTCATAATGTTTGTCACAGAGCAACTCTACAAACGATAAGCTTTGCTCTTGCACCTGAGCTTGAATATTAGAGTACTGGCCAAGACGCTGAATGAGTGTTTTTATTAGCTCATCCTGATCAGTATCATTTTCCTCAATGTGTTGAATTACGCTATTAACGTATTGACGCTGTTTATCGTCATAGTCATCAATATGCTGAAAATAACAGGCTTCGAACGGCTCTAGCGGTCGTAACCAAGCGAGGTAAAATAAAGGAGGTAGAACAGTGGTCGTTACGCCCTGCTCATCTTTCATTTGTTGGCAATTCGGCCATGCCTCTATGGCATCTAGAATGTAAGCACCGTTTTGTTCGATTAACCCCTTTAACAGCATGGGATACTGAGCAGGCCAAATTAACACTTGTTCCATGAATGCGCTATTATCCTCAGAATGTAAATATATGCAGCATAATTATCGCGAAATGACTAGGTGGTGAATAATATCAACAGTCGCGCTAAAATGCTCACCTATTTCAGGACAAATTTAAAAAATAAAGCTTTTTTGAGGAGCTAGAATGGGCAATCAATTAGAAACATGGCAAGTGGTCTTGATCATTGCTGGCGTGTTAGGGGTGATTTGGAGCAATATTGCGTTGTTAAAGTATTCCGCCAAATTTGAAATGAAAAAGAAAATAGACGAGCAAACGGCACCTTTTGACAAAGATAAAGTAACATCCAAAAACAACACGCCTCAAAACAATCCAAAAAAGGATGAAGATTGAAGCATGTTGCGACGTTAGACGTGCTGACTAATCATTCATCCACATTTGAAATTTAATCGCACATCATAAGGCTTACCGAGCGCACCATCGGCTATTCCTCCACCTATGGTCATTGCAGCCCCTGCATCATCGACACTATTTCGACCAAAAATCCACATCGCCATACCGGCAGCCTCAACGGCGTTAGCTACGCCTTTTTGCGTGATATAAGTACTCTCAGGCGTATCGCTGTTATAAATGATATCTAGATTCACAACATACGCGACCATATCAGCTTGTTTGCAATAGTGTCTAGCCTGCTTTAATGCTTCTTTACTACCCGCATCACGGCTGTCGGAAAATAACATAATATTATGCACACCATCAGACGATGGACGCACATCATCATGATGAGCACACCCAGATAACCAAACCGCTAAACCAACACTTAATAGAATTCTTTTCATCACACTCTCCTATTCATTAAGCGCAAGCTTAGAGGTTATTTCGGTTTAGTTCCGTTAGTCATTGTTTAAATTTGTAGTAAGCGACACGGTTGACCAATCACTGAGCTCACTTAACTTCCACGTCCACCCAAACTAAACGGTGATCGGAGCTGGCATGACGACTTTCCACTAAACGGAATAATTCGTCTTCTTTGCTTGGCCAGAAAACCCCGCTGCTAAGTACTTGAAAGCCGAACTTGGATGGTAGTACGTAATCTACGCGTGCCCCCCAATGTGCGGTATAACTGCGACTCGCACTTCCCTTGCTATGTTCACTTCCGCCTCTACTCGTTGGCGCTAAGTCCGAAAACACTCTAGGGTTATCTAATAATTGCTCTATCACACCGGGTCTATGTTTATCCCCTGTATCGGCAGCATTTAAATCACCGACAATGACAAATCGTGTATCATTTTTAAGGCCACCTTTAACGCCATTATCATCATAAATGTACTGGCTACGTTTAGGGTCGATATAATCGGCCATTAAACGGATCTCATCGTGATTTCTGTTGCCATTTCTATCCTCTTCACCATCAAAGACTGGAGGCGTTGGATGCATCGCCAACAGGCGAAACAATTTACCGTTCACTTCAATTGGCAGATCCCAGTGAGATTTTGAGCTTAGTCTCAAATTTTTCCACTCTTGCTCACTATACCAAGGCTGTTTCGTCACAGGGTCTGTTGTGACCTTATGGTCTGGCATATCTTTCCAAAGAAAGGTCTGCAGAGTTCGGGCCTGCTCTTTTTTAATCGGGTACTTTGACAGTACAACCATCCCATATTGCCCCTCATATAAACCAAACCCTTGGGCATCACCGCCATAACTAGATTGCTTGCCGTCATTATCTAAATCATACGGTGTTGGTAATCCAGTATTGACTGGCGCAATATAAAAGTAAGGATACGATATCGGCTGCTGATCCGCTTGAGGTTGTGCTAGATAGTTATTTACAAATGCCCGTACACCTTTATTTGGTTCAGCGATGTAATCAAATTCATTAAGTAGAATCACATCTGGGCGAACACGCTGAATGATTTCTGCAATATTCTTGATTTGTTGATGTTGACCATTCTGTAGCAGTTTACTGAGCTTTTGAGAGTCCAGTGCTTTCCCTTTTTGTTGATAGTTCGTTGCTTCCATACTGACATTAAAGGTAGCAACACGAAGTGTTTGTGCATTTACGACCGTTGTCATTAATAAAAAAAGTAGACCTACGTATCTCATAGACTTGCCTTAAAAAATTGTGATAAATCCCGCGTCGCCTATTTTATTCATAATCCTTTGAAAAACGGAAATTATCTCGACAGATTCAAACGATTTAATGTTGGCAAGTTAGCAAAGAGCGGTTAAAGTTAAGTGATTAACTGCCTTGTACTGCCAATGTGAAATTTGTGAGTATTTTAAAACGATTACACCTCATCACCACAAACCAAGACACCACATTTGAAGAAAAAGTGACGGCGCTGCTGACACTTGGCCTCGATGTGTTTGAGCTTGATATTGCAATCGTCAGTGAAATTCAGGCTGATATATACACAGTAAGGCATGTGATCACCCCAGATAATTCTTTGTTGGTAGGTACGGATTTCGAACTGGCAAACACCTATTGCTGGCACACTTTACAAGCTGACAGCGCACTGTCTTTTCATCACGCTGGTATCAGCGAAATTGCCACTCACCCTTGCTACGCAAACTTTGGCCTAGAGAGCTACATTGGTGCGCCGATTATTGTTGATGGTAAACGCTATGGTACCGTCAACTTTTCCGCATCTAGTGCCAAAGCCCAAGCGTTCAGTCAAGAACACTTAGATTACGTGAGTTTATTAGGTCAATGGATTGGTGTTGAAATTTCTCGGCAAAAGGCGTTAAAAAAGATACAACACCGTTCACAAGCATTAGCAGCGATGAGCCGTCTTGCTGATATTGGCTCTTGGGAAGTCGATTTTAAAAAGAACAAAGTGTATTGGAGCCAACAAACGCGACTCATTCATGGCGTTGATGATAACTTTACACCAACACTCGACAATGCCATCAGCTTCTATAAACCCGGCGTTCACCAAGGAAACATTAAACAAGCCATAGACGACGCCATCACCTCCAAAACCAAATGGGACATAGAATCCATTATTATTGATGCCAACGGCAACGAAAAGTGGGTCGCCTCTCACGGTCAAGGTGAATATGAAAATGGCGAATGCGTTCGGGTTTTTGGTGCCATTCAAGATATAGATGAACAAGTCAAAATGCGTATTGCATTGGAGCAAAAGCGCGAAGAAGCGGAGCAACTTCTTAAAACCCGGAGTGAATTTATCGCCAAAATCAGCCATGAATTAAGAACCCCGCTGAACGGTTTAGTCGGCATGCTTCAAGCGTGCAGAAAAGAAACCGACATAAAAGAAATCAAGAGCAACCTGAGCGTTGCAGTCAACAGTGCAGATATGTTGATCACATTAATAAACGACGTATTAGACTTCAGTAAGCTAAATAGTAATAACCTGAAGCTAGACAATACTCCGTTTGATCTTCATCAGTTAGTCGAACAAGTTGTAGGCCTGTACAGTCCAGCCTGTCGCGAAAAAGGGCTTTCAATTAACTTCCACATTCATAAAAAAGGTACAAATTGGCTCTATTCAGATCCGACGCGAGTTAAACAAATTATTGCAAACCTCGTGAGTAACGCCATCAAATTTACACCAACGGGTAGTATCGATATTTATGCCGACGTGCTGGGAAGTGAAACTTCACCGGTTCTACAATTAAGTGTCTCAGACACAGGCATAGGGATTGCTAAGACCAATCAAGTACATCTTTTTCAGCCATTTAGCCAAGGCAATGCCAGTGTAAGTCGGCATTTTGGTGGTACTGGCCTTGGCCTTTCAATCGTATTTGAGCTCTGTAATTTGTTGCAAGGCGAAGTACAGGTAGAAAGTGAGTTGGGTAAAGGAAGTACCTTTGTCGTTACCTTCCCAATAGAGTTTGCAGACGAGGCCGACGACGTACAAGAACAAAAGACTGAAGAGCAGCATATTTCCTTATCAGAATGTAATATCCTGCTTGTAGATGATAATCAAATCAACGTACTGGTGATGGAAAAGTTACTGAATCAGTTTGGTGCAACTCACATCGACAAAGTCTATAACGGAGAGCAAGCCGTAAAATCATGCCAAGACAAAACCTTTGATATTGTGTTTATGGATTGCGTCATGCCGATTATGGATGGCTTCGAAGCCACTCGCAGTATTCGTAGGCTGTCAAAAGAGAAACGCCAAGGGCCGCACATTATTGCGTTGACCGCCAATACTTCAGAGTCGGATAAGGAAGCCTGTTATGAAGCTGGCATGAATAACTTCCTGTCCAAGCCTATTCAGCTCGACGCACTACGAGGCGCGCTTGAGCCCTTCACGCACAAAAAAGGAGCTTGACCTAGCTCCTTTTTCGTTATTACTCAGCGCTATTATTCCGCTGCTTTTTCTTTGCTCGCTTTAGTACCGTTACTGCTCTTCTTTGGTTGACCAGTGCGGTTAAAGATCCCTAAGCGAATGCGTATAAAGTGTAAAATCTCTCTCGCCACATCAATGTCTACAGCCTGTTCAAGCCCCTCAAAACCTGGACTTGAGTTTGCTTCACAAATTTTAAAATGCTCTTCATCGAATAATAAGTCGATGCCAGCGACATCCAGATTCAGGATATTAGCAGTTTGTGTTGCTAGCCATTCGATTTCAGGGGTGATCGGGTGTGGGCTACCTTTTGCACCTAAACTCACGTTGGCCTTAAAGTTCTTACCGCCAGAATTGCGCTCCATACACGCTACAGCACGGCCGCCAATGGTCAATACACGTAAGTCTCGACCATGACTCGACTTCACAAAACGCTGCAAAATGATATTTGCTTTTGGATTTGTTGCTTCAATAAGTTGCATCAAATCATCAAATTCACCGCGTGATTTAGACAAAAATACGCCGCTGCCCTGCGAGCCTGACAGCGTTTTAATCACGACTGGGAAACCAATTTGCTTCTCTACCAGTTCAATATTTACAGGGAACTTAACCAACATGGTTTTTGGTGTTGGTAAGTTTTGCTCTGCAAGGATCTGCTGCGCGTACAGCTTATCTTTTACGGTTTCGATAGACTGCGAAGAGTTAAAACAATGTACGCCTAAACGTTCAAGGTGACGAATAATCGCAAGCGTAAAGTAAGTCGTACCTGCACCCATACGCGGCAGTACAAAGTCAGGTAACGCAACCGGCTGACCATCGATTAGAATACTTTCTTCATCTTCTCTAGTTACCAATAGATCGAATTGATCAGGTGAGTAAACTTGAAGATCAATACCTTCTTCCTTTGCCACCGCCATCAATCTATCTATTTCATAAATTTCAGGTTTTAACAAACTGGCAGAGTCTTTGTAAATGATCCAACCGCGCATACGAATTGCCCCTTGAGTAGCGGAATAAGAGGGTCGCTGTCGACACGAATCGTTAAGTGAAAACACCTAAGCAGGTTCGTGTATCACCGGCCCCCAAACAAAAGCGCGATTATGTGGACTCACCAGAAAACAGTACAGCAAAATAAATTTATCGACACAATCTAAAAAACTACTCACGATTTTCAAAGTAAGATTGTGTCCCGTGGGCTTCCAAGGCGCTCTCAATACGTTTTAATGCCAGTTTGTATACGGCATCTCGCATTTCAAGCCCTTCATCACTTCGCAGCTGCCACGCTGCTTCAAATGCATTCGATAAATATTGCGCCAATTTATCTTGCACAGTTTGCTCGTCCCAAGCCTCTCCTTGGCGATTCTGACACCACTCAAAATAGCTTACGATGACGCCGCCGGCATTAGCTAAAATATCAGGGATAACTATCACGCCCTGTTCATGCAAGATTTCGTCGGCGTCCGCCTCAATGGGTCCATTGGCAATTTCGACAATATATTTTGCTGATACTGCTTTGGCGTTATCTCGGGTGATTGCGCCGGATAGTGCTGCGGGCACCAAAATGTCCACATCCAGCGCAAGCAGCTCTTCATTACTCAGCACTTTATGTTCAACGCTTTCACATACTGAATCATCACAGTACACGGCTTTAAGCGCCTTATTGCGTTGCTTTTCTTGATAAATGCTTTCTATATCTAAGCCATCTTTACAGTAAATCCCGCCTTTTGAATCGCTTACTGCAACGACTTTATAACCCGCTTGCTGCAATAGCCTTGCACAGTGATAGCCACCGTTACCAAAGCCTTGAATAGCTACCGTTTGTTCCGCTTTATTCCAATTATTTTTTTCACTAAGCCGCTCTATCATTAAAAATGCACCGCGACCCGTGGCGGACTCTCGCCCTTCACTCCCTCCAAAAATAAGCGGTTTACCAGTGATCACGGCTGGACTTTTTTTACGGACGATTTTCTCGTATTCGTCCATCATCCAGCCCATAATCCTAGCATTGGTGTACACATCCGGAGCAGGAATATCTTGATCGGGTCCAATAAAATCAGCATTAGCTCTGATGTATGCTCGAGCAAGGCGCTCAAGCTCCATGGGACTTAGTGATTTAGGATCAACGGTTACGGCACCTTTACCTCCACCAAATGGCACGCCAACCGCTGCACACTTTAGTGTCATCCAAAGGGCTAAAGCTTGCACCTCACTCATATCAGATTCTTGATGGAAGCGTATTCCGCCTTTTGTTGGGCCTAGCAAATCATTGTATTGACAACGATACGCCTTAAAATAATCAAGCTTACCGTTGTCACGACGAATTGAAATGTTGCTCGACAGCGTTCTTTGAGGCTGGGCTAACGCTTGATAGGTAGACTCGTTAACTCCTGTTTTTTCGACTATATGGTTTAATCTTTTCAACGCGTCTTTTAGTAGATCCGTACTCATCCTTTCCTCGCTTATTTTTTAATTCAACAAGTAATTGTATGAGTGCCTGGCGCAAAAAGATCAAGTCCATCAACAGGGATTAATAATTATGCGATTTCCTCTAAAAAGTAGGAAGGTGTATCATTTGGTGCTAATAAAAAGCATTGTTTCTTCGCTCTAGTTAACGCCACATAGAATAAGCGTCGCTCTTCTGCGTCAGGAAATGCCCCTTGTGCTGGTAAAAGCGCATCGACAAATGCTGGCGTTTTTACCTGTGACGGAAAGTTTCTATGCTTGAGACCAAATACTATCGTAAAGTCTGCTTCAGACCCTTTGGCACCGTGAAAGGTGTTATGTGAAATAATAAGCTCTGGATAGAGCTGCCGCCACTGCGCAATCTTTGATTTATCAGGTAATGCTCTGTGATTTCTTGCCAGTAAGGCAACGGAAGTTTTCCCTTCGTTGCGCTGCTCAATATGATTGAGCAGTTGTTGCGCCTGCGACAATTCATCATCAACCATCACTTTCACTACGCCCTGTCCTGCCACGCCTGTGGTATGAGAAGTGATATGCTTGGTTATTTGTTCTGGATTGCGGCAAATAAACTCACTCGCCGTGTCTAAAATGGTTTGAGGATAACGGAATGTTTTATCCAAGTATGTGGTCGTCGACTTTCCAAAATAGCGAGTAAATTCGGTTGTTAAGCGCATATCGCCACCACTAAAGCGATAAATAGCCTGCCAATCATCACCAACGGCGAACAATTGCGAGCCGGCTTTTTTATCTAGCAGCACCTGAATGAGCTTTGCCCGCACACGGGAAATGTCTTGAAATTCGTCGACCAAGATGAACTTCCACGGTGAAATAAACTGACCAGACTCTACGTAATAAATAGCCCGCTCCAGCATATCATCGAAATCAATGCTAGATTCATTGCTTAAATACAGCTGATATTCCGCAAGAACTGGCATTATCACACTCATTTGATTGCTAAATTGCGTCAGCAGTTGCTCAACCTCTCCCATGATTTGAGCATGCTTTATCAATGGTAATACCTGACTTATCAGGTCTATTGCCTGTGACGCTTGCTGTGTGCTCGAACTTTTCAGAAATAGTGCAAAATCTCGCTCAAAGTGGCTTTCTTGTCGCAACGACTGCACGGTGTCTGCAATAAATTGTTTAAATAGTTTTTTATCCGTTGCTAGATTTGAAATTGTCGGCTTTTCCCCGGTAACCGCTTCGATGATCTGCATGCCAAGCGAATGAAAGGTAGAGCAATTTAAGGTATTACAGAGAGGCCGACAGCGCTGACGCATCTCCGTCGCGGCATCATTACCATACGCAAGCAACAACAGCTCATTCGCCTGAGCTAATTTACGATGCAAGAGATACCCAACTTTGGCCTTGATAACGCTTGTCTTACCCGTGCCTGCGCCAGCAAGCAGTAATTGCCTGTCATCCTGGATCACACAAGCCTTACGCTGAGCTAGCGTAAGGGGATTTGATTCAATGCTGTCAAAAAAGTTAGCGTCTTTTGCCAAGTAGTGTTCGACAAAAGCAGACTGAAACTCAGCAATATCACGCTCATTCCAAACAGCAATTTCTCGTACCGTTGCTACTTGAGGCTTTAACGAACTTGGCACGATATTGTCATCTAGGTGCTGCCAGCTGGACCATAAGGCACCGCAAACATGACGTACTAGAGTTTGATTATGATGGCTGAGATATCGACGCGTTAATAACTGCTCGATTTTACGAATTTTGACTTGCAAGTGCTTGCCATGGTGTAAGATCCACAGTCGTTGCAATTGTTGCACTAACTCATCTGCACCTTGATTTTTAACACTTAACACATAGGTCTCGTGACCCTGTTTGATCAGGACTTTTTGAGCAAGCCAACCACGCTGAGGTGCTGGTGGAACTGTCATAGCGCTAAAGGGGATGAAACTGTCAGCAGATTTCGACTTAAGGTGGAGGCCTTCTTTCGTACATTTGGCACCACGTACCCCATAAAACAGCCGACTAAAGAGATGTAATGCTATCAATTGGTCAATCAGACAAAGTAATTCCGTTGCTGCCATGCTAGCACGAAACCCAAAAACGCGCTTAATGAAATTTTGTCATCGCTATTTATTTTTTATTAATTTCAACGAACTAATCTAATACCTAGCTAACAAATTGTGCGACTCAATATTTGAGAAGGCAGGCGAATAAGGCCTGCACATCAACATATCAAGCAGCTGTTACTGTAGTTAGCTTTGTTTTAGCCGCTAACGTTGCTTTACCAATCAGTACGAGCACCACGGCGCCAATAATCACAGGCGTAAATAAAAAGCTCCATCCCTCTAGTGCCAACATGATCAGTATTGGATTCGCGCCAGCCGGTGGGTGGGTGGTTTTTGTTACTAACATACTAAATACGCCAAGCCCCGTTGCTAATGCCAAAGTGAATTCGTTAACACCGATATACTGCGCAAAAATAATCCCGATTGTAGCGGTAATGATATGTCCAAAGATGACATTTTTAGGCTGCGCAAGTGGACTTTCAGGAACACCAAATACCAGCACTGCCGTCGCGCCCAAAGGTGCCATTAAAAAAATATGCTCAGCACTTATCGTTTGACTAAACGCCAATATTGCAATTGCGATAAACGCCCCTGCTCCAGCAATTAAAGCAAGTTGTATTTCTCTCATTGTATTCTTTCCCTTTTCAAAAGGTAGACCAACTTGTCTACCATGCAAATAGTAGACAAGTTGGTCTACTTCTGTCAACCTATAATCACGCCAATAAACATGACTGACTGATGAGTACAAAAAGACAACAACTGATCGATTGCGCAATGGGACTGTTCTATCAACATGGCATTCATGCCATTGGCATTAACGAAGTATTAAAGTCATCTGGCATTGCTAAAAAAACCCTGTACAACCATTTTGAGAGTAAAGAGGCGCTGGTGCTTGCAACACTTGAGCAGCGGCATCACCTATTTATATCTTGGTTATCTCGTTGCCTTGAAAATGCTCAAACGAATGAACAGCTCACAGAGCAGCTATTTTCAGCACTAGATCAGTGGATTAATAATAAAGTGGCGGTGCTGGGCGATTTCCGTGGTTGTTACTTTATTAACACGGCGGCAGAATTTGGTGAGCTTACCAATCCAATAAATCAACTATGCCAGCGGCACAAACTTGCGGTAAAAGCGTTACTGAAACAAGCGCTCAACGACGCTGATGACGCCGCTGTCGAGCGCTTGTTTCTATTGAGCGAAGGGATTATTTCAACGGCCTATACCTGTCATGATAGGGACGTGGCCAAGCGAGCACTCAAGAATTAAGGTATTTCTCCACTTCTGTAAAGCAAGATGCAAACTTGCTTGGTACAAACTCGATAATGTCATACCGAGCCACCTCGGCGACATAAAAGGGATCTTGACGAACAATATCAAGTAGCTCAGTTTTACTACTCGCCTTTGCCAAAATAACCCCACCAGTTCGTGGGATTTTTCTGCCAGAGGCGATAAAAGTACCATTGGCATAGAAGCGATCTAAAAACGCAATGTGAGGGGCGAGCAGCGGCTCTACCTGTTCAATTTCGGTAACATAAGTAAGATTAACAATAAATATTGAAGCTGACATTAAACTAGTTTCCTGTGAGATTATGGTTCTGATTTGGGTGCTTTTTTACGTTGTTCTTGTTTGGCTTTCGCGACATTTTTAAAAACGGGTGGTGGAATAGGAAAAAGAGAAATGAGCGGCATCAAAGCCAAAAATAGATAAGCGCCTTTTGGCATTTTTTTGGCCCATAGCACGACCTTAAAAAGTAAAAAGGACGCGATAAAAATCGCCGTAAATAACAACAATACTTCTGTGATCCCTATATCCATTATTATCTTCTCATCTATTCAATAAGCTGGATATGGAGATAAAATGGGTAAAAAGCAAGCGATATAAAACAAATAAGATAAGAACGAAAAAAGGCCCTGTGGGCCTTTGGATTTTAGTTACTTTGGGATAATCTGCGATCAGTACAGCATCGCAGAAACTGTGCTGTGATTATCAATCGCCATCGCGATACTTAGGACTGTGATATTGGCTATTGAGAATGCAAATACTTGCCTCGCCCAACCATGTAAATCTAAGTCTCTTTGGTATCCTTTTAGCGCCATCAATAACCACCAAAAACTGGTTGTACAGGCCACCGCCATAAATGCTATGCCGGTATAACCGCTAAGCGGCAGTAACATCACCACGAGTGCATAAATGGCGATATACAAAACAATGTGATGCTTGGCCTTTTCAATACCTTGCGCGACTGGCAACACCGGAATATTCGCGGCCCGGTAATCTTCAAAACGGAAAATCGCAATGGCATAAGAGTGCGGCATTTGCCAAAGACAAAACATCAATAATAAAATGGCAGCGCCAGAGTCAAACACCCCACTTACTGCGCAGTAACCAACCACAGGAGGCACTGCCCCTGACAGGCTACCAACCACCGTGCCATACACTGAGTTTCGTTTCATGTATAAGCTGTAAACACCGACATAAATAAAAAACCCAAATGCGGCAAAACCCAGCGCAATCCAATTGGTGAAATAGGCTAAGAGCCCAAAGCCAGATAATCCGAGTACCAGACTATGTGACAGTGCAGCAACTGAGGAAATTTCCCCAGTTACTGTCACACGAGTTTTAGTGCGAGCCATTGCCGCATCGATATCCCTGTCGATGACATTGTTAACTACACAACCTGACGCAACGACTAAAGATAGCCCCAGTAGAGTCAAGGCAAATAGCAGCCAATCAACTTCACCTCGAGAGGCCAATAAAAAGCCTCCTGCGACTGAAATCAAGTTTCCCATAATGATCCCAGGTTTTGTCACCTGAAAATAACGACGCAGCATGACTACTCTCCTGTTAATACATCATCATGGCGTTCGATTCGTAGATGATCCAGACCGACAGCCCCACTACCATCACAATAATCAACGCACTAAAGATAAAGGAAAGCGTGCTTGCCTTGCCTTCTTCCGTAACAAAGTTCAGGTGTAAAAAGTACTTCAGGTGCACCCAAATTTGCACTAACGCCGTTGTCACTAACGTCCAAAATGTCGTGCTAGATGACAAGCTGCCACTCATCACGGCAGCAAAAGGAATGGCTGTCAAAATAACGGATAGCACAAAGCCAATTAGATACGACTTCACACTTCCGTGGCTGTCGTGTTCATGCTCATGAACATCCATCTGTGCTAACGCTTGAGATCCACTATGGCTCATTACATTGCCCCCATTAAATAAACAACGGTAAATACACAGATCCACACGATATCTAAAAAGTGCCAGAACAAGCTTAAGCAGCTCAAACGCGTTACCGTTTGTGGTTTAAGACCACGGCGTGTCACTTCAATCATCATCACAGTCATCCAAATCAAGCCTGCCGTCACGTGCATGCCGTGCAGACCCACCAATGAGAAGAAAGAAGTCAGAAAAGCACTATGCTGCGGTCCATGACCATGTACTATTAAGTGATGGAATTCATACACTTCCATACCAATAAACACCGCACCAAAGGCAAATGTCACCGCAAGCCAAGATAAGGTTTGCGACTTTTTCTGTTTGTTTGCCGCTATCATGGCAAACCCAAAGGTAATACTACTTAACAGTAAGGCCGCGGTTTCAACCGCAACAAAGCCCAGCTCGAATATGTCTTTGCCAGACACGCCACCTGCCGTGTTCATGTACAATACGGCATAAGTGGCAAAGAACGAAGCAAACAACAAACAGTCCGTCATCAGATATAGCCAAAAACCGAATACGGTATTTGAACCTGTGTCATGATCTGCATGCTCGTGAGCATCTTCTAACGCATGCAGCGTAGCGGGAGTAATTGCACTCATGAATTAACCCTCCTGTAATGCGCGAGAAAGGTGGGCAGACTCAATCTGCTCAATCTCGTCAACCTGAACATAATAATCAACGTCGCTGGTGTAACAACGCTTAATAAATACCGCGATAGCACTGACAAAACCCACCGCCGCTAACCACCAAATATGCCAAATCATGGCAAAGCAAAACACGGTCAATGACGCGCTGATAAGCACTCCAGCCGGGGTATTTTTTGGCATGTGAATAGGCTGATAATGTGCAGGCTTTTGATATGCCTGTCCCTGCTCTTTCATTTCTGTCCAAGCGTCAATATCGTCAACTACAGGGGTTTTCGCGAAATTGTAGTACTGCGGAGGAGAGTCCGTTGACCATTCCAGAGTATGCCCATTCCACGGATCGCCTGTGGTGTCTTGCAATTGCTCGCGGTTTTTGTAGCTCACCACTAGCTGTACCACTTGGAAAATTATCCCAAACATAATGATAAAGGCACCAATACACGCGATGTATAGCCAAATGTTCCACTCTGGCGTGTTGGTATGATTAAGACGACGTGTCATGCCCAAGAAGCCGAGCACATAAAGCGGCATAAAGGCCACAAAAAAGCCAACCAGCCAGCACCAGAATGAGGCTTTCCCCCAACGCTCATCAAGCTTGTAACCCATAACTTTAGGGAACCAGTAAGCAAAACCCGCTAGATAACCAAACACTGCCCCACCGATAATGGTGTTATGGAAATGTGCAATTAGGAAAAGACTGTTGTGAAGCACATAATCCGCGCCAGGAATTGCAAGCAGTACGCCAGTCATCCCACCTACGGTAAAGGTCACCATAAACCCTAACGTCCAAAGGACCGGCACCGTGATCCGCAAACGACCGCGATACATGGTAAATAACCAGTTAAAGAGTTTTACCCCCGTCGGGACCGCAATGACCATCGTCATGACCCCAAAGAAAGCATTAACATTGGCGCTTGAACCCATAGTAAAGAAGTGATGTAGCCAAACAATGAAGCCCAAAATAGAAATCGCACCGCTGGCATACACCATCGACTTATAGCCAAACAGGCGTTTGCCTGTAAAGGTTGAAATAATTTCTGAGAAAATCCCAAACGCAGGCAAAATCAAAATATAAACTTCAGGGTGACCCCATGCCCAGAACAGATTGATATACATCATGGCATTACCACCGGCTTCATTGGTGAAGAAGTGGAAATCCATATAACGGTCAAGCGTTAGCATCGCGAGCACCGCAGTAAGAATTGGGAAAGACGCAGCAACTAGGATATTTGCCCAAGTACAAGTCCAAGTAAAAATAGGCATTTTCATTAGCGTCATGCCAGGTGCACGCATCTTAAATACGGTTACCAAGAAATTCACGGCAGTGAGCAATGTCCCAAGCCCGGATATTTGCAGTGCCCAAATATAGTAATCCACTCCGACGCCGGGACTAAACGACAACTCCGACAATGGCGGATACGCCACCCAACCGGTTTTTGCAAACTCACCAAATGCCAAGGACAAGTTGATCAGAATTGCCCCGCCCGCCGTCAACCAAAAACTGAGGTTATTCAAAAACGGAAAAGCAACATCTCTAGCACCAATTTGCAGTGGCAAGATGATATTCATCAAACCAATCATAAATGGCATCGCCATAAAGATGATCATGATCACCCCGTGTGCAGTGAAGATCTGGTCATAGTGCTCAGGAGGTAAGTAACCGGCAGCGCCGCTTGTGGCCATCGCCAACTGTGTACGCATCATGATGGCGTCGGCAAAACCACGCATTAACATAATTAATGCCAAGATAATGTACATCACGCCTAGGCGTTTATGATCGATTGAAGTAATCCAATCGTGCCACAGCACGCCCCATTTTTTGTGTTTTGTGACCATTGCAGCCACAATTAGACCAACAATCGCCACTACAGCCAACGTCACCATAATGATGGGTTCGTGATAAGGGATTGCCTCGATGGATAATTTACCAAACAACGACATAATTACTCCTCAGCCTTGCCGTGATGTGGATGCGCAGCATGCTCTGGTTTGGCGTAATAACTCATTTCGCCATGGCCCTGCATGTACTTCATAACTATGGTGTGGAATAAACCCTGCTCTACCGAGCCAAAATATTCAACGGGGTGATATTCCGAAGGCTTAGCCAGCTTCGCATAACGACCAGCGGTTAACGCTTCACCGTTAGCTTTGACATCGGCAACCCAGTTATCAAAACTTGCTTGATCTTTGGTCGCAATGGCATCGAACTTCATACCCGTAAAGCCCGCTCCACTGTAATTAGCAGAAAAGCCTTTGAACGTCCCCGGCTCGTTGGCAATCAGGTGAAGCTGTGTTTCCATCCCAGCCATCGAGTAGATTTGGCTACCAAGCTGTGGAATGAAAAAAGAGTTCATGGTGCTTTCGGAAGTGATTTTGTACTCCACTGGTACATTCGCTGGAAACACCAACTCATTCACTGTAGCAATGCCTTGCTCAGGATAGATAAATAACCACTTCCAGTTTAGCGATACCACCTGAACAGTGAGGTGTTCACCCTTACCTTCCAACGGCTTGTACGGATCAAGTGATTGTGTAGAGCGCCAAGTGATAACCCCAAGTACAATAATAATCACAATCGGAATGGTCCAAACCACGGCTTCTATTTTGTTAGAGTGAGCCCATTTAGGTGCATAGATCTCGTGGTCACGACCGTCTCGGTACTTCCACGCAAAATATAAGGTAAGAATAATAACTGGTACTACAACG
Organism: Pseudoalteromonas sp. OF5H-5; assembly: GCF_021530695.1. Lineage (NCBI taxonomy): Bacteria > Pseudomonadati > Pseudomonadota > Gammaproteobacteria > Alteromonadales > Pseudoalteromonadaceae > Pseudoalteromonas > Pseudoalteromonas sp. OF5H-5. Next base: position 27,567 of record NZ_JAKGBF010000008.1, read on the forward strand.
AGTAACATCAGTACAGTGGCAATGATGATCAAGGACTTCTCATCCATGCCAATTTGCCCCTTGGGATCTAAAATGCCACCACTACAGCCGGTGAGCATAAGCCCCAATGAAGCGAACGCATAATTCACAACACTACGTTTATTCAATTGATTACCCTTCAACGATAAGCTGCGGCTCGAACTTCAAGCACGCTGAGTATCTATTTGTGCAAGCTATGCTGCACAAGTTCGAATTGCACTGTATCCATCAGGGAAAATGCATTAGTGAAGGGAAATGCTCCTTTGATACCAGTCACTAACCATTTACCAAATAATCGATACAGTAAACGGACAATCACATTTGCTAAGCTTACAATTCTCCCTAAAAGGGCTGTAAGTAGCCGATTAATGTAATTGAAACTGAATTGCTGACTGCTGATCCAAATCGCGTAAATCAAACGCCCTGGACTCAAATATTACGATTACGCAAACAGGCAGCGGTATCAAAAAGGAGGAGCACGACAACCATGTGCGCTAGGCACCGGTTGAGGTTGAATAGCCTCAGTAGAGGCGAATGCCGTTTTACGCAGGACAACGCCAGCGCGTGTAGGCAAAATAGTATGGAAAACTAACCAATAAAGACCTATCAATAATTGTAATGACAAGATAGGCTGAGCCCAAAACTCTCCGAGCATCACCAAAACAGAGTCAGGTAGTGAATTATCTGCAAAAAGTGCTTCTAATTCAGCTACATCACCTAGCATGCCAGTGAATAATAATGCCGCGTTAAACATCATCAATGCGCTTAGCACACTGAAAATACGACCGAATAACTGCGCACGCGTCATCGCACAACCTTGATAGGTTGTGTCGTTAGTAGTAGCAGTTTGTCGAGCATAGCTTAACAGTGGCACAGATTATCCTGATGTTTTTATCTTGATAGAATTGATTAGTTCAGAACTTTCAGTCTAAACTGAAAATTCGCAGCGAGTATAACAAAGTCGCTATTCGATTCAAGCGATATCTGCAATGATCTATATCAAATTTCCTTAATCTATCTCTAACCTTCATCCTTCTCTAAGACAAAATACTTAAACACACTTATTGGAAATAGTTCTCATTCACAATTATTTACAAAACGTGAATGTTAACATTTTTATTAACTATCAATTAGATAGCCGTCTGCACGGCTTAACACCTTATTCATCTTTTGTTCATGCTATTTATTTTTGGTTCGTTCTAAGTATGATCCTCGCCAACTGACATCGCTGTCATTTTAACTAATTCTTTGTTACTAGAGGAACTCATGAAGCAGCTGAATAAACTCTTAGGTTTGATGAAAGTGCCCAATAAACTCAGACTCAGTCTGCTTTTGTCTGTCGTGATCATTACCCTTGTGCAACTCTCATCAGCACTCGTTTTACGAGACAGCTTAACGCAAGAAAGACACATTAATGCAAAAAATCTAATGGAAACCACAATTGCACAACTTAATATGGTTGCCACCGAGGCCTCGCTCACCCCACAACAAAGACAAGAAAAAATAAAAAAGCTCATTGATGCCGCACGCTATGGTGATGCAGGTTACTTCTTCTTATTCGACCTAGATGGGAATATGGTAACACACCCCATTAAGCCACTGCTCAATGGCACCTCAATGACTCACCATCATGAACGCTTTATTCGCGAAGCATTCAGCCAGTTCGTCGTCATTGCGAATCAAAATCAACAAGGTTTTGCCCAATACCAATGGCCAAAACCGGGGACAAAGGAGCTTGAGGGCAAGCTTTCTTATATTGTTAACTTAGGGCACTATAACTGGGCAATTGGGACAGGCATTTACCTTCAAGACGTTGAAGAACAGTTTTATGACCGACTCATGTTGATGACTGCTGAAACGCTCGGCTATGCGATATTACTTATTTTCCTCTCGAGCTTGATCAGCAAAAATATTACCAAGCCACTGGATAAGCTCACCCGTACTATGGAACTTATTTCAGCGCAAAAAGACCTCACCATTGCACTGAAAAGCCACGGTAAAGACGAGCTTGCCCAAATGGCTATCGCATTTAATAAAATGAACTTGCATTTTCGTGATGTACTGCATGATATCAACGAAAACACCCATTCTTTGGCTTCCCAAGCAGAGGAGTTATCCTGTATTACCGAGCAGATCCAAGCTGGTATTGGACAACAAAACAGTGAAACAGAATCAGTGCAAAACCGCATGCAATCGCTTAATCAAGTGGCACAAGCTGTCAATAATGAGTCAAAGCGTGCGCTTGATAAAGTGACAGAGACAACCACACTGACGACCCAAGGGCTGACGCATGTAGACGAAAATGTAGCAGTCATAGCGCATGCCTCTCGTAGCGTCGACTCAGCGCAACAAGCTGTGCTCGAACTACAACGCTCATCAACCGAGATTGGTGCAGTACTTGACGTCATCAAAAAAGTGGCAGATCAAACTAATTTATTAGCATTGAATGCGGCCATCGAGGCTGCGAGAGCAGGAGAACAAGGTCGCGGTTTTGCCGTGGTGGCCGATGAGGTAAGAACACTGGCCCAGCGTACGCAACAATCTACCGATGACATTCAAGCGATCATTGATAAACTGCACAATGGCGTCGCCACAACCGTTGAAGAAATGGAGAGCTGCCGTGCAGCATCCGAACAAAGCCTCAAAGTGAGCCAAGAATGTAAGCACGCACTAGAACAAATCAACCTCTCCATCGCAACCGTGCATGATATTAACGTTAATATCGCCACTTGGAGTGAAAAGCAATCCGAAGATCTTAATGACATGACTGACAACATCAGTGGTATCGCAACAGTGGCAAACCAAACCGCCCTTGGCGCTGAACACACCAAAGCGTCGAGCCAGCAATTAAGCGAAATGTCACAACGACTCTCGCAAATGGTCAATGAATTCAAGGTGTGACCTTGCACCTATTCGCATAGGCGGAAGTGCGTACTTCCGCTGAGAAATGTCGGGTAGTAAGGGGGGGGTTAGCGCGCCAGTCACAAACTGCTCGGCGGGTAAACCGTCTCCTACCAGACTGGTTTTACTTCGGAGTAGGAGCTGCTTTACGCAGCGATCTTTAAAAGCCATCGCCACACAACCCCACCTAACAAAATCCACAGCGATTAATCAGCATAAGGGTAATGAACATGACGCTGCTCTTGTAATTTCATACCCAAATATTCAAAGGTTCCCACCAGCATCTCAGTAAATGGTGCCGGTGCTTTCTCTTGGCATGAGGTTGATAAAATCGAAAACTGCTTTTCGCGCAGTGCTCTAAGCTCAGGCTTTAGTGCTTCGATGTCCATAAAGTCGGTTATTCTGTCGATAAATGCCTTCATTCTGGGTGTCACTGCATACCAATAAACGGGGGATGCAAAAATGATGTGCTCAAAACCAAGTACCCATCTAAAAAGGTTAACAAAGTCATCATCACTGTGAGAGTGTTTGTAGCAATACTCACCAATTTTATAACGGTCTAAATAGATGAGCTCAGCTCTTTTTTCTTCTGCTAGTGCCTTTGCAGATTGGTAGGTATTTCCATTGGGGTTTGAGCTTGAGTAAATAACGACTGTTTTCATAATCTTCAATTCCAGTTGCACTAATAATAAATTGGGTGCTACCTTAAAACCTCACCTTAAGTTAAGGTAAAGTACTAATTTATGAAAACTGAAAAATTATTAAGAGACGAGCCCAACCTCAGTGTCGGTAAGGTTGCCCAAAGAGCTGACGTTGCGGTGTCTGCTCTGCATTTCTATGAGAACAAAGGGCTTATTCGTAGTTGGCGTAATAACGGTAATCAACGCCGTTATAAAAAGGATGTGTTGCGTCGAATTGCCATTATTAAAGCTGGCCAAAAAATGGGGATAACCCTAGGGGAGATAAAAGAAACCCTTGATACTCTGCCCGACTCAAGAACACCAACTAAAGCGGACTGGGCCAAACTTTCTACAGCCTGGCAAGCAAAGCTGGACGAAAAAATCGCTTACATGCAACGTTTAAGAGACTATGTCGATGGTTGCATTGGCTGTGGCTGTTTGTCGATGAAATCATGCCCTATCTACAACCCCGATGACATCGTTGCCAAAGAGGCTAACGGTGCGGTGTGGTTGGATGAGCCAGACAAAGCAAATAAAGCAAAATCTTGTTATGATAGCGAAAACCATTAAATAGGACACAATAATGAAAAAGACTGCCTTGTGCATGGCGCTAGCCATGGCAATGGGCCTGACTGGCTGCTCACTTTCTCCTTCGTCTGTCGAGACGACGCCTTCAGCTTCACAGCAAACAGTAGCAACAAATGCACAATTCGCTGACTTTTCTCAGCAGTTTATCAATGACTTATGGAAACAGTACCCAGAAGCGTCGCTCTGGGCAGGCTTTGGCAAGTACGACGATATTATCACTGTACCAACCCAAGCGACTCGTGATGCAAGTGTTGCCTTCTCTCAGGCGCAACTGGCTAAGTTACAACAGTTCGACCTTGCTAACTTAAGCAATAGTCAAAAAATCGATTATCACTTGATTGAAAATCGCCTAAAACGCGATATCTGGCATATTGAAACCTTCAAAAGCTGGCAGTGGAATCCGTCAAACTACAATGTTTCTTATGGCTTTGCGACGATACTCAATAGCCGCTTTAAAACGGATGACGAAAAGCTCAAGCTCGTTTTAGCACGTCTTCAATATGTGCCAGCGTATTATGAAGCAGCACAAAACAATATTAACAATCCAACGCTCGAATATACTCAGCTTGCGATTGCACAAAACCAAGGCGCATTTAGTGTATTAAACGACGAGTTGCTTGATAAACTCGCGACTTCATTATTAACAGCCGAGGAAAAAGCCCTATTCAAGCAGCGCTTCGCTGCCGCGAAATCTGCCATCAATGGATATGTATCTTACCTTAGCAACCTTGAAAAAGAGTTAAGCGAAAACGGTAATGCGCGCTCATTTAGAATTGGTGAGAAGCTGTACGAAGAAAAATTTGCCTTTGATATTCAGTCTGGCTACACCGCCAAGCAAATGTATGAAAAGGCAATGGCCGACAAAGCCCGTGTTACTAATGAAATGGTTAAGATTGTTGATCAACTCTGGCCAACGTATTTTGCTGACAAGCCACGCCCAAAATCTGACATTGATGCGATTGCCACGCTTATCAAGCACCTTTCAGTCAAACACGTAAAGCGTGAAAACTTTGTGAGCGAAATCAAGGCGCAAATTCCAGAGCTTGAAAAGTTTGTGATGGAAAAGGATCTCATCACGCTAGACCCTGAAAAGCCGCTAGTTGTTCGCGAAACGCCTGAATATATGCGCGGCTTTGCTGGCGCTTCAATCAGTGCTCCGGGCCCATACGACAAAAAGGAGAACACCTATTATAACGTGTCTCCGCTGGACTCAATGAGCGACGAGCAAGCTGAATCGTATCTACGTGAATACAACCATTGGATCCTGCAGATCCTAAATATTCATGAAGCCGTGCCAGGCCATTACACTCAGTTGGTTTACTCTAACGAATCTCCGTCTTTGGTGAAGAGTATCTTAAGCAATGGCGCGATGATTGAAGGATGGGCAGTATACACTGAGCGCATGATGCTAGAAGAAGGCTATGGTAACTTTGAGCCTGAAATGTGGTTAATGTACTACAAGTGGAATCTACGTGTGATCTGTAACACTATCCTAGATTACGGTATCCAAGTAAAAGGAATAAGCAAAGAAGAAGGCTTAGATCTGCTGATGAATGGGGCTTTCCAAGAGCGTGCAGAAGCCGAAGGTAAATGGCGCCGTGCAACCTTGAGCCAAGTACAATTAACCAGCTATTACTCTGGTTATCGCGAAATTTACGACTTCCGTGAAACGCAAAAACAAAAGCTTGGAAAGGAATTTGACTTAAAGACATTCCACGAAGAGTTCTTAAGCTTTGGTAGTGCTCCGGTGAAGTATATCCGCCAGTTAATGGCAAAGTAACATAATAATGTCGGCCTCATGGCCGGCATTAATTTTCGAAAAATTGATATCACCCGTTAGTCGGCCTTTAGGCCGACTAACGTTTAAACCTAAAGGGTACCCTTTAAACCCAAAGACTGCCCTTTAAACGTTGGGGGGATTGTCGACCTAAAGGTCGACCTACTTTACTATCTTCATTTCATCTAACAGGTTTTGTGCATTATCAACCTTGTCCATTACCCATAACATGTAACGCGAATCAACATGAATTGAGCGGTTTAGGTTTTTATCGTAATCCCAGTCACCAATAATGCTTTCATATACACCGTCAAACAGTAAACCTACTAACTCCGCTTTCCCGTTTAAGGTAGGCGAACCTGAGTTACCACCTGTGGTATCCACGTTAGAAAGGAAATTCACCGGTACGGTATTCATGCCACCTGTATATTGACCATATACTTTTTCGCGGATCAACTGCTGTTGCTTTTTCGGCGCGTTAAATGGTTCAACATCGGTATTTTTAGCCAGTAACCCTTCAAGCGAAGTAAATGGCGTTGCCACTAAGCCATCTTGCGGTGAGTAGCCACCTACCGTACCGTATGTGACACGGAGTGTGCTATTAGCATCTGCGTAAACTGGCTTATTTTGCGACTTGTTGTAAGCAATAATGGCTTCCATCAAAGCTGGACGTGCAGATTGCTGCTTACCAGTCAATTCTTTTTCTTCATCTTCGATTTGCTTCATCACTGCAAAAATCGCTTTTGCATATTTAATGAATGGATCAGAGCTTTGATTTAACTGCTCAAGCTCTAAATCTAACATCCAAAGACGGGCTTTTTCATCAGCAAGCTTAGAGTTAGCATACATCTCATCTAGCAGCGCTTGGTGTTTTGCTTTATTGAAGCCGCTTTCGAGTTGAAGCTGCTTATCGACTTCAGTTAAACGCGCTTCTTTTGGCAAGGCTGCATAAAGCTCCATGAAGTAAAGCATAATCGCTTTATCAACTGTTTCATCATAGCGGCGCGTCATACGCTGAAGCCCCGCTTTGATTTTTGGCATATCACGTTCTTGATAACCACTCTCACGCTCAGCATCAGGCTTTTGTTTTTCAACCGCCAAGCGATAAAGCTTACGCGCAGTAGACATCATTTGCGAACGGTGGATATAGCCAACCATCATATCACGCTCATAATGAGCTTGAGATTGAGCAACCAACTCGCTCAATTCGTTTAGCACGGCGCCATACTTTGCTTTACGGTCTGCATCGGCATTGATCCAAGTGCTAAGATCGCGCTCAAATTGCTGCTTGCGGCTATACATACTGCCTTTTTTGAAGCTTTCAATCATAGAGCCAAAGTTTTTGATGTAGTTGTTGTAACCTGCAATGGTGCTTTCATAGGCGATACGAGCTTGCGACCCTTCTGGTGCATTTTCTTCAATTAGTGCCACATACTTTGAGTTATGTTTACGTACCATGGGGTAAACCGTGTTAAACACATAATCTACTTCAGAAGCAATGCGATAACGGTTGGTACGACCCGGATAACCCGTCACCATTACAAAGTCGCCCTCTTGCACGCCTTTTGCACTCACACTCAAGAATGACTCTGGGTTGTAGGGTACGTTATCTTTAGAAAACTCAGCGGGTTTACCATCTTTACCCACATATGCACGGTAAAAAGCAAAGTCGCCAGTGTGACGAGGCCACATCCAGTTATCTATATCGCCGCCATATTTGCCCACGCCCATCGCTGGCGTGTATGCCAGACGGACGTCTTTTATCTCTAGCGATTTAATGAGGTAATATTCCAATCCACCATGAAAGGTATAAACATTACAGCGATAGCTTTCATCTTGCTCACACTCGGCAACAAGCTGTTTGCGCTTACTGTCAATGGCATCAAAACGTGCTTTACCGGTCAGTGAGTCCGTCCCAGCATTAACTTTATCCGTTACGTTCGACACTTCTTTTGTCACATAAACGCGTGAGCCCGGTGCCGCCGGCAAGTCTTCACTTGGCTGTTTTGCTAAAAAGCCATTCTCAAGAATATTGTTATCTGTTGTTGAATTGTATTGAATAGAGCCGTATGCACAGTGATGGTTTGTCACAACCAGACCTTTAGGAGAGACAAATGACGCCGTACAGCCACCTAAGCTAATCACCGCATTCATCGGGAACTCAGTGAGTTTTGAAATTGACTTAGCATCAATCTCTAGTCCTTTAGACTTTAAAATAGATTCAAGTTCAGGTAGTTGATGTGGTTGCCACATGCCTTCATCGGCAGCAACGTACTGAGAAAAGGCCAACACCATGGCCGCGGAGATAGCTTTAACACGCATATTCCAATCCTAAATGTTATATTATTTTAATTGCGGTCAGTAATGTGACCCAAGATAGCGCCAAATAGCAATTTATTTCGGTGGAATTCGATAAACCGATGTAAACAGCCATGCAGAAAGTACCAAGATAAAACGCCTAGTTTTCACTTTTTTAGCGAAACATTTCATCGGTTAATTCAAAGGGTTCCCAAGTCGCTTGTGCCGAACCAATTTCTTCTAAAATGCGTCCTTCCACGCCATCAAACGGTGCATTAGAAATCCACATTTTTACTTCACCCTTTTCACCAAACCCAAAAATGATGAATGGATTCACATCATCATCAACACGTCCTGATGCAAATGTAACAGGAGTCAATTCGTCAATTATATGGTAGGCTTTCTTCCGCTGAACTTTGAATGAAGCTCTGTAGAGTTTTGCTTGCTTGTAGTCTCGCCATTCAACATCCACTTTATGTGGGATTTCAGCACCCCAAAACGATCCTTTTTTCTGAGCATTTCCCCAACAACAGCCTATCGCTCCTGCAGGTGGAGAAAATTTATCATCAAACACTATTTTGACCATCAAGTCACTATTTTCATAAGCTGAAATACCTATATCCAACTGTGCTAGCTCGGTATGTGAAGAGCAACTGCAAAGCAGTATTAATGCCAGTAAAACAGTAGAGAGCTTATTGAACATCCTTTTCTCCAATTCGAACATCCCTAGTCTCATTTGTTTTAGATATTAACTTTGGATTGTGGGCACTTATCTAATTAAACATTTCATCGGTTAATTCAAAGGGTTCCCAAGTCGCTTGTGCCGAACCAATTTCTTCTAAAATTCGTCCTTCGACGCCATCAAACGGTGCATTAGAAATCCACATTTTTACTTCACCCTTTTCACCAAAACCAAAGATAATCTGAGGGACAAGATCTTCCTTTACCTCTCCCGTGCGGAAGGTAATACTAGGCAGGTTTTTTGCGATTTTGTATGCTTTATCACGTTGTACACTGAACTCAGCGTTGTAATGCCTTCCTTGTTTATAATCCCACCACTGCGCTTTCACTTTATGCGGGATTTCAGCTCCCCAAAACGTACTATTTGCATTAGCATTACCCCAACAACAACCTATTGAGCCTGCTGGTGGAGAAAACTTATCATCAAACACTAATCTAACCATAAGGTCACTATTTTCGTAAGAAGATACACCAATCCGCAACTTATCCAATTCTGTACTTGAAGAGCAACTGCAAAGCAGTATTGCTGCCAATAAAACGGTATAGAACTTATTGTTCATCCTTTTCTCCAAATTGATTTATTTCCATTTTTAAATGCTTTCCAAATTTGTACCTGCGGTAGCGCTTTTGCATTATTGTAAAACATTTCCCTTTGTCCATTTTCAGTCACGTACTTTGCTTTTGTTTCCTCACCGTGAGCCAATTTATCTGTAAATCCCGAATACCTAGAACTAATATGGATATAATGCTCGTATAGTTTCTGCCAAGCTTGGCTTGCTGGCCCAGCTTTAAGAGCTTTAGGTACCAAAGTTGCGACCTTGTTGCTAAGTTCATAAGGGTAGATACTTTGAAGACGCGCCATTTCTTTTAGCGGAACGCCATGTTGAATCGCCTCGTTATACATTTGGTGCAGTCCATAATGGGCAAGGGTATTATCTATTTTACGTCTCCAAACAGGCCGGTATGTGGTGTAAAAATCCTTATCTCTTCCCGAGCGACTAGCACCATACCTTAGCCTTTTAAAGCGGTAGACCATATCCACATTAATGCCAGGCCACTGATATTTATGTTCAATTGCTAATTTCGCTTGTTGCACTTTTGCTTCATGCTCTGGATTTCCGGGAATACCACGAATGCGCTTTAAAGGATACTCAATATCAATACTGATAGGGGCATACCCGCCTCCAATATCAGAATGAACACCTGGCAAGTAGACTTCCTTATGGTTAGCAAACAAACTACCATCCTTATTTTTTAATGAGCTTAGTGGGAATTTATCACGCCGCTCATCCCAAGCCGTTAAGTGATATACAGCCCCTGCACTGGCTTGATTAAGATCGAGTCTAACCGCATCGTCTAACTCATCTTTCGCATACAGCTCACCATGATCATTATCTCCATCCCCTCCAATAGACGCGACGGTATCGAAAATCCCAACAAAGCGAAATACCACTTCTTTATCGGCTAGTCTAGCATCCTGGTTCTCCCTCATTTTATTGACTAAATTAGTAAGTGCTCTTGCTGCCGCAGCGCCTCGACTAAAGCCAAAGCAATCAAGTAATACCGTGCTACAAAGACTAATTGAGCTTTTACTCTTAATGAACGTCTCGATTACATCTATGACTTCTATCAACCTTTCATCAAATGAGTAGGCAACGGCTAAATCAATTGTACTATTATCTTCTCCTGCCTTAGTGCCTACGCCTTCGACATAATGTTTAAAATGAAATTTATCATCCATTTCATACAACTCATGGAGCTTAGCGATATTCGTCGGCTCTTTATCATCAAATGGGTCCAAAATATCGTTGTACTTGTTGTTGCCTGTACCATCAAAGAAGATCCCGATACTCGGTGGCTCGCTAATAAAATATAGGTGTACATTACCCTCACCTGACACTCTGTGTTTAATCAGCTGCACTCCACCCTCAGCGCCAATCTTAAGTGCTTTTACTTTTTCTATATCAAGTAGGTCTGCATAGGGCACATTGTTAAAAAGCACCTGCTCCGGCACACCCAAGATTTTTGCTTTTAGACTATAGCGACCATCTTCACTCAACTTGCCGAATATCAAAGGCGTTTGTGTTGTCCCTTCAGAAGCTCTGGACAATGTGGGAGTATTAGCACCTAGGATCACAAAACTCACCGCCAACTCCCCTTCCAGCGACACCAATATGCGCTTTTCAGCCACCTCAGGTGATTTATCGACGTTAATCGAGGCCAATACCTGTTCAACCGGTGTTAACGGGTCTAATTGGCTTGCGCCAATGGGCTGATTAGGATCAACCCCACCACTGCTTGTAAAGGCATTGTTTCTAATCTCTGCTTTGAAATAAGACTTGCGTTTAACGATGATTAGCTGCTCTCTAGAACCGGCAGCACTGCCAGACCTTACACTTTGTAAGCCCTTTTTGATCTTTATAAAAACACGAGTAAATTCGTCACGCTTAACATGGCGCCAATTATGTCTTTGTTGCAATACTATCCAATCACTGGCATGAGGCTTTAGTTGCGTTCTAATTTCTGACGGTAAATGAGCGGTTGTGGTATGGGGTGGTAAGACTTCCAGCTCATCGATTTGTTGGTCAATCAACCAATTATGTTTTTCTTCAACTATTTTCATCCTTGTTCACCAGAGTTAGTTTTTTATACCATCCTTTCGCATTAAAACAGGCTAACATTCAACCACCCAATTGGTAAATAAAATTTAATAAAATCGTAAACAAAACATCTTATGGCGATAAGTTTTCAACGCCTAGGTCTTTGCTATATCAGCTGCAAAAGTAATGTGTGAGTTAGCCAAACTTTTTACATCATTTGTCACCCATAAATGATAGGATCGCCGCAATTGTCAGTAATGAGTCAAATTTATGCTTTCGTGTAACAACATCACTATGCAGTTTGGTGCAAAACCACTGTTTGAGAATATTTCCGTTAAGTTTGGTGACGGCAACCGCTATGGCCTAATAGGCGCTAACGGCTGCGGTAAATCCACCTTTATGAAAATCCTAAGCAAAGAGCTAGAGCCAAGTGCAGGTAACGTAAACTACGATCCAAACGAGCGCATCGCTAAGCTAAATCAGGATCAATTTGCCTACGAGCAATATACGGTTGTAGACACAGTGATCATGGGTCATAAAGAGCTGTGGGAAATCAAGCAAGAGCGCGATCGCATTTACTCATTACCAGAAATGAGCGAAGAAGACGGCATGCGTGTTGCCGACCTTGAAACGCAATTTGCTGAAATGGATGGCTATTCCGCAGAAGCAAAAGCGGGTGAATTACTCCTCGGTGTGGGTATTCCAACCGAGCAACATTATGGCTTGATGTCAGAAGTTGCTCCTGGCTGGAAATTGCGTGTACTACTTGCACAGGTATTATTTGCAGAGCCAGATATCATGCTCTTAGACGAACCAACCAACAACTTGGATATCTATACTATCAAGTGGTTGGAAGACGTATTGAATCAGCGTGATTGTACTATGATCATCATCTCGCACGACCGCCACTTCTTAAACTCAGTGTGTACACACATGGCGGATATCGACTATGGCGATCTGCGTATTTACTCAGGTAATTATGATGAATACATGTTTGCTGCGACGCAAGCTCGCGAGCGCCTGTTGTCAGACAATGCTAAGAAAAAGGCGCAAATCGCTGAGCTACAGCAGTTCGTTTCGCGCTTCTCTGCAAACGCCTCAAAAGCGAAGCAAGCGACATCTCGTGCTAAGCAAATTGACAAGATCCAACTGGAAGAAGTTAAAGCATCAAGTCGTCAAAATCCATTTATTCGCTTTGAGCAGGAAAAGCCGCTATTCCGTAACGCACTTGAGCTTATCTCACTATCACAAGGTTATGACGACACCCTATTCTCTGACCTAAATGGCCTTGTTGAAGTCGGCGAGAAAGTTGCCATCATCGGTGAAAATGGTGCCGGTAAAACGACACTACTCAACACCTTAGCAGGCCGTAAAGCGCCGCAAGCAGGTGAGTATAAATGGTCAGAAAACGCCAATATTGGTTACTATGCGCAAGACCATGCTGACGAATTTGAAAAAGATCTGGATCTTTTCCAATGGATGGAACAGTGGCAACAGCCAGGCGATGACGAGCAAGTCGTACGCGGCTTCCTTGGCCGTATGCTGTTCTCTCAAAACGACATCAAAAAGTCAGTTAAGGTGATCTCAGGTGGTGAACAAGGCCGTATGCTATTTGGTAAAATCATGATGCATAAGCCAAATATCCTACTAATGGACGAACCAACGAACCACATGGATATGGAATCAATCGAGTCTCTCAACTTGGCACTTGAACAATACGAAGGTACGTTATTCTTCGTATCGCACGACCGCCAATTTGTCTCATCACTCGCAACGCGTATTTGGGAAATTAAAGACGGTAAGATCACCGACTTCCATGGTACGTACGACGAATACCTCGCGAAGAAAGCGGCTGAAGCCGTTTAAAGGTGACGAGGTAACAACACTCAGTTCAAGCAAAGCAGTAAGGCTTGTTTTGGAAACTAAACAAGCCTTATCATTTCTCAACATTCTGCAATAGACTTTTCAACACGCTCTCAAGATAATCTGGTTCTGGAAATAAAGACTTGGTGTACAACCAATTTCTTTTTGGACCCAATGTAAACGTGCCTGTTTTCACTTTATACCCAGGATTGACGTGATAGGCTTTCGCATCAAGAATCGCCCGAACGTCACTGATGGACAAAGTCCATTGATGACCACCTTTTCCTTCCCTCGTGTCTTCCAAATAGCATTCTAATCCTTGAGGCGTCACCTTAAGTGTAGTTTTTTGTCTTGAGGTTTTAAAAACCAGCGTCTCCGTTAATTTCTCATCCGCCGATTCGTCAACTTCTGAACTCGGTTCAGGCTCATCTTCTTGTTCAGGTGGCTTTAAATAGGTTTGATAGGCTAAATAAGCGGTAATTACTGCGGTAGCCGCCGTCACTATTTGAGTTGTAGCTGAAATAAATTGTAATAAATCCATGTAACAATCCCTTATTTTCACTTTGTGAGCATAGTGATGATAATACCTATAAGCATAGACATCTGTTGTGATAACGCGAATGAATGAGGGAGTTCAAAAAGCAGAGCAGTATAAAAGAGCAAAAAATAGACAAACCCGCAATTTTACTGTTAGGATTGTTCTCGCAAAAATTGGAATAATAAAAGGGTCGGCTATGGAACGTTTACAGAATATGTATTCGATAATGTTGCTGTCTAAGCTGAAAGCAAGCTTTCCAGAATCGTGCGATATCAATCACCACACTTTTTCACTCCCATACGTAGATCAACAACTACTCGAAGACGTTGTGACTACTCACCTCAATGAAGGGCTTATCCAAGTGGATGGCCGTGACCAGTATAGTTTGACGACAAAAGCGATTGCACTGTTTGGCGAAGACGAATAACTTAATAATAAAGAAATAAGCGCACCGAAGTGCGCTTCCAAGTTATTAACCTGAGATCAGGTTAACTAGGGACTGTGATGCTATCGTTAGCATCTGCAACCAAAGTAACTTGGTTACTTATGAAATCTACGTCTAAATCCGAAAATACCAGCCAGCAACATAAGGCCGGAAAACATTGAACCACCAGATGAATCTGAGTCTGTCGAGGGTTTATCAGGCACTTGATCAATCAAGGTATTTGCTTTTGGGCTTAAGCCTTGAGCTGATTTGGGATCATCATCTAGTACAGTAATTGCGTTTATGGTTACAAAGTTAGCTGCACCCGGCTCACTATTGCTATCTTTACACTGTTCATCAGTGAAGTTAACTAATGGCACATTACCACAACGAGGAATTTTTGCTATCGCTTCTATTATATCCATGCCACTGTCAGTCACCTGACCAAAGACCGTGAAGCCACCATTGTCAACGTCCAAATTTTTACTGTTGTCTACCAAGTTAAAGAACCATTGGCTTGTCGCACTATCAGGTCTATTTGCTACCTTTGCCATTGCAATAGTGCCTTTTACGTTAGACCATTTAGGTTCATTTTTTACAGCATCGTAAGTAGCGATGGCATCAAGAGGCACATCTCCTTCATATTTGAAGCCACCACCTTGCACAACAAAATCTGGAATAACGCGGTGAATTACCGTATCAGAATAACGCCCGTTATCTACGTATTTCAAAAAGTTTTCCACGGTTTTAGGCGTACTTTCATCAAATAAATTGACCTGAAAGCTACCATGAGAAGTTTGAAATTCGACAATCGTTGCATTAGCAGCGAAGCTTCCCAACAAAGTTGAAGCGAGCAATAGAGAGTTTAGCTTGAACATACTTTTCCACTTGGTTATTTTAATTCTCTTTGCAAACTAGAATAAAAATTTATTTATAAGTCGGCTAGCAATTCATTGCCAGTGGTAACAATTAAGAACATTTGCAGACTTAGATTTACAATAACCGGTTAAGAACCCACCATACCTTGAGCAAGTTTTAGTCAAACAAACGTATTTCACCGCATAACTCCTCGGAGTAGACGGTTTATACATGCAACACTTCGTCATTTTTTATATGATGCGCCCGATTATAATTCTAAATCCAGGACAACAAGTATATGAGTAATTCCTCTGAAGCGATGATGGAGATGAATACCATCAGCGACGGGCGCTGGACCCAACACGACACACATTGGGTATTAAGTTTATTTGGCACTGCGGTCGGCGCAGGTATCTTATTCTTGCCAATTAACATAGGTATTGGTGGTTTTTGGCCACTCGTTATCATGACAGTGCTTGCCTTCCCTATGACCTATTTAGCACACCGAGGATTGGCCCGGTTCGTCCTTTCATCAAAGCAAAAAAATGCCGATTTTACGGATGTAGTAGAAGAGCACTTTGGCGCAGGTGCTGGCCGTTTAATTTCCTTACTTTACTTTTTCTCTATTTTTCCTATTTTGCTTATCTATGGTGTTGGCCTAACCAATACCGTCGACAGCTTTATTGTCAATCAACTTGGCTTTGAATCGCCATCTCGTATTTTACTCTCCGGTTTGCTCGTTGCCGGGATGATTGCCATTATGCTAGGCGGCGAAAAGCTGCTACTGCGTGCTTTTGCTATTTTGGTTTACCCGCTGGTTGGGGTATTACTGTTTTTGTCACTCTATTTAGTGCCCAACTGGCAAATGCCGGTGGTAAGCACACCAGATGTTGCAAGCTTAACCGAATTGCTTTGGCTATCCGTTCCTATCGTAGTATTTTCATTTAGCCATGCAGCCGCCATTTCTAGCTTTGCTAACGTGCAGCGTCGTCACTACAAAAGTGAGGCAGTTCAAAAATCAGAAGCGATCCTTCGTACGACCTCCATTATGTTGATAGTGTTTGTTTTGCTATTCGTATTCTCCTGCGTATTCTCTCTAACACCAGAGCAAATGGAAGAAGCAAAATCGGCGAACGTCTCTGTTTTATCCTATTTAGCTAACGTGTATAACAATCCATTTATTGAAATGCTTGGCCCCCTTGTGGCATTTATCGCGATTACTTCGTCTTTCCTAGGCCACTTCCTTGGTGCACGTGAAAGCTTTAACGGCCTTGCAACCAAGCAAACGAGTATGAGCTATAAGCTTGCTGACAAGCTAGGCGTGGTATTTATGTTTGTTGCTATTTGGGTGTGCGCTGTATTAAACCCAAGTATTTTGGACATGATGGGGGCTATCTCAGGCCCGATTATTGCGATGATCTTGTTTATCATGCCAACCATTGCCGTGTTTAAAGTACCGGCACTACAAAAATACAAAAGCCACATTGGCACTTACTTTGTACTATTCGTCGGCTTGCTGGCGGTTTCTGCATTACTGTATAACATGCTAGGCTAACCAAAAGGGAGGCATCGCCTCCCTCATCTCCCTTTCTTTCTTGTTGCTTATCCTCATGGCAGTTCAGACTAAATATAGTACTAGTTTTCAGTGTATTGAATGAACCACCATAACCGAAAAATAAGCTTTGACTTTGTTTATCTTCATGGCAGTCCAACCTATATTATGGTAGTTTTCAGTGTCTTAAATTGAATACTACAACCAAACGATGAATTTTGACTTTCTACCAGCAATTAACGAAGAAATCACAGCGCTAATCAATCAAGTGCATAACCTACCTGTGCACGAGCAAACGCTGTTGAGTGTGCTGGCGGTCGTCTATAAACCAGTTTCAGCAATCAAACTCAAACGCCTAGTTCAAGCACTCGTGGCAAAAGATATCATCCCCGAAAATGACTTTGAACAAGGTGTAAGTCATAGCCAAATTATGAAGTGGCGCTCAGACGGGTTAGTGACTTTTAACGAAGATGGAGTGCAAATAAATCTAAAACTCGCGACCAGTTTAAGCCATCGAGTCATGGCTGACGGCCAGTTTTTAGCAATCCTTAACGCTGCTGAAGAGTTTATCCCTGTATTGAATGCTTATGAATGGGAACGCCAATTTGCCGATGAACAGCGACTCATTCGAGACTTTTTATTTATCAACCAACTACCAAAAGCCCGCAATCATTTAGAACTGGCGAAAGACCCACAGGCGGTGTGTCATAAGACCAATCAAGTGCTATTACCACTGTATTTTTATCCTTTTTCAGTTGAAGGATTTTCGGCGCTTGCTGATGACTTGCAATATCAAGCTTTTGCAACTTTGCTCTATACCTTACTACAAGGTGGTCACAGCATTAGCTATGCACTTGAAGTACTCACACAGGTTCAAGCCAATACACAGAGCCCACTACTGACCTGCTTATTAGCAGAGTATCAAATCTATACCCTGCAATTGGATAAGGCTCAGGCGTTGGTAGCCAATATCCAAACCGCTTATAGTGCACAAATTATGGCAAGCATTGCTTTTTTACAACAACACGACGATATTATCGTTTGTTTTGAACAAGCACTAAAAGCCAAAGACAAAATCACCAAACGTAAAAAGCAGTACCTAGGTAGAACACTGGGTTTGTTTCATAAGTTGGCGTTATTGCAGCAAGCCAATAGCCATGATGCCGCATTATTTGACACCCTCTCTCAACAGCTTGAGTTTGAAAGCCAAGACAGCAAAGCGCCTTATAATAACTTCTTTGCCAATAACGTGCTGTTATACTGCGCAGAGAGCTTGTCGCAAAACAGTACCTACAGCAGCGCCCATTTAAATTATTCAAGTCTGAAGAAATCTCATGTTTTTGACTATTCCTTAGGTCGCTTGCTCGACTGCTTTGCACACTTCTGGTGTAATCAGAGCTTAGATGCCAAAGCGCTTGCCAGTCTCGACGACTGCATCGCAATTTTTGAGCGCCTCTCTTTACCTCTTTTTGCTGGGCTTGCAAAGCAGTTGATGCTGGCAATGCACGGTGAGCAATATCAGCTTGCGTTTAATCCCGAGCTTAATGTTAGTCACCTTGTTGCCAAAAAGACGGCGTGGGATCTGGCACTGGACAAGCTTATTGCGCTCAACCCGAACGCAAATACCAGCCAAGAAGTTGACGAACAATTTCGCCTGATTTGGCAAATTAGGCAAGGTCGCTTTGATATTGAGTTTTTAGCACGCGAGCAAAAGCGGGGTAAAACAGGCTGGGGAAAAGGTAAGCCAATTTCCTGCAAACAACTGAAACAACACCCTGAGCAATTTAGTTATATCAGCCAATCTGATAAAAAGCTGATCGACGCCATCGCACCACAGTCAGGTTATGGCTACAATGCTCGTGCGGACTACACCCTTGCTGGAATTCCAGCGTTAAAAGCCGCAGTCGGCGCCACCAACCTATACCATGAAGAAGACTTAAAACAAGCCATTACCATTGCCGAGAAATCTCCCGAGTTACACATCCGTCAACATGGCGACGATCTGCTACTCTCTATTCCTAATTTACCCAGCTATTTTGGTCAACCGCAAACCTACTCATTTACTCAGCAAGCTGAGCATCACTACGAGTTTATTGTGTTTAACCAGTCACATATACAGGTCGCTGAGATTATTGGTGAATCCGGATTAACTGTGCCTGCCAGTGCAAAACAAAAAGTGCTGTCGAGTATTAAAGCCATCGCACCTTATCTTAATGTACAGTCTGATTTAGCTGATATAGATACTGGGCTGGATAGTATCGAGGCGCAATCGGCGCTCGTTATTAACATTCAACCTTATCATCAAGGCCTCGATTTTCACTGTGTGGTCATGCCCTTTGGCGAAAAAGGGCCGATTTTTCATCCGGGACACGGTATTGCCACTGTCAGCGCCGGAATCGATGGTAAGCGCTTATCCACCACCCGAAACTTGTTACTTGAGCAGCAAAGATTGGATGAGTTAGATACGCACTGTCCCCTATTTTTGGAGATGACGGATAATCGCTTAAGTTTAGCCGAAATGGACGAAGCGCTAGAGGTGCTACAAGAACTTGAGCAGGTGATCAATCAAGAGCCTTGCCCTATGGCGCTCAAGCTCAGATGGCCCAAAGGTAAAAAGGTTAAGCTCAGTAGCAAGCTCGAAAGCCAACATTTGCAACTAGCCATGAGCAAGAAAAATGAATGGTTCGATATGACCGGCGAGCTACAAGTAAGTAATGACCAAGTTATCGAACTTAAACAGCTTCTGAAAATGGTTGCCACCAGCAATGGCCGCTTTATTGCGCTGGATGGTGAGCAAGTACTCGCCCTTTCAAGTGAGTTAAAAGCGCAACTTGACCAGCTCAATAACGCAACCGAGGGCGGAAAGTTTCACCCGCTAGCCACGCCTTTAATTGCTGAAGCCACTACCGGAATGCGGATGAAAACCTTGCCGGCTTGGGAAGAGCAAAACGAAAAAATGCAGCAAGCCGTCGCATTGACTCCAACGCTTCCTTCAACATTACAAGCCGAGCTGCGCGACTACCAGCAGGCGGGATTTGACTGGGCAATGCGACTTGCTCATTGGGGTGCAGGTGCGTGCCTTGCCGATGATATGGGATTGGGTAAAACCATCCAAGCGCTGGCGATGATATTGGCCCGAGCCAATGTCGGCCCAACGCTTGTCATCGCGCCAACATCGGTCTGCTTCAACTGGCAACAGGAAATCCAAAAGTTCGCTCCAACCTTGTCGGTGAAACTGTTTTCTGACTATCCACATTCTGATGCCAGAGCTGAGATGCTGAGCAACTTGCAACCACTGGATTGTGTGATATTAAGCTATGGCCTGCTACAGCGCGAAGTTGATATCTTAAAGCCTATCGCTTTTGAAACCATTGTCGCCGATGAAGCCCAAGCGCTAAAAAATCCTTTAGCAAAACGTACTCAAGCCGCCTGCGCGCTCAAAGGCAAGTTTAAGCTGATCACCACTGGGACCCCAATAGAAAATAACCTCACAGAGCTTTGGTCACTCTTTCGTTTTGTAAACCCGGGATTGCTCGGTAACCTCAAACGCTTTAGCGAAAAGTTTTCCGCCCCCATTGAAAACGCCAATGAAGATAAGCTCGCAGCACACCGTGCCCGTAAAGGCCTCAAACACCTGATCCAGCCTTTTATTTTACGCCGTATGAAGCATCAGGTATTAACCGAATTGCCACCACGCACTGAGATCAATGTACCAATTCAATTGAGCCAAGAAGAACAAACCTTTTACGAAGCGCTGCGCCAAAACGCCATTGACGAAATTTCACAGTCAACACAGCAAGACAGTGCCAATGAACAACGCTTTAAAATGCTGGCAGCACTAACCCGCTTGCGCCAAGCCTGTTGCCATCCAAAACTGTTAATGGCAGAAAGTCAGATAACCAGTTCGAAATTAGCGGCATTGGATGAGCTTCTAACCGAGCTGCAAGAAAACAATCACAAGGCACTTATATTCAGTCAGTTTGTAGGCCACTTGCAACTCATTAAAGCTCGCTTGGAAAAACGCGGGATCCAGTTTCAGTATTTAGATGGCAGCACGCCAAGCAAAGCTCGTCAGCAGGCCGTGAATGCCTTTCAAAAAGGTGAAGGCGAGGTATTTTTGATTAGCCTCAAAGCCGGAGGCTCTGGTTTGAACCTTACCGCAGCAGATTATGTTATTCACATGGATCCTTGGTGGAATCCTGCAGTTGAAGAGCAAGCGTCAGACCGAGCACATAGAATGGGACAAACACGCCCCGTTACTATTTATCGCTTAATTGCCAAAGGCACGATTGAAGAACAAATTGTCGAGCTCCATCACCATAAAAAAGACCTCGCGGATCAATTGCTCGCGAACACCGATAAAGTGATGAAACTAGACGTAAACGATGTGCTATCCATGCTCAAGGAGACGCTGTAACACAGATCTCTGGCGCACGATAAGGTAAATCTAATAGCGAAAAGTAGTTTTGACCTAAGGCGATCCGGCGAAAGGCATTGTCGTCAAGTTCGGCGAAAATTCGGCTATTGATATCGACTTCTTCTAAATAATCGAAAAAGCGTTTACTTTTACTGGCGACGAAATCACTGCCTGGCAAAAAGCGCTCAGCATGGGCATTAATAAATTCAACATACTGCCCCTGAATTTTCGGGTCGCTAAAATAATAGTCGTACAAAATCCGCCATGACAGATCGGCCTTTAGGTTTTTATATTGGGAGAATAACCGCTCCATGGTGTTTATGTGCAGCTCAGGATCAATTTGGTTTAGCTCTTTTGAGACTCCCATGTGCATCCAAATAATATCGTTTTCTGGGTAGCGCTTTAATACTTCCTCAAGCAAAGGTAAGTATTTGAGTGGCGCGTTGTTATCGCCTAAGTCAGCGTGCAGAGCAAGCGGAATACGCTTTTCTTTTAGCACTGCCATAAATGGCTGCCACTTGGCGATAGTCTCTTTATCTACCGCTTGATGACCGTTACCAAAATGCGCCGCTTTGACTAAATTCACTTCTCCCATCCAACGAAATAAGTCACCAAACTCATCTTCGAGTAGTGCCATTTTTGGCAAAATAGTCTCTGGTTTGTGCAAGTCAGCAAAGGTCATAGACAAGGTTATATGCACGTTATCTGCGCCATATTTAAGATAATTGCTCGCATTTTTAAAGTCATTTTGAATGCTGGGTGAAATCAACTGGCTGTAGCACCCACGCTCACCAAAGCAATCAGGCTTTCGCTCGTAGGTTTGACCAATGCCATAAACATTGATAAACACCACTCCCGCACGCTCTGCCCAAGTAACGAGCTTATCAAACGGGACCGCATCTCCCCGAAATGGCTGAAAATGGTGATGAGAATCAACGGCAAAATAACTAGATTGCGCCTTGCGGTCGTAGCACTGAGTATTATCTACACTAAAAGTTGCTAGCGTGCGTGTGCCAGTGGCTGACACACTTTGGCAACCTGCCAGTAAAACAGCACAGCTCATGGCAGTAACATTTTGTTTTACATTCATTCTTATTATCTACCGAGTCTCCTTTACCAAGGTACTTTACCACGGATAATATCCTTGTACATGACCCAGTCACCCATCAAGCTATACAGCGGATATTGAAATGTCGCAGGCTTATTTTTCTCAAAAAAGAAATGCCCCACCCAAGCAAAACCATAACCCGCGATTGGCAGCAGCCATAATAAAGACCAATGTGCAAAAACCAACGCAAAGAGCAAAATCAAGAGCACTAAGGTTGAGCCGATAAAATGTAAGCGACGGCAGGTTTTGTTTTTGTGCTCCGCGAGATAATAAGGGTAAAACGATGCAAAAGAATTGAACTCTTTGTTATTATTTTTGGTCATGAGAGTATGCGATTCGTTATTCGACTGTAATACTCAGCATAGTGCAAAGTATTTACGTTGAAAATAAAAAAGGAATGAGCGTGGCAACAGGCTCAAAAACAGTATGTTGAAACCTCTAATGATGATCACCGCTGCGATGCTGCTCCAAGCTTGCAACGACACCGCCCCAACCACCAAATCAGAGGCAACGATGAATGCACAAAGTAACATTCAATGCAGTGTGAGTAAGGGTTCTGACTCAGGTATGACCTACCCCATTAATTTCACTTTTACCAACGCAGGCCATAATGATGAAAAGTTTCTAATTTGGCATACCCCTTTTGAAGGCTGGTGGAGCCAATTTTTAGAGGTAACACAAAATGGTAAGTCGCTTAATTATCAAGGACCCATGGCGAAACGACTCGCGCCCTCAGCTAATGAATTTATGACCCTAAATGCTGGGCAAAGTAAAAGCGTAGAATTAGATTTAGCACTGGCTTATGAGATAAACACCGCACAGCCCATTACCATCACCTATCACAATCAGCTCAGTCATGCCGATGCATTAAAAGCGTCATGTAGTACGGTATTAGAATAAAACCGATATCAGCACCGTGTCTCGGCTTGTAGGTCGGCTTGTAGGTCGGCTTTTAAGCCGACAACTTAACCCAACAACCCACAACCCAACAACCAACTACAAAAACACAAAACCCCAACATCAAGGTCTCGAAATTTGGATCACAACTCGACGGTTTTTACCACGACCAATGGCGTTGTCGTTGGTATCAATATGGCGTTTTTCGCCAAAGCCGTCAGTCATAATCTTATTCTCTTCAACCCCTAGGCTCGCCATATATGATTTAATCGCCTCGGCACGTTTCTTTGACAATCTCAGGTTGGTATCACGGCCACCGTAACTATCGCTATAAGCCGAAATATAAATTTGCTCAATTTTCGGGTCATTTTTAAGGTATTCGCCGATCATATCTAAGCGTTTGCGTGACGACTTTGTCAGTTCGCTGGAATTTTTCTTGTAATTCATCACCGTAAAAGCGATGTCTTCAAAGCTGTATGGCAACAAGTTATCGCGACATTGTAAGAACGCCCAATACGCCTGTTTAAAGTTCACTGATGACAAAGAAACCGAGATTTTATCTACGTCGTTGTGCCAATCTTTATAATAAAAAGTAGGAAAGTAGCCCTTTTCAAGCTCAGTCAGCAACTGCCACGCGATGTCATTTTCAAGTTCACCGTCAAATTTTTTCAGTAATTTCATTTGACCGATACTTCTTGCTGGTTTGCCAGCTCGCCAAAGCGGTGGCACCGATTCAAGCCCTGCAAAATCGTAACTTTCAGGGCGTACCACCATATCTAGGTTAAAGATTAAGTCTTTATTTTTACTGGCATTACTTGAAAATATAGCTTCACCGTAATACGGGACTTCATGATTAAGCGCACAACTCAAACGATTGTTTTGGTCAACATTCCAATGTGATGAATCAGCTTCGGCAGCGTATTGCCGCATTGCAGCCTCGCTATTAAAAGTAATGGCGCATAACGATATACCAACCCAACCTACTGATTTATGTAACTTGATCACCCCACACCTCACAACATCAACCATTAATCTACACACGCTCAACACGCCAAAAACTAGAGCTTATCTCTACCAATTCGCGCTATTTAGAGTTAAGCAATAAATGTACCATACTAAGCGCACTCAAGCTGCTCGCTTCTTGTCGAGGTATCAGTATAATAGGCCGCTAAATTTCACAAACCAAGAAGATTATGTCTGATACCGAGCAAACGCTATTTTCAAAACGCTTTCGCGGCTTCTTTCCTGTAGTTATCGACGTGGAAACCGCTGGCTTTAATAAAGATACTGACGCCCTACTAGAAATTGCCGTCAGTATGTTAAAAATGGACGATGACGGGGTATTAAGCTTAGATCAGACAGTACACTTTCATGTTGCGCCTTTTGAAGGTGCAAATATTGAGCAAGCTGCGATTGACTTTAATGGCATTGATCCATTTTCACCACTCAGAGGCGCAGTTGCAGAAGATGAAGTGCTGAAAGAAATTTGCAAAGCCGTGCGTAAAGCCCAAAAAGCCGCAGGCTGTCAGCGCTCCGTTGTCGTTGCCCATAATGCCGCTTTTGATCACGGCTTTTTAAATGCAGCGATTGAGCGTAACAAGATAAAGCGCACACCTTTTCACCCATTTGTCAGCTTTGATACCACATCACTTGCAGGGCTTGCTCTAGGCCAAACGGTGCTTGCAAAGGCATGTCGTGCAGCAGGTATCGAGTTCGACAATAGTCAAGCGCACAGCGCACTTTACGACACAGAACGCACCGCAGAGCTCTTTTGCTACATAGTCAACAAGTGGCAAGCATTAGGTGGTTGGCCATTACCAGAGCCTGAAGCCGAGTCAGAACCTGAGTCAACAACCGACACCGAATAACAAAAATGCCAGCAAATCCAGCTGGCATTTTTATAAGTGCTCGTTTTTAAGCTATTTCTGCGGTTTTGGCCGTCGTAAACTGTTGCATGATTTTACCTTCATGCAATTTAACGAAATTAGGCGGGTAAATTCGCGAAAACAGTTTAGTGTCTTTCGCTATTTTTACTTCGGTTCCGGGGTGCATTAGCTCATTGACCGTGACTCGACTCAAGCGTGCTAATCGATGTATTTTTTGCTGTATTAACCGGATGTTACGCTGATTACGGCCATAATGTTTATTTATCTGCGCTTCGCTGTGCTGCAACTTGGCAAGATATGCATCTCGTTTTTGCGATTGCGGCGACGCCTGTGCTTTATTCATGGCTTGTTTAATATCGATGACTTTGGACGCCAGCACCTTTTCCAGCTCCACTAATTCGCGGTGCTTATCGTGCAAACTATCCCAGTCTTGGGCTAGTGAAATACGTGTTCTTGTGCCTGAAGGTGCCCCAAGTTCACCCGTTTCTATACGCATGGCATCCAATACATTTCCGCCAATCAGTTTGCCTCTAGGGGTTTCACCTTTACCTACTTTGATTAAACGCTTGGA
The DNA here is from genome assembly GCF_021530695.1 of Pseudoalteromonas sp. OF5H-5. Classification (NCBI taxonomy): domain Bacteria; kingdom Pseudomonadati; phylum Pseudomonadota; class Gammaproteobacteria; order Alteromonadales; family Pseudoalteromonadaceae; genus Pseudoalteromonas; species Pseudoalteromonas sp. OF5H-5. The sequence goes on from NZ_JAKGBF010000008.1 coordinate 53,284, forward strand.
AGCCAAATCACAATGCAAAGCTTGACGTTCAATGAGAATATCTTGTTCGCTTTCAATTCGACAGTACTGCGCATAACCTAACGAAACACTGCGCTTTGCTTTAATTGAACATGAAAAAGGTTCACCTTCAGTGCGCTTACGGCCAATTGTGCCAAGCATTATCGTGACCGCGCTACCACTTTCAAGAATAGCCGATTCCACAAAGCCAATAACAGTAATATCGCCCGAAGCCTTCACACGCATTCCATCTTTAATATCACCGCTCACAATCACGCTGCCATCAAACTCAACATGCCCAGTCGTCACATCAATGTTTTCATAGCACAGCACATCGTCAACGCGCATACCTCGAGGAATGGCTACTGGCACACCTTTTGAATCGGCAATAAGCAGGTTTTTATCGTTGGGATCGAGCTTGGTGCCTTCTGATACCTCAAGTGGCGCGTCTTTGCCTGGTTTAGGGTCAATCACGTCACCAAACACGGTATAGCCCGGCTCGCCTTCAGTTGGCGGGACTTTTTTCATTAATGGGCTGCCCGGTTTTACGGTGATGATAGCACCTAAATTGCGCATATCGACCTTACCGCCGCTCGATTCTTGTGGGCTGAGCACTCTGTCCTGCGCTGTCATACACAGGCGCACAAAACGTGCGTCATTGCCATCTTTGGCTCGTTGACCATGCGCAACAATACCATTGTAAGTGTGTCCAGGAGGGAGTTCTAACTGCTGACCGAGAAGATTATCGAGGGCTTTGCCACTGACGCCTTTTTTAATACCCGCTTGTTTTAATGCTTGTTTGGCCTTGTTCATACAAACCAGCTTACCACCACGGGCTGTGGTCACTCTCGCTTCAGCAAGCATGTTGCCTTCTTCAATACGCACCGAAATAGAAGCATCGATAGCGCGAGCCACAATCAGCGAGTCCTGCTCGGGCGCCTCACTTGCGGTAAATAATTGGCCGATATTGGCATGAATGATTTCAAAATCCGCATATGGCGACCCCTCTATCATCTCAACTAGCTGAGACGAGCTCGCCGGAAATCCGGATTCCACAGGATGAGAGAGTAAGTAGACATAGCCCTCATCCTCATCAAAACGAAATAATGACATTCATCAACCCTGAAAAGTATGCACGATCTTATTGTTATGTTGTTATTTTTAATGCAGCGAACTCATTTGAGCATAACTTCGCCAAATTGTTAAGCTTAACATCACCTGAACTGCTACAAAATATAAATGAATGTAAATCAACCTGTGCATTAAAAAGACAACTTATTATTTTCTTTAGATTTATCGGCTTTACGGTGCAAAGCTTTAGGTAAATTAAGATATTTCAAGCTTAACTTCGACAAATTAATAGCTAAGTCTCACCAGCGTTTGCGTTTGGCCACAGATAGGGTAATTTCAATCCATGCGAAAAGAAAATGAATTTTTTGGGGACAACCACGACAAAATACATACATCTCTGTTTTACCGACTCTAATAACTACCCACACGTAAACGTTTGCTATCGACAGCTCAAGGGCTAGCAAAAGCTTAATCTTATCACGCACTGTGTGAATCAACTTGATGTGAGTGCAGCGGATTCAGGATTAGCTATCATACAAATCCAAACAATAAACTCAGTTACATCACCCTAATTTGTCTCTATGTGTATTTATCGGTGAGATATTAAGCAAATACACATCTCCCAGCGTAAATCACATGCTAAGCCATTGTAATGGCATTAATCCTATGTATAATGCGAGACATAGTTAGTTGTTAGATGTATAGACACTAACAGTACTGAATTTATTCAGGGGCTGATTAGGATTCGACGGGATTCAAGAAGCCTGAGGTGCATGTCGAGGTGCGGCTGGCCTCGTAAAAAAGCCGTATTTAAAGTAATCGCAAACGACGATAACTACGCTCTAGCGGCATAATAGCCCGCTAGCACTCCTCCATGATATTCTTGTGGATCTGGTTCTGGAGTGTCACCCTACACAAGATCGCTACGGAAACCCTGGCCGGGGTTGAAGGGCTAAAACTAAGCGGCCTCGCCTTTACTTATCGTGTTCGTCCGAGATTTAAAGGTTAACCAAAAGACGATACTAAACATGTAGGACCGAAGGTCGACGCTTTCCGGACGGGGGTTCAAATCCCCCCAGCTCCACCAAATTTTAGCGTTTTAAAACAGCCAGTTAGAGCAGCATGCTTTAACTGGCTTTTTTGTTTCCGGGGCAAACATCCACATTTCATCCTAAAAAATGTCCACATCGTGACCACATTTATATAAAGCCCAAAATCCGCATATTTATTTTAGCTTTTATGGTCACATGGCTTATCCGATTTCAATCTACAATTTATCCAAATAACAATTCAAAATATGTCTTTATTGAGCCAAATTAGGCATAAATTCAGGATTGTCACTTCACCGTAATCACTATCAATTCTATGCTATCTGGACTAACATATTGATTAGATTTAAAGCGTAAGGAATATAGCGTGTCGTTAGCGAATGCTCACACAGTTCGCCAGAGCCGATTTTTGCCACTTGTTGCTGCACTACTCGTGTTAGTTGGCAGTATGCTTTATGGGCTGGTGTTATATGAGCAAGAAAAGGAGCATCATGCTGAAAAGGTAGCGGCGGCACTTGCCTCACGGCTTGACCATGTGACTGAGGGTGTAAACGAGCGCGTTACGCTGTATTGGTACGGTATTTTAGGGCTTCGCACTGCAATTTATGCGAATCAACAACACAGCTTTGACTATCAGGCGATGCAGCGTTATATCAGGTCGTTTGACTTCCAAGCGGAATATTCTGGGGCTCGTGGCGTGGGGATCATCAAATATGTCCCCGTTGATAGCGTAAGCAGCTTTATGCAACAAGCACAAGCTGAGCGTACAGACAGAACATTCTCCATCAAAACGCTAAACCCACATAGCACCAGCAAATTTGTTATCCAGTACATTGAACCCGAAGTAAACAACGATAAAGCCGTCGGCTTGGATATAGGTTCCGAAGCTAGTCGTAGAACAGCGGCAATAGAAGCTGCAACTGCCAATGAGCCGAGGCTTACCGCCCCAATTACCTTAGTGCAAGCCGACAATAAAATTAAATACGGCTTTTTGATACTCGCGCCAATTTATACCTCTATTGGTATGGCAACAAATGAAGAAAATCGGTTAGACAACTTAGTTGGTTGGACTTATTCCCCGTTACTTATCGATGAGATCCTGTCGACTTTGCTGTCTTTTCGACAAGATGTTTCAATTCAAATTTCCGATGTAACCAATAACGATGAAAACACACCATTTTATCAGGTGCTAAAAGAAGATATTAAAGAGTTGGATAACTCAGTGGCTAAACAGGTCACCTTGTTTGGTCGCTCTTGGGAAGTAAAAATTTGGCCAACTCCGCAATTTATCCGTTCACTCAATCTCGTCTCTCCTAATACCATTTTGCAAGTTGCGCTGTTGGTGTCTGCGCTATTGGCAATCATCACTTATATTCTGCTTTTAAGTTTTACGCGTCAGCGCTTAGCAGAAAAGGAAAAGCTAGCAGCCGAAGAAGAAAAAGCACAGTCCCTTGCTAAACTGAACTCTTCATTAGAACAGGAAGTAAAAGCACGAACTAAAGAAATCGTAAAATACAGCCAACTTCACACCAGCATTGTTGAAGGTTCGGGTTATGCCATTGTCGCCACCGATCCTGACGGTATCATTACCCAGTTTAACCCTGCAGCTGAGCGTTTATTAGGGTACAAAAAAGATGAACTCATTGGTAAATCATCCCCTGCCATTTTCCATCTTGAGGAAGAGGTCATAGCAAGAGCAAAAGCGTTAACGGAAGAGCTTGGCAGAGTCATTGAACCTGGGTTTGAAGTGTTTGTCGCCAAAGCCAAACAAGGTGTGGTAGATACTAGTCGATGGACTTACGTTACTAAGCAGAATCAACACGTTCAAATTAAGTTAAATGTAACAACCTTGACCGACGAACACGGCAATATTGATGGGTTTTTGGGCATCGCATTAGATCTCACTGAGCAGCTCAAACATGAGCGAGAACTCTCGCACGCCAAAGAAGCAGCTGAGCAAGCAGCCAAAGCCAAAGCCGTCTTTTTGGCGAATATGAGTCATGAAATACGAACTCCCATGAATGGCTTATACGGCACATTACAACTATTAAAGTCGGAACCACTTAACAGCACCGCTACCAACCTACTTGAGAAGGCGACTTACTCGGTTAAGGCACTTAATACTATCATCAACGATATTTTGGATTTCTCTAAAATTGAAGCCGGTAGAATTGAGCTTGAAGAACGACCATTTAATATTGAGGTGTTGGTTGAACACCTACGCTCAGATTTCTTAGTGTTGGCAAAAAACAAGGGATTAAAACTTAAGATCTACGTTGAACTTGAGCATAAGTTTTGGCTTGGAGACGAAGTCAGAGTCAGGCAAGTGTTGCTTAACCTCTTGTCAAACTCCATTAAGTTTACTGAAACTGGTAGTATTATTACCCATATAAAACCACTCCAAAATGATTCAGGTATGCTTATCACCGTTGCCGACACCGGCATAGGAATGACAGAAGCCACAATCAAAAAACTCTTTTCACGATTTGAGCAGGCGGATAAGTCCACCACCAGAAAATTTGGTGGTACGGGGCTCGGCCTTTCAATCACCCGCTCCCTAATCGACCTGATGGGCGGCACGATAAAAGTAGAAAGTACTGTCGGAGAAGGCAGTCAATTTAGCATCGAGTTGCCCTTGCAAAAGGCTAAGTGTACATCAGAGCAACCAAAAGGCGATCCGCTAACAGCAGCAGACTTGAGCGGTACGTCCATATTGCTGGCTGAGGATAATCCAGTAAACCAGCTGGTAGTGCGTTCTATGATCAGTAAAGCCAATGGTGATATTACGATTGCGAATAATGGTAAAGAGTCCATTGAACAATTCGAGCTAAACAAACCCGACTTAATACTTATGGATATTCAAATGCCTGAAATGGATGGCGTTGAAGCCTGCAAGCGTCTCAAAAGAAAGGATCCCAATATCCCAATAATCGCATTGACTGCAAATGCCTTTGCGGAAGACAAAGCCTTGTATGAGCGCGTCGGATTTGATGGTTATGTTGCCAAACCCATAGAGCAGCTTGAGCTTATCAATACCATAGCAACCGTACTCGCACAGAGCCGCAATGTACAATAATAAATTAAGAAGCAAAAAACACTTTGCGGATACATTAAACATTCTTAATCGTTTAACAAAACACGTGTACCAGTCTTCCTTTGCTGATAAAATAAGCATGCTTTATAAAACGCTCAGAGATTTACGCCATGAAATGTTCTATATCACTTTTACTTAGTTTACTTATCACATTTTGGGCATTTGAAACTTTAGCGAAATGTAGCAAAACTTTGCGCATAGGAATGAACGAAACACTGTGGCCTCCTTATATTTCCCGTAAAGAAGGTAATGTCTCTGGTTTAGAGATTAATGCGCTAAACACCTTGTTTAACGACTCATCTTATTGCTTGGAATATGTCTTTTATCCCACTTCAGCGAGAATGCTAGCAGAGCTAAAGGTAGGTAAGGTAGATGTACTAATGGCTGCGACCAAAACGGCATCTAGAGCTAAGTTTGCTTACTTCACTACACCTTACCGCCAAGAAGTCATGGCATTATTCCAACATAAAGAAAAACCAAAAATTGGCGGCGAAGTCGAGTCGTTGATCCTTGCAGGAAACACATTTGCTCTGAATGCCGGCAGCTACTATGGAATTGCCTTTGAAAAACTGATCCAAGACTTTTATAACGATCAGCTGGTACACCTGCCCAATGCCGCTCGCCGCTTTAAAATGTTGGGTAAACAGCGAGTTGATTATGTTGTTGAAGATAAGCTCGCGGGCGAGCACTTTATTCAAGCCAAAGAGTATACCGATGTTATCTATTCTGGTATCGACGCGAATAGAACTCCGGTTAGCTATATGCTTAGCAAAGTCAGTTTAACCACTGTAGACCTTGAAAATATTAATCGGCTAATTGAATTGCACCAGAGTGAACTCAACAATTTGTTTTCTTTTCATCACGTTTCCGATCCCCATTTATAATTGAAGAGGTAACCTCTACATTGTTGCTTATCTTTGTATAATGCTGTTTGTCGTAATTGATTTGGAACTATTTGTTACTGCCGACTACAGTTAATAGATGCGCAAAAATGTGGTTGGGATTTGCTTGGTTCGGTTTTTACTCTTTGTAACTTGTACATTTTATTTTTGCCAACATGCGTTGGCGAAAGACTTCTCATATTTTGAAAGTAAGCTAGACGAGGCCAGCGACTATTTAACGGTTAACCCTGCACAATCCTTGATTATTCTCGACAGTTTAGAGCAACTGCCAGATGTACCTGTACCGTTATTTATTCAGTGGCATTTGCTGAGCGCTCGTGCATCTGTACCAACAAACAAAGTTGATAGGCTCTATACCTCAATAAACGCGACCTTTCTGTATCCAGATGACATGTTTTTTAAAGCCAACCTCCCTACCATTTTGAGTGCGCTAGGGATTTGGTTACGCCGACAAGAATACCTTGATGATGCTGATACTAGTCTTAAGTGTGCCTACAAATATGCAGAAAATGACCGCCAACGACTTACGCTGACTAACAGTATGGCGCTAGTTGCCCGCAACCAAGATGACTACCAAAAAGCGAGAACATTGTATGCCAAAGCACGCAAATTGGCTGAGGAGTTAAAGCAAACCCCGGTACTTGCAATGATCGAAAGCAATTTGGGTAGCCTCGCGCTTGATCAAGGTCGAGTATTTGAAGCCGAGCAGTATTTTCGCCATGCTCTGTTGGGCTATCAAGCCGTTGATAAACGCTCGGGTCAAATCTCAGCGGGGATTAACTTGATGTTTGTCTTTCTTATTCAAAAACAAATCGTGAACTACGAACGTTTACAAGGGCCCACGTCTACCCTAACCACAGCCTTTCCAAACGAATCAAAACAAGCTTGGCTACAATGGCTTGAGGCGCGCTATAAACAACTCGAGGGGGAGATGCCCAACCAAAGCACTAAGCAAGCGTTACAACTGGCATATACCCAGTTAGAAAGCGATAAAGTAAAGCTACTAGTACATAGATATTTAGCAAAAGAGTTAGGCGTCGAAGTAACGGCTCCCCTCCCCATCACAGCCAAGTCTTTTTCAAGCCCTTGGTTTGATAGAGTGAAGCTGTGTAGCTGGTAAGCAAATACATTCGTTCCTAAACGCAAAAAAGCCGCTCAATGAGCGGCTTTTTCAAATTGAATTTGCTTATTCAGCAGCCTTAGAGACCATCACCATCGCAGGGCGCAATAGACGACCGTTTAAGGTATACCCTTTTTGCATCACAGCAAGCACAGTATTTGGTGATACATCATTGCTTGGCTGAATTGACATTGCTTGGTGTAGCTCTGGGTTAAATGCTTCACCCTGCGGGTTTACCGCTTCAACACCAAATTTAGCAAGGGCATCAGCAAATGTCTTGATAGTCATATCAATACCTTCAAGCACTGGCTTTAAAGTTTCGTTTTCTTTGTCAGAAAACTCAATCGCACGCTCTAGGTTATCGATTACAGGTAGTAATTCGTTTGAGAACTTTTCTAGCGCAAATTTATGCGCTTTTTCAACATCCTGCGCTGCACGGCGACGAACATTTTCAAGCTCAGCAGCGGCGCGAACAACGCTATCTTTTTGTGAGTCGATAGTTTGCTTAGCGGTTTCAAGCTCAGCATACAGACCAGCGATTTCTTCTTCTGGGCTCAACTCACCCGCATTTTCTGCCTGCTCTTCCTGAGTTTGTTGTTCTGCTTGTGCTTCTACAACTTCCGCTTCCGCTTGTGTTTGTTCTTGTTCAAGCTCTTGCTCTGGGGCTTTTGTCTGCTCAGACATGTGGTGATTCTCCGATTCTTTACAACTGCGGTAATTATGGGGATTGAAATGAGAGTTTCAACCCTTTATTGCGGCAATTTTTTGAATTCCGACAAGATAGCTTCGATCTTTGAATCCGCAGGGCAAATGACGCAAAAGCGACTTTGATATTCTCCTTTAGAGAAATACGGCACACTAAGCACCACTACGCGATGTAAACCGAGCATGCTTAGCTCTTCGCCAAGTAACACGGATACACCGTCTTTAAACGCCAAGCGGTCTTCAACTTGGTCTAAAAATCCGACGCCAAGATTAATCTCTCTATCCAACTCTAGGCGGTTATATAAGTAGCGCTCGCCCACAACAATCGCATTATCTGAGCCTAATTGCTGACTTAACTGCTTAGTCCACTGGGCCAAAATATGATGACAACTCGGCGGTGCGCTGTGTGCCATGGCGCGCATTCGGTGCAACCCTTCAACTAAAGTTTGTTGACTGAATACAGTATTCATCCAAGCCGCGAACTGGTAACGCAACGCGTCGGAGTCATCAACGGGTTTATCTATACAAATATTGTGTGATTGCCCCGCTCTGTCTAACAGCAGGACCAGCCAATTTTTACGATCAAAATCGAGCACTTCGACACGGAACATTTGTTTGCTGCTAACTTGTGGTAATCCAACGCAGCAACAGACCTGGAAGTTTTGGCTCAATAAGTGGGCAAAAGAGACTATTGCGGATTGATCTGGTTGCCAATGAACGGCAACATCAGCCAGAGGAAAAAACTCCTGTAGCCAGAATTTTACACCTTGATCGGTGGGCACGCGGCCAGCTGACGTGTGCGGCGAATACAATAAGCCTTGATTTTCAAGTCTTGCCATTGCATTACGTACGGTTGCAGAACAAATAGCAAGGCCGTCCTGCTTTGCTATTTTGCTGGATGCAACAGGCTGCCCTTCACCATTACAATAATGGCGCATGACCGCACACAGAATTTGTTCATCTCTGGGATTTAGTTTCATAATTATTTTAATATGGGTGTCAATTGCCAGTTTCAAGCACTACGCTTTTAATATAATCTTGCAACAAAGATACCAAGGACAAATGACTGAATGACGACCACGTTTAACACCATCGGCTTAATTGGCAAACCCAACCACGAAGGCGCGGGGACGACCTTACAACGACTCTACACATTTTTGCAAGCATTAGGATATGAAGTACTCGTAGAAGATCGCGTTGCGGAGCAAATAAAGTCGTTAGACGAAGACGCTGTTGTCGAGTTAGTTGAACTAGGTAAACGCTGCGATCTTGCTATTGTTGTTGGTGGTGACGGTAACATGCTTGGTGCGGCAAGAGTACTGGCTCGTTTTGATGTCGCCGTGATTGGGGTTAACCGCGGTAACTTAGGCTTTTTGACAGATTTGAACCCCGAAGGCTTTGAAGCGCAGCTAGAAGCGGTGTTAAGCGGCCAATTTATTGAAGAATCGAGATTTCTGTTAGAGGTGGCAGTATATCGACATCACCAACTTAAAAGCGCAAATTTAGCAATGAACGAAGCCGTATTACACGCTGATAAGGTTGCTCATATGATTGAATTTGAGGCCTTTATCAACGACGACTTTGTATTTTCCCAGCGCTCAGACGGTTTAATTGTCTCGACACCGACGGGGTCAACCGCTTACTCGCTTTCTGGTGGCGGGCCTATTTTAACCCCAGAACTCGACGCTATTTCTTTGGTGCCTATGTTTCCGCATACCTTATCCAGCCGGCCTTTAGTGGTGGATGCAGAAAAAGAAGTCAAACTTAAGTTAAGTCTAGAAAACACCGACAGCTTACAAGTAAGTTGTGACAGCCATGTTGTACTGGCTGTGCTACCTGGCGACGAGGTTATCATCAAAAAAGCGGAGAAAAGACTAAGATTGATCCACCCTAAATGCTACTCCTACTACAATGTTCTTAGACAGAAATTAAATTGGGGCAGTAGGCTTTACTAAGCACGCAAAGTTACGCAAAATAACCTTGGTTAATTTTTCTAATTTAGGTAAATAACAATAAAATGGCTTACGTTGTATTTTTCACATTGGCGCTGCTTATCACTATACTTTCAGTGTATTTAGTGATTGAAAATAATAGAAGAAAAGCCCGTGAAGCGGAAAAAAAAGCCTTTAACGATCGTTTAAAAGTGATTAGTAGCAACTTTAAACTTAAAGTTGCTGAATTCGTCGAAGCGAAGATTTTAAGGCCAAAATACGCACCGCAGATCAATGCAATTGTTGGCAACTTTTTTGTTGTTCAAGCGCACTCGGAAGAGAACTTGGCGCAACTGGAAAAAGTGTCTGAGTTATTTATCTATTCAGTGACAAACGAGCTCAATAAGTGTCGCTCAAATGGCAATATGGATTTGCTTGCTGAGCAATTACAATATTTTGTTGCCGAATTACCCACGGCAGGCATTGCCTATAATCGCGATTTCTATCGCGAGATGCTCCCGGCCCTCATTGCTCGCATTCAAACACCTGAAACACCAGCACAACAGCAAGATGAAGATGTATTAGACTCACCAGAACTAACTAGCTCAGAGCCATCCAACCAACAAAAGCAAGCAGCAGCCTTAGTAAAAGAGCATGCCGTCGGTTAATCTTGCTATTATTTTTAGCAGAATTTTTTAATTTGAGTTGCTAAACAACAAAATACTGTATAAATTAACAGTAATTCTCTGTTAGGGTGTACAGTATGCTTTTAGCTTTAAATATTCAAAATTTTGCTATTGTTAGTGCGCTAAATACTGACTGGCATTGTGGCATGACCGCAATTACAGGTGAAACAGGCGCAGGTAAGTCCATTGCAATTGATGCGCTTTCTTTATGTCTCGGTGAGCGCGCTGATCCTTCTGCTATTCGTCCAGGTACCGACAAAGCGGATATCTCTGCTCAGTTTGATGTTTCAAATCTCCCAGCTGCCAAACGCTTTCTAACGGAGCATATGCTAGATAACGAAGAGAATGAATGTATTCTTCGTCGTGTTATTAGTAAAAGTGGGCGTAGTAAAAGCTACATCAATGGCTCCCCTGTTACTGCTGGCCAGCAAAAAGAGTTAGGCCAACATCTTATTGCAATCCATGGACAACACGCCCATCAGCTACTGCTAAAGCCAGAATATCAACTGCACTTGCTAGATGCCTATGCTAGCCACACGACTTTGTTACAAGCAGTTAAGGGCCAATATAATCACTACCATAAACTGCAAAAAGAATATGCCGAACTACAAAAGTCACAACAGGCACAAGCCGCAAAAAAACAACTTCTTGAGTACCAAGTAGCGGAGCTTGACGAGTTTGCCCTACAAGAAGGCGAATATGAAGATATTGAGACCGAACATTCACGCCTAAGCCATAGCCAAACCATTTTAGAACAATGCCACCGTGAGCTCTCTCGCCTTTATGAAAATGACGAGCAGACTGTGCTATCGCAGCTACAACAAAGTGCACAAGTGTTCTCTGAACTCACCAGTTTTGACAAAACCCTTGAGAATATTGCGCAAGTGCTTGAAGAGGCAGCAGTACAAGTGGAAGAAGCCAGTAGAGAGATCCGCAGTTATTCTGATTCAGTCGAACAAGATCCGATGCGACTACAAGAGCTAGAAGATAGACTCTCTCAAGCTCTAGATTTAGCTAGAAAGCATCAAGTTCAGCCAGAATTGCTATATCAGCACCATCAAGCACTACAACACGAGCTTGAGTCTATTAGCTCTGATTCTGCACGACTGGATGCATTAGAGGAGGAAATTGCTGAAGCCATCAACGCTTATAACCAAGCTGCACAAGGATTAAGTCAAAGCCGCCAGCAAGCCAGTGCATCTCTTAACGAACGTATTTCTGCAAGTATGAAAGAGCTTGCGATGGGTGATGGTCAATTTGAGATCCAGTTAACGCCTAATCTTGGCGCTAAACCGAGCCCTCTTGGGTATGACCACATTGAATTTTACGTCTCTACTAACCCAGGCCAACCTTTACAGCCTATGGGCAAAGTTGCCTCGGGTGGTGAACTATCTCGGATAAGCTTAGCCATTCAAGTGATTATCGCAACACGCGTTACGACACCCACTTTGATTTTCGATGAAGTTGATGTAGGGATATCAGGTCCAACGGCTGCAACCGTAGGTAAATTGCTACGTCAGCTTGGCCAGTCCACGCAAGTTATTTGTGTTACCCATTTACCGCAAGTGGCATGCAGTGGTCACAACCAGTTCTTTGTCGCAAAACGGGTAGAACATGGCGAAACCTTTACCAAAATGACCCCAATGGCAGAAAGCCAACGCATTGATGAAATAGCAAGGTTAATTGGTGGAGATAAAATAAGTGACACGACAAGAGCGAGTGCAAAAGAATTATTACAAGTACAAAGTGCTTAGCCGTTATCAGGCTGATTGCTCCTGTTGATTAACGCGCAGCGTTATACCGAATTGCTGCGCGGATCAATGTACAGAAATGGGCTTCATTGATGGTGTCCTGCTGTTTTATATCAATCGCCCGTCGAGTGTTACCTGCAAACCCTGTATTGAATAACTGGTGCTCATCTTCAAACTTTGCACCGTATGCAAAGGTAAGTTTGACCTTATCTTTGTATACTTCGCCCGTGCAGATCATGCCAGCTTTTGACCAGACAGGCACTCCTGTTGGGTTGCTTGGCTTACGCCACTTGATATCTTCTTCTACCTCTTTATCAACACTTAGGATCAGACTTCTGACCTGCTGCAATACCACTGCACGCCAATCGCTTAAGCTCGCTATCTTTGCAGTGACCGCATCAGCGCCTGAGTTTATTGTTTCATTCATGATCTTTCCTTAATACTATTGATAAATATATGTTGAGTAAAATTAAGTTAGTGGCTAACAAGGGCCTGTTGACCTTTGCTGTTTGATTTTTGTTCTTCTGAGTGCGTTTTGGTCGCGACGCTCAACTTACCGCCTAGTAATCTAGGTAAAAGTTGAGCAACAATGAACAAAGCACACTCAGGTGAACCCAAAGGGCAGCGCTTGATTAGCATTTCTACTGTGTTATCGCCTGACTCACATAGAACAACTATGCTACGCAGACTCTGCCTTGTATAAACATCAATCAAACTGCTGCAAAAACAAACTTAAAAGATAAACAGTCCCTACGCAAAATTCAAATAAAAAAACCCCAGCTACAACGAATGTAGTTGGGGTTTGTGAACGACAAAAGCGTTAAACTTCTAAATAATCCAAAATGCCTTCAGCAGCGTTGCGGCCTTCAAAAATCGCCGTTACCACTAAATCAGAACCTCGTACCGCGTCGCCACCGGCAAAGATCTTAGGATTACTTGTTTGATGTGTAAATGCGCCTTTTTCTGGTGCAACAATACCGCCCCAGTGATTTATTGCGACATCGTATTGTGCTAACCAATCAAGGTTGTGAGGCTTAAAACCAAATGCCATGATCACCGCGTCGGCTTCTAGTGTATGCTCAGAGCCTTCCACGGTTTCAGCACTACGGCGACCATTTTTGTCAGGTTCACCTAATTGTGTTTTCACCATTTTAACGCCCGTGACTTTGCCTGAGCTGTCAATTTCAATACCAACCGGCTGTAAATTGAATCTAAATTCAACCCCTTCTTCTTTGGCATTTTTAACTTCTCGAACTGAGCCAGGCATGTTTTCTTCATCACGACGATAAGCACAGATCACGGATTGCGCATTTTGTCTGACTGACGTTCTAACACAGTCCATCGCTGTGTCACCACCACCTAGTACCACCACGCGCTTACCAGCCATGTTCACATAGTTATGCTGACTTTCGTCATAGCCCATAACTCGGTTGGTGTTACCAATCAAAAATGGTAGCGCATCATAAACACCATCGGCATCTTCATTTGCAAGATTACCTTTCATGCTTTGGTACGTCCCCACACCTAAGAATACCGCGTCGTATTGCGACAATAACTCGTCCATTGAGACATCACGACCAACCTCGGTATTGAGTTTAAACTCAACGCCCATTTCGGTGAAAATCTCGCGACGGTTTTCCATTACCGATTTTTCTAATTTGAATGACGGGATCCCAAAGGTCAGCAAGCCACCAATCTCTGGGTTACGATCATACACCACAGGGCGCACGCCGTTTCGCACTAGAATATCTGCACAGCCAAGCCCTGCCGGACCCGCGCCTATGATTGCGACTTTCTTATCAGTCCAAGTAACGTAAGAAAGATCAGGCTTCCAGCCCTGTGCAAACGCCGTATCAGTAATATATTTTTCAATATTTCCTATAGTCACTGCACCAAACTCTTCGTTCAGCGTACACGACCCCTCACAAAGCCTATCTTGCGGACATACTCGACCACACACTTCAGGCAAACTATTGGTACGGTGAGATAGCTCCGCTGCCTCAATGATTCTGCCGGTACGAATAAGTTTGAGCCATTGCGGAATATAGTTGTGAACTGGACACTTCCATTCACAATACGGATTACCACAATCTAAACAACGATCGGATTGCGAATGAACTTGCTGCTCAGAAAATGGCTCATAAATTTCAACAAAAGATTGCTTACGCGTAGAAATAGGCTTTTTGCGCGGATCTACACGTTGTACATCGATAAATTGGTAAACGTTCTCGCTCATTGCTCTCTCCTACTGCGCCTGAATTCTTAGCTCAGCGCTACTACGCGCTCGGTGGCCAAGTAAACTGTTTAAATCGCTCGACTTTGGCTTTACCAATGTAAACATTGGCAAATACAACTCAAAGTTAGCTAAGATCTGCTCAGCTCGAGTTGAGCTCGTTAAATCTAAATGCTCTGCAATTAAACCGCGTAGATGTTCTTGGTGCGATGCCAGCGCTTTGAGGTCTACCAGCTCGACCAACTCAGGGTTGATCCGCTTATCAAAATCACTTTCTTCATCAAGTACATAGGCAAAACCACCGGTCATGCCTGCGCCAAAGTTAACGCCAACTTGACCAAGCACACACACCACGCCTCCCGTCATGTATTCGCAGCCATTATCACCAAGCCCTTCAACAACCGCTTGTACACCCGAATTCCGCACAGCAAAGCGCTCCCCAGCTCGACCTGCTGCAAACAACTTGCCGCCGGTCGCGCCATATAAACAGGTGTTACCGATGATAGCCGCCTGATGAGAGGCAAAGCTTGAGCCAACAGGAGGACGCACGACTAGCTTTCCACCAGCCATCCCTTTACCAACATAATCGTTAGCATCACCGACTAATGTCATTTCAAGGCCACCCGCATTCCACACCCCAAACGATTGCCCTGCTGTACCATGTAACTCAAGTGCGATTGGATCTGCTGCCATACCTTGGTTACCATGCTTGCTCGCGATATAACCAGACAGCATTGCACCGATAGAGCGATCCGTATTGGATATACGACTCACCAACGAGATACCTGTCATTTCATCGATTGCCGTCTTCGCTTTCGCTAGTAAGCTTTCGTTCAACGCACCACTGTAATGTGATGGATTAGTATGGGTGCAATACAGCGCTTCATTTGACGGATTGTTCGGCTTCGCTAGAAGCGGACTTAAGTCGAGCTTTTTCTGCTTCGCAGTATTACCTTCAATGGCTTCAAGTAAATCCGTTCTACCAATCAAATCGGTGAGTTTTGTGACTCCCAAAGCGGCCATCAGTTCACGAGCCTCTTGCGCAATAAACTTAAAGTAGTTCATCGCCATTTCTGGCAATCCGTGATAATGCTTTTGACGCAACGTATCATCTTGCGTAGCAACACCGGTTGCACAGTTATTAAGGTGACAGATCCGCAGGTATTTACAGCCAAGCGCAACCATAGGGCCGGTACCAAAACCAAAGCTCTCAGCACCCAAAATTGCTGCTTTAATAATATCTAATCCGGTCTTTAAGCCGCCATCTGTTTGCAACCTAATGCGGTGGCGTAGACCATTTTCAACCAACGCCTGTTGTGTTTCAGCAAGGCCGAGCTCCCACGGGCTACCTGCATACTTTACCGATGTCAGCGGACTCGCCCCAGTACCACCATCATAACCGGCAATGGTAATGAGATCGGCATACGCTTTAGCAACACCAGTCGCAATCGTGCCGACACCGGGTTCTGAAACCAGTTTGACCGAGATCATCGCTTCAGGATTGACCTGTTTGAGGTCAAAAATAAGCTGAGCTAAGTCTTCGATCGAATAAATATCGTGATGCGGCGGCGGCGAAATCAAAGTAACACCAGGAACCGAATAGCGTAGCTTCGCGATATAAGGGGTGACTTTTTCACCTGGAAGCTGACCACCCTCGCCCGGCTTTGCCCCTTGCGCAACTTTGATTTGAATAACATCAGCTGAACGCAAATAATGTGGTGTCACACCGAATCGGCCAGAAGCAACCTGCTTAATACGCGAATTCTTTTCTGTACCAAAACGTAGCTTATCCTCACCACCCTCACCAGAGTTAGAGCAACCGCCGAGGCGATTCATCGCAATTGCTAACGCCTCGTGTGCCTCTGGTGATAATGCACCGATACTCATCGCAGCTGAGTCAAAACGTTTGTATAGCTCAGTCACAGGCTCAACATCGTTGATGTCGATTGCTTGTTGCGCCGTATTAAGCTTAAGCATGTCTCGCAGATTTGTAATTGGACGGTTATTTACCAGCTCCGCGTATTTAACGTAGTCTTGATAGTTACCCGAACGAACAGCGGTCTGCAAAGTTTGCACGACATCTGGGTTATACGCATGGTATTCACCACCATGCACATACTTTAATAATCCACCGTGTGATAGTAGTTTACGCTTGCTAAATGCCAATTTATTGAGTTGTTGTTGCTCCAAGGCAAAATCGTCAAAACACGTACCTTTAATACGGTTTGCAACTCCTTTAAAGCACAATTCAACCACCTCATCGGATAAACCGACGGCTTCAAACAACATCGAACAACGATAGGAAGCAATGGTGCTGATCCCCATCTTCGACATGATTTTGTATAAACCTTTGTTAATCGCGCCGCGATAAGACAAAGTCACCTCGCGGTAAGACTTTTTAATGATCTTCTTATCACACATTGCAACAAGGGTTTCGTAGGCTAGATAAGGATAAATCGCTGTTGCGCCAAAACCTAACAAAACAGCAAACTGGTGCGGATCTCTAACACTACCTGTTTCAACCAAAATATTGGTGTCGCAACGCTGGTTGCCATCCACTAGTCGTCTTTGTACTGCTCCCACGGCCATCGCCGCTGGGATAACTTGTTTACCTGCAGCGATTTCTCGGTCACTGAGCACTAACATCACGCACCCAGAACCTGCTTTTGCAACGGCTTCATCACAAATGCGCTTGATTGCATCTTGCAATGACTCTTCAGAACCGTAAATCAATGAAATTTTACACGCACAGTAATGGTCATCATCGGCGGCTAATAGCTGCTGCATATCAGAATAAGTCAATACTGGCGAGGCAAACTGCAAACGTTTAGCATGACCTGTGGTTTCGTTGAAAACGTTTTGCTCACGACCAATACAAGTCGCCAGTGACATTACATGATTTTCCCGTAATGGATCGATTGGCGGGTTCGTGACCTGAGCAAACTTCTGGCGGAAGTAGTCAAATATCGAACGGTGTCCTTCAGATAGCACTGCAAATGGCGTATCGTCACCCATTGAGCCGGTTGCTTCTTGGCCGTTTTCGCCCATTACGCGGATCACTTGGTCGAGCTCTTCATTGGTATAACCAAACTGCTTCTGATAGGTCAGCAAAGTTTCGTCGTCAAGATCGCGCTTGCCAGCTGCTTTCTCATCTAGCGCTTCAAATGGCGTTAAACGCTTAACATTTTGCTCAAGCCAAGTTTTGTACGGGTGTCTGGATTTCAAGTCTTGATCGATTTCATCGGACTGCCAAATCTTGCCATGTAAGGTATCAACCACCAGTAATTCACCTGGACCCACGCGACCTTTTTCTATAACTTCATCTGGCGCGTAATCCCAAATGCCCACTTCCGAGGCAAGCGTAATAAAGCCGTCTTGCGTGATCACATAGCGGGCAGGACGAAGACCGTTACGATCCAAATTACAGGCAGCAAAGCGCCCATCAGACATCACGATGCCAGCTGGGCCATCCCACGGTTCCATATGCATGGAGTTAAAGTCATAGAATGCGCGTAAGTCTTCATCCATGGCACGATTTTTCTGCCATGCAGGTGGCACTAACATACGCATAGCGCGGAATAAGTCCATGCCACCAGCTAAAAATAGCTCTAGCATGTTATCTAAACTAGACGAGTCAGAACCCGTTTCATTGACAAACGGTGCCGCATTTTGCAAGTCTGGTAACAACGGTGACGCGAACTTGTAAGCACGTGCTCTCGCCCACTGACGGTTACCTTCAATAGTATTGATCTCACCATTGTGAGCTAAATAGCGGAACGGTTGCGCCAACGGCCATCGAGGCTGTGTATTGGTTGAAAAGCGCTGATGGAATACACAAATCGCACTGGTCATCCGCATATCAGCAAGATCCATATAAAAATTCGGTAAATCCGCCGGCATCATTAAGCCTTTGTAGATAGTCACTAAACCAGACAAACTACAAATATAAAACTGCTCATCTTGTTCTAAACGCTTTTCGATGCGTCGTCTTGCAATATAAAGACGACGCTCTAAATCTTTAGGACGCCACCCTTCAGGCGCACCGACAAAAACCTGTTTAAACTGCGGTAATTGTGCTTTAGCAATAGGACCCAACATAGATGGATCGGTGGGTACTTCACGCCAACCTATGAGCGTCAGTGTTTCTTTTTCTAATTCTTCACTGATCACTTTCTCAGCCGCAGCTGCAAGCTCATGATCCTGGTTTAAAAATAGCATACCTACCGCATAGTTTTTGCCCACATGCCAATCATTTTCAGCTGCGACGGCGCGAAAAAAACTATCCGGTTTTTGTAATAACAGTCCGCAGCCATCGCCGGTTTTGCCATCTGCAGAAATACCACCTCGGTGCTGCATGCGGTCCAAACCTGTGATTGCTGTACGGATCAGTTTGTGACTCGGCTGACCGCTTACATGCGCAATCAAGCCAAATCCACAGTTATCTTTTTCTAATTTTGAGTCGTATAACATAGACTCCTCCCCTTGCTACAACGGCCAGCCCATGACGGTACGACGAAATGCTGGCAGATATTCAAAATTAGCCTTGATTGAAAGTAGAGTCAACACAAATATGAATACATATTCACAAACTTGAATATTTCTCATTGGTAAGACAAGTTAGCCAAAACCGTAATAAATTTGCCACTTTGAAAATAGTGAATATAAATTTGTAAAATGACACCGGTATCACACCAATAAGAATGCAATAAAACATAATCAGCAATAAACGTTTACGTAAACGTAAACCATACAAAAAATGAATAATTATTCACTTTTTGAATTTTATAAAACTCAATACCGAAGCACGTTCTATTACACTGTTTATATAGGTATGCAAAACAGAGCGCGTTTTTAGCTTGACGCTAACGTCAACTTAAGTTGATAAAAATAAGCGAGTAGCTCTGAGTTAGATAAGCGCGGATAGCGTTAATGAAAGTGTAGATATCTTAAATTCAATGAACTGCCGGTTTTCAACCAAACAGCAGATAAAAAGACTTGCTAAGAAAAGTAGGTAGGAAGATATTAGAATATTTTTAGAAAATAAAGCATGGCAGAGTATCTACTCTGCCATTAGCGGTTAGCTTATTCCGCTGCTGCTTCGTCTTTCTTATATTTAGCTGCTGTTTCAGCAATAAGAGGTTGAAGCTCACCCTTTTGGAACATCTCAATGATGATGTCACAACCACCGATTAACTCACCTTCTACCCAAAGCTGAGGGAAAGTTGGCCAGTTCGCATAATGCGGTAGTTCAGCACGAATGTCTGGATTTAATAAAATGTCAACATAAGCAAACTGCTCACCACACGCCATCAAAGCCTGAGATGCCTGCGAAGAGAAACCACAGTTAGGGAGTTTTGGCGACCCTTTCATATATAGAATAATTGGATTTTCTTCGATCTGCTGTTTAATCTTGTCAATAGTTTCCATTAGTTACCTCAAAATGACGTTTCATCCAATGCTTATCAATATTTAGTTTAGCATCGGCGTTTTAGCTTGCTACTCACTTTAACAACACCTGTTGCATTCATAATGCCAAACTTTAAGCAGCGATAGAACCTTAGCTGCCATGGCTAAAATAAGCATAACCGCCTGTCACGATGTTCTACGCTTTGACTTCTATTCGGCATATGTTCACAAAGAATGTGTATTATAAGTCATTAAGTCACTGGCACGCATTGCTGTTTGCCAAAACTTGAGTAAAATAGTCAGGAATTATAGTATCACTATATAGGCCAATGGTATAGAAAAGTGGGCTGATGTTAGCTACCTTTCGTATGCGTTATTGGCAAATCAACCAAAAAATGGAGATTAATATGGCATTTGAACTACCGTCACTACCTTATGCACTAAATGCTCTTGAGCCGCACGTTTCTCAAGAGACGCTAGAATTCCACCACGGTAAGCACCACAACACATACGTTGTAAAGCTTAACGGTCTTATCGAAGGTACTGACTTTGAAGGTAAATCACTAGAAGAGATCGTATGTAGCTCTGAAGGTGGTGTTTTCAACAATGCTGCTCAAATCTGGAACCACACTTTCTACTGGCACAGCCTTGCGCCAAATGCAGGTGGCGAACCAACAGGTAAAGTTGCTGAACTAATTAATGCAAAATGGGGCTCATTCGCAGCATTCCAAGAAGCTTTCAACGACAAAGCAGTTAACAACTTTGGTTCAAGCTGGACTTGGTTAGTACAACTAGCTGACGGTTCTCTAGATATCGTTAACACTTCAAATGCAGCAACGCCGCTGACTGAAGAAGGTGTTACACCTATCATCACAGTTGACCTGTGGGAACACGCTTACTACATCGATTACCGTAATGTTCGTCCTGATTACCTTAAAGGTTTCTGGGCACTTGTTAACTGGGATTTCGCAAACAGCAACCTAGCTTAACATCAACTATCAGTATTGATGCAACAATGGGGCGCAACAGCGCCCTTTTTTATGTCTGTAACTCAACATTAATACATAAAAAATCTAGTTTTTTTTGGGTATTCTTCATATCGCGACTAAGCTTTAAGTAACCTTTCCAAATCTGTGATCCGCAAACCACACCAAGTAGCTTATTGGAGGTCGTTATGACAATATTTGAACATTATCAGGCCAGATATGAAGCCGCGCAAGAAGAAGAGTACACCATCGCGGAATTTCTTGAAATTTGTAAAAATGACAAATCAGCCTATGCCAGCGCACCTGAGCGACTTCTGATGGCAATAGGCGAACCAGAAATGATCGATACGTCGAAAGATGCCAGACTTAGCAGGCTGTTTTCGAATAGAGTAATAGCTCGATACCCTGCCTTCAATGAGTTTTACGGTATGGAGGATGCCATCGAACAAATCGTATCGTATCTCAAACATGCCGCACAGGGGCTTGAAGAGTGCAAACAAGTACTCTATTTACTCGGCCCGGTAGGTGGTGGTAAATCGTCTATCGCAGAAAAGCTCAAGTATTTGATGCAAAAGGTGCCGGTTTATTCTTTAAAAGGCTCACCCGTTAACGACCACCCGCTTTGCTTGTTTAGCCCACAAGAAGATGCTGACCTACTTGAAAAAGAGTACGGCATTCCTGGGCGCTATATTAAAACGATCATGTCTCCATGGGCGACCAAACGCTTACATGAGTACAATGGCGATATTACGCAATTTAAGGTCGTAAAACGTTACCCTTCCATTCTTGATCAAATTGCTATCGCGAAAACGGAGCCTGGGGATGAGAACAACCAAGATATCTCAGCACTAGTGGGCAAAGTAGATATCCGTAAACTGGAGCATTTCGCTCAAAATGACCCCGATGCCTATGCGTATTCTGGCGCGCTATGCCTTGCGAACCAAGGTTTGATGGAGTTTGTCGAGATGTTTAAAGCACCCATTAAGGTGCTACACCCGCTACTAACTGCAACCCAAGAAGGCAACTACAATGGTACGGAGGGTATTTCCGCCCTACCATTTAGCGGCCTAATACTTGCTCACTCTAACGAATCTGAATGGCAAACCTTTAAGAACAATAAAAACAACGAGGCATTTTTAGACCGTGTTTACATCGTTAAAGTGCCTTATTGTTTACGCGTGTCCGAAGAGGTCAAAATTTACGAGAAACTTATTGAAAATAGTGAACTCAGGGAAGCCCCCTGTGCGCCTGGCACTTTAGAAACTTTAGCGAAGTTTTCAGCACTGTCTCGGATTAAAGAACCAGAGAACTCCAGTATCTATTCAAAAATGCGGGTGTACGATGGTGAAAGCTTAAAAGACACAGATCCAAAAGCTAAGTCCTATCAAGAATACAGAGACTACGCTGGTGTGGACGAAGGCATGAGCGGCCTCTCAACTCGCTTTGCCTTTAAGATCCTCTCTCGTGTGTTTAACTTTGACCACAGTGAAGTCGCAGCAAACCCAGTTCATTTATTTTATGTACTTGAGCAACAAATTGAGCGCGAACAATTTAACGCAGAAGTACAAGAGCGCTACCTAAGCCACCTTAAAGGGTATCTAATTCCGCAATATGTCGAATTTATTGGTAAAGAGCTACAAACAGCTTACCTTGAGTCGTACTCTGAGTACGGCCAAAACATTTTTGACCGCTATGTTACCTATGCAGATTTTTGGATCCAAGATCAAGAATATCGTGACCCAGATACTGGCCAACTGTTTGATAGAGCCGCACTTAACGGCGAGCTGGAAAAGATTGAAAAGCCAGCCGGTATTTCCAATCCCAAAGATTTCCGTAACGAGATAGTCAACTTTGTTTTAAGAGCAAGAGCCCATCACAATGGTGACAATCCAGTATGGACCAGCTATGAAAAACTAAGAACGGTTATCGAGAAGAAAATGTTCTCTAATACCGAAGACTTACTCCCTGTGATTTCGTTTAATGCAAAAACCTCTGCCGAAGATCAGAAGAAGCACGAGGACTTTGTCAATCGTATGGTTGATAAAGGCTATACCCAAAAACAAGTTCGCCTACTTTCAGAATGGTATTTAAGAGTTAGAAAGTCACAGTAACTTGTTAGTATGAAGAGGGTGTTATATGGCGCATTTTATTGACCGCCGTCTTAACGGCAAAAATAAGAGCACTCTGAACCGCCAACGTTTTATCCGCCGCTACAAAAAGCAGATAAAGAAAGCGGTTTCAGAGGCCATCAACAAACGTAGTGTGACTGATATCTCCAGTGGCGAAAGCATTTCTATCCCACAACGAGATATCAGCGAGCCCACTTTCCATCAGGGAAAAGGGGGTGACAGAGAGCTCATTCACCCAGGTAACGATCAATTTTCAACGGGCGATCGGATCCTGCGCCCTCCTTCTGGGCAAGGCGGTGGGTCAGGTGATGGCGAGGCAAGTAACCAAGGCGAAGGACAAGACGACTTTGTATTCTCTATTTCAAAAGACGAATACTTAGACCTATTGTTTGAAGACTTGGAGTTACCCAACTTACAGCAAAGCCAGTTAGATAAATTAATGCAAATGAAAACGCATCGAGCTGGCTTTTGTAATGATGGTATGCCTAGCAACTTAGATATTGTACGCAGTTTAAAAGGCTCAATGGCACGCCGTATTGCGATGACCTCGAGTAAACGCCGAGAGTTAAGGGAATTAGAGGAAGAACTTGCAAATATGCTTGCTGAACCGGTTCCTCCTCAACAGAAAATCAATGATATAGAACTGCGGATCCAAGTGCTAAAAGAGCAAATAGCCGCGGTGCCTTTCATCGACAATTACGACTTACGCTTTCGTAATTACGAAAGGCGTCCACACCCCACCAGCAAAGCTGTTATGTTTTGCTTGATGGATGTGTCTGGCTCAATGGATCAAGCTACAAAAGACATGGCAAAACGTTTTTATATTTTGCTCTATCAGTTCTTAACCCGCACTTATAAAGATATTGAGGTAGTCTATATCCGCCACCATACCCAAGCAAAAGAAGTAGACGAGCAAGAGTTTTTCTACTCGCAAGAGACTGGTGGCACAATTGTCTCAAGTGCGCTGAAATTAATGGATGAAATCATTCAAGAGCGTTATGCCCAAGGCGATTGGAATATTTACGCCGCACAAGCCTCTGACGGTGATAACTGGGCAGATGATTCTCCACAATGCACCCAGATACTCTCTAACAAACTACTTAAAATTGTCCGCTACTATGCGTATATAGAGATAACGACCCGTGCACACCAAAGTCTGTGGCGGGAGTATCAAGGAGTAGCCAACTCATTTGACAACTTTGCTATGCAGCACATTCGAGGTGTAGAAGATATTTATCCTATCTTTAGAGAGTTGTTCAAGAAGAACAAAAATAAGCAAAGTGCGGCATAATTTTTGGGAGGTTGCGCGATGACATATCAGCCAATTGACGATGGTCCAGATTGGACCTTTGATTTACTTGATACTTATCATCAGGAAATTGCTCGTGTAGCTGAGCATTACAGACTTGACACTTACCCAAATCAAATTGAGGTGATCACAGCTGAGCAGATGATGGATGCCTACTCAAGTGTGGGCATGCCAATTGGTTATGCACATTGGTCGTACGGTAAAAAATTTATCCAGACAGAGCAAACCTACAAACGAGGTCAAATGGGTCTTGCCTACGAGATTGTGATTAACTCTAATCCTTGTATTGCGTACTTAATGGAAGAAAATACCATGCCTATGCAGGCACTGGTAATGGCGCATGCGTGCTATGGTCATAATTCTTTCTTCAAGGGTAACTATCTATTTAAAACCTGGACAGACGCATCATCCATCATTGATTACTTGGTATTTGCTAAAAATTATGTCGCCAAATGTGAAGAAAAGTACGGTATTGATGAGGTAGAAAACCTGATTGACTCTTGTCATGCGTTAATGAATTACGGGGTTGATCGATATAAAAGGCCGCAACGGATCTCTATGTTTGAAGAGCAAAAACGGCAAAAAGAACGGGAAGATTATTTGCAGTCCCAAGTTAATGAATTATGGCGAACCATTCCTAAAGGTGAAGATGAAGAAACCGACAACCGTGCTCGTTTCCCATCGGAACCTCAGGAAAATATACTGTATTTCATCGAGAAAAATGCCCCATTGTTGGAGTCTTGGCAACGCGAGATTATTCGTATTGTGCGTAAAGTATCACAGTACTTCTACCCGCAAAGACAAACTCAAGTCATGAATGAAGGCTGGGCTACATTTTGGCATTACACTATTTTGAACCACTTATATGACGAGGGAAAACTAAGTGATTCCTTTATGTTGGAGTTTTTACAAAGCCATACCAATGTTGTGTATCAACCGCCATACAATAGTAAATTTTATTCAGGGATAAACCCCTATGCGCTCGGCTTTAATATGATGGTCGATATTCGCCGTATATGCGAAAACCCAACGGAAGAAGACAAACAATGGTTCCCGGAATTTGCGGGGAGCAACTGGCTAGATACACTGCATTTTGCGATGCAAAATTTTAAAGACGAGAGCTTTATCAGCCAATTTTTATCTCCAAAACTCATGCGCGACTTTAAGCTTTTTACGATTGTCGACAAACAAAAATCTCCGCACTTAGAAGTTGGCCCTATTCACGACGAAATGGGTTATCAACAACTTCGCAGTGCCCTTTCAGCGCAGTACAACTTGAGTAACCATGAGCCTAATATTCAAGTTTATGACGTCGATGTACGGGGAGATCGTTCACTTACGCTAAGGTATGTACCGCAAGGCGGGATCCCACTTGCCGCTTCAAAGCAAGAAGTGATAAAGCACCTCTACCGCTTATGGGGATTTAAAGTGAAACTTGAACAAGTAGATGAAAATGGCAATATTGAGCAGATAGCTCAATGCCCTGAAGAGGAAAGTGAATCGTAACTCTGTTGGTTTGACTTAGGAGCCGGCAAACAGGTTGTATTTGCCGTGACTCCTTGCTAATGCTTAGACTCTTTAGCTGCAACTACTCTACAGTGAGGTGTGTTATTAAATTCTAGACTGCACGTAAACACTTCCAACTGCAGAGCTTCGCTATTCAAAGTGCCGGTTACTTAAAAAAATTGAAGCTAAGTGGATAAATCCATACTTCCCCATTATTGGCTTTCATCGCAGCAATGATGGCAAATATAATATTAAGAATAGCTAACACAACGAACCCTAAAATACCAACCGCGACAAAAACTAAAATACCGCAAATTATGGAATAGATGATTAAGCTAATTAACCAGTTAATAGTGGCTTTTCCGTGTTGGTCGATTGTTTCGCTTTTATCCTTATTGGTTGCCCACATAACCACCGGTAATACAAGCCCTAGTCCCGGAGCAACAAAGCTCGCCAGCTGGCTCAAATGTAATAACATACAGTATGTATTTAGCGGCATCCCCCAGTATTCATCATTATCGTTCATTTTTCATTCCCTTTTATTGTTGTAAGTGATTACGCATTTCAAGCAAGTGTTTCATATTGACTGAAGTCTATGGAATTCATTCCTAATGAGTTAAAATCATTTAAGGAACTACTATTCACCTGCCTCATCTTAAAATCAATGGCTAAAGACCTCTAATTGAGAACTCAACTCTCCACTCCTCCATTAAAGCTAGATAAGCCATGATTTACAAGTCTTTTGATATCGAGAGCATGAGCGTAGACATCACAACTCCGGTTAACCGCTATAGTTTAAAGAAAAGGGTTATTCAATTTTCACCGAGTAAATAATGTCTATTCAGACTAAGACTTTACCAATTTTGGGTATAGATTTAAGATGAACCAAAGGACTCTAATCCAGACATAAAACCAATGGATCAATACAAAACCAAATTTGTTGTTGTTTATCTAATTGCTGCAATAATTACTGAGGCATGCCTTTTAATGAATGGACCGATGCGTCCTGGCTTGCCTCTTGATAATACGGTAATAATGCGTATGGAGTTTATTGCCGAAAACTTAGTATTGTGGCAGTGGTCTTGGATAGCTTGGATGTTCTCTGCACTAGGTCTTTTAGTATTTAGTGTTATTTTAGCAGATGAGCTCAAAGCAGACTTTAGAAAGCGTGTTGCCCTGCTATTAGTCGCATTGGGTGTGGCCCCAGATCTCATTGCTGAAGTGATTTATGCCTTTGTTTTACCAAAAGTAGTTCATTTAGCCATGGGCGAATCTGTATTTTTACTGTTTGAGCATATTGCAACCCATCTAACCGGTTACTTAGGTAATGGCCTTTATAATTTAGGAGGGCTTACGTTAACCTGTCTAGCCATTAAGCAAGGTATATTTAAAACATGGGTGTCAGTGTGGGGGGTCACCGCTTGGATTTTAGGTTTATTGCTGTCTGTATCTATCGCTGCTGGTCAACTTAAAGCTGCTGAGATATTTACTGCATCAAGCATGACTCTTAGTACACTTTGGATGATTATCTTTGCACATCAAGTTTTGAGGCCTAGATGGAATACGCAATCTTAAAATTAGTGCACATAGGCGCCTTGATTTTTTGGCTCGGCCCAGCTCTTGGTGCTTGGCTTGTGTTAAAAGCAATAGAAAATGAAAATATAGGACCGGTGACCGCGAAGGTGGCTCATGTATTTTTTCTTATGGTCACACTGGAACATGTAGCATTTATTGTCCTCTTATTAACAGGCTTTTCTATGGCTTTTTTAGCTGGATGGTTTACATCTCCATGGCTCCAGCAAAAGCTACTTGTGGTCGGTCTCGTGATTATCCCGTTAGAGATTGTGGATATTTTCTTGGGAAATTGGTTAGCAGCAAAGGCATCTAAAAGTGTCCACTTGGGCATTGCAAGCGCTCAGCAACGGCGTTGGTTAGCGCTCTACCACGGCCCTTTTACTAAACTTGCACTCTTAACCATACCGGTTTCAGTCGTTATCGTGATGTATTTAGCGGTGAGTAAGATGCCACTTTTATCACTTTAATTCGCGGAATAACCGAACGATACTGTTGATTTGTCTAACAGACCGCTGTTCATTCCACACCGATACTAAAAAGTTAGTGGGGTAAGAATTATAAAGTGGCAATATGAATAGAACCGCATCGCGCTAAAGTCACCATATAAAGATAAATTTACTCGCTGGCCATGTCTTCAGAGTATACAGTTACCCGATTTCTTCCGCCCTCTTTAGAAACATACAAAGCGCTGTCCGCGGCTTCAATCCATTGCTCATGTTTTTCAAAAGACTCTTCGTACACGGCAACACCAAGGCTAACCGTAATCTTTATTTGTTGTTCATCGTAGTAAATAGATGAGTTTTCTATTAACGAGCGCAGTCTTTCGGCGAAAGTGATTGCACCCTTTACGTCTGTGTCGAGCAAAGTCACTGCAAACTCTTCACCGCCGTAGCGGCCTGCAGTGTCCGTTTCGCGTAGTGTTTTGCGTAGTAAGTCAGAGATATGGCGGATTGCCTCATCTCCACCACTGTGCCCGTATTCGTCATTGATACGCTTAAAGTGGTCAATATCAAACATAAGCAATGCACTTTGGCCTTGATTACGTTTCAAGCGTTTAAACTCTTGCTTTAGGCTTTCTTCCCAAAAGCCGCGATTATGCAACTGCGTTAAACTGTCTGTTCGGCTAATTTTTTCTAATTGTTTATTCAACGACTCAAGCTCTAACTTGTTGATTGCTTCGTCGGTTACATCGTATATGATCACACAAATATGCCCTACATCCCCCGTCACTGTGGTCAATGGGATGAAAGTTGCATTCTGATACATATAATCCGCTTTGCCTGTGATAGGTCGATAATTTTTGAATCGGAAAATATACGGCTGCTGCTCCCAAATGGTAAACGACCGATTTTTTAGCACGAATACAGGCTCAGCTTTTGATCTAAACCATTGCTCATCAATACTTGGGAACAAATCAAAAATGTCTTTATCTTTAACCGCACTCGGTAACAAACCAGAATGATTTTCCATAAAACCATTCCATATACATACCTTGTAGTCGCGATCGAGTACCACCAAGCCAACATCTACGGTGTTAAACATATCCATTAACCAATGGATTTCATTCATATCAAAATCGGCTGCAGGCATAGTTAATCATCCAATAAATAGGCTACTTTGTATTTTAATGTTTTAAGTGAGTCTTCTGTGAATAACAGCATAAGGTCACAGTTAATGTTGTGATGCTCAATGCCATAGCTAATCTCTATAGCTAGCGTTCTTTGCCATCTCGCCTTGTTGGCTTTCACAAGCTCAGCAACATCACAATGTTGACCAAGCACCACGGGGTGGCCTTGACTGAAAGACATATCGAGCTGCTTAGATAGTCCCGTTAAAATTGCGCCAATCAAGATATTGCTAATATCCATTAGGAGCTCGAGCTCAACTTTGGTATTAAGATCGCCATGATAATTCATCAAAGATGCGATCTCTTTGAAACTAGAATCATTGAGCAGTAGTAGCGCTTCTCCGGAAACACCACCGCCAATAAAGCCTTGGCAAACGCCCGACGTAGTTGCGCTAGCATCAATTGCTTGCAGTGCCATATGCAGCTCATTGACTTCGAGCACGTTGACGTTTGGAATAGGTAATTCAACGAATACGTTTAGCAATCGCGCCAACAAATCCCCCGCCTGCCCCATAGCAACGTTGGTAAGCTCTTGATAGATATCACGGATCTCAGGGTCTAGCTGCTCACCAAGTTTATGAACCAAGCTTTCTCTGATTGCTTTGTCTTTTATTCCATGATGCTCAATAATTTCAGCAAGCTTAGCTGCATCACAGGGCTTACGGATAAAATCAATAGCGCCAAGTTCTATCACTCGTTGGTGCGCATTAGGCTGGATGTCGCCGGAAACAACGACAGTAAGCACAGATAAATCTTGCTCGGTAATGGCCTGTAGCACTTCATAGCCATCCATCTGCGGCATATTTAGATCAAGGAATAGAATCTCTGGAGAAAGTGCTTTTATTTGTTTAATACAGTCGAGTCCATTCTCTGCAAATTCTACTTTAATATCCCAGTCGTCTGGCAATGAACGCGCCAGCTGCCGACGGGCAAGTTTTGAATCGTCACAAATTAGGACTAGTGTTGACATACAAGCTCTCTTTCTGTTTCCCATGCGTATCGGCACGATGTCGGGAAGTTTTAGTTATAATTATGAGATTAAAGCTTAAAATTGCGACATATGTTAATAAAACGACGCCATCTTGACAATCTAAATGTCACTTAAGCTTGGTTAGTTACTGTCAGTATAATACACTCAAATCAATTAAGTTAACTTCAAAAGGAATACTTTATGCTGAAAGCGTTAGTTTTAGCGAGTGGTCTGTTTAGTGCGATATCATTAGCTTATGATTTACCTGAAAACTCGGTAGATATGGGCAAGGTAAAAGCGCAAGGTAAAGCGGTGGTATTGCTTGGTAATGGTGTAAAGCAAGGTCAGGCTGCACCGGATTTTAAGGTTGCCGATGCTGACTTCAGCCCTGTTACCCTGAAAGACTTTGAAAGTCGTGCAATTTTAATTAGTGTTGTTCCAAGCCTAGATACAGGCACTTGCAGCCTACAAACTAAACATTTCAATGAAAAAGTAGCAAGCCAATTTCCTGATGTTGCCATGTTGACGATTAGTGCTGACTTGCCGTTTGCGCAAAAGCGCTTTTGCAAAGCAGAAAATATCGACAAGGTTAAAACATTATCAGACGCCGTATGGCATTCTTTTGGTGAAAATTATGGCTTGTTGATTAAAGATATGGGCCTGCTCAGTCGTGCAATTTTTGTGCTAGACAAGGAACACAAGGTTGTTTACAAGCAGCTGGTAGAAAATTTAGCAAAAGAGCCAAACTACGAAGAAGTCGTTGGCGCACTGAAGAGTCTATAGCCTCACTATATACTCTCATCAATAAATACAACAAAGCCGGTCACTTAACAACGACCGGCTTTTTCAGTTCGTTATACCAATTTACTTCATTAATTTTACTTTTGTAGATCTAGCATTAGCTTATTAAGACGGCTTACAAAGCCCGCTGGATCTTTCAGGCTACCACGCTCTGCAAGCATTGCTTGGTCTAGTAGTACTTCTGCCCATTGTCCAAACTTGTCTTCGTCTTGTTCGTTATTCAAGTGCTTAACCAATTGGTGCTCAGGGTTAAGTTCAAATACCGGCTTAGACTCAGGCACGGCTTGACCCACCTGCTCCATTAGCTTTTGCATCTGAGAGCTCATGTCGTGATCGTCTGCAACCACACACGCAGGAGAATCTGTTAAGCGGTGCGTAAAGCGTACTTCTTTCACTTTATCGCCAAGTGCTGTTTTCACGCGCTCAACTAGGCCTTCAACTTCTTTCTCACTTTCTTCGTGTGCTTTTTTCGTCTCTTCGTCATCCATATCACCTAAGTCAAGATCACCACGCGTGATTGACTGAAGTGGCTTCTCGTTGAATTCAGTGAGGTGGCTCATCATCCACTCGTCAACACGATCCGACAACAGTAAAACTTCAATGCCTTTCTTACGGAAGATTTCAAGATGCGGTGAACTCTTTGCTGCTTCAAAGCTATCAGCCACAACATAGTAAATCTTATCTTGGCCTTCTTTCATGCGCTCAATGTACTGCTCAAGAGAAACATTTTGCGTTTTCTCGTCAGTATGTGTAGAGCTAAAGCGCAATAGTTTTGCAATAGCATCTTTGTTTGCGAAATCTTCAGCAGGACCTTCTTTGATCACATTACCAAATTCATTCCAGAATGCTTGGTAATCTTCTGGTTTGTTTTTGCCCATACGCTCAAGCATTTTAAGTACACGAGATGTACAGCCTTTACGAATAGCTTGAGTGATCTTGTTGTCTTGTAGGATCTCACGAGATACGTTAAGCGGTAAATCGTTAGAATCTAGTAAGCCTTTAACAAAGCGCAGGTAGCTTGGCATAAACTGCTCGGCGTCATCCATGATGAACACGCGTTGTACATAAAGCTTAAGGCCAGCTTGACGCTCACGATTGTATAAATCGAAAGGTGCCTTTTTAGGGATATAAAGTAGGCTGGTGTATTCAGTTTTACCTTCTACTTTATTGTGTGCCCAAGTGAGTGGCTCTTCCCAATCATGACCAACATGCTTGTAGAACTCTTTATATTCTTCTTCGCTGATCTCTGATTTATCACGAGTCCAAAGTGCTGTGGCTTTGTTGATCGCTTCCCACTCGCCAGGTTGCGCTTCAATTTTCTCGCCATCTGGGCCTTCAGATTCAGGAACTGGGTCTTTATAAAGTTCAACAGGAATTGAAATGTGATCTGAGTATTTAGTCACAATACCGCGAAGGCGATAAGTTTCAAGGAACTCACTCTCTTCTTCACGAAGATGTAGTGTGATCTCTGTACCACGCTCTGCTTTTTCGATTTCAGCAATCGTGAAGTCGCCTTCACCTTGCGATTCCCATTCAACCGCCTCTGACTCACCCGCTTTACGCGTACGAACCGTTACTTTATCAGCAACAATGAATGCAGAATAGAAACCAACACCGAACTGACCAATCAGCTGTGAATCTTTTGCTTGGTCGCCAGTTAGGTTTTTAAAGAAATCAGCTGTACCAGATTTTGCGATGGTACCTAATGAGCTGATCACTTCGTCACGCGTCATACCAATACCATTGTCAGAAATGGTAATGGTTTTTGCATCTTTGTTTACGCTTAAGCGAACACGTAGCTCCGCGTCACCTTCGTAAAGGTCACCATTTTGCAAAGCTAAATAACGTAGTTTGTCAGCCGCGTCTGAAGCGTTAGATACTAATTCGCGTAAAAAGATCTCTTTGTTTGAGTACAAAGAGTGGATCATTAGGTTTAATAATTGTTTGACTTCTGTTTGAAAGCCTAATGTTTCTTTTTGAGCTGCGGACATTGTTCTCTCCAATATAAG
The DNA here is from genome assembly GCF_021530695.1 of Pseudoalteromonas sp. OF5H-5. Classification (NCBI taxonomy): domain Bacteria; kingdom Pseudomonadati; phylum Pseudomonadota; class Gammaproteobacteria; order Alteromonadales; family Pseudoalteromonadaceae; genus Pseudoalteromonas; species Pseudoalteromonas sp. OF5H-5. Next base: position 86,141 of record NZ_JAKGBF010000008.1, read on the forward strand.
CAATTAATGCAGTGTTCTTTATCAATATGCTAGGTATATGGGGGAGGAGAAAAAACTTTCAAGAGACTGAACAAAATTTTTAACAAATCGCCCTATTTTTTAGATTCAATTGCTCCAAAAACAGGGCTTTTAGCAAGAAGCGTTAAGATTAGAGCTTCTTACGCCCGCTAAACGCATGCATTAACGTCATACCGTCTACAAGGTCAAGCTCACCGCCGACAGGCATACCATGGGCAATACGTGACGCTTCAACCTGATACTTATGACATAACTCAGAAATATAATGTGCCGTTGCCTCGCCTTCCACCGTTGGGTTTGTCGCTAAGATAACTTCATTAATATTGCCAGCACTTAGCTTACGCTCAAGGATATCAAGGCCGATTTCATTAGGGCCAATTCCATCCAGAGGCGATAAATGCCCCATCAGCACAAAATACAAGCCATTAAATTGGCCCGTTTGCTCTATCGCCAATACGTCCGTTGGTGATTCAACCACACAAAGCAGCCCTGTGTCTTGGCGCTTGATACTTTGGCAAATATCACACACCTCAACCTCACTAAATGTTCGGCAGCTTGAGCAATGACCGATGGCTTGCATCGCATGAGTAAGGCTTTGCCCCAGTTGGCTGCCGCCCTCTCTGTCTCGCTCTAATAAATGAAAGGCAATACGTTGCGCAGACTTAGGCCCAATGCCAGGTAAACAACGCAGCGCTTCAATAAGCGCCGTTAAACTTGGTGATAATTGCATAAATTCGTTTCTTGTGGCCCATGCAGTGCAAACGCACCGATAACAATGCCGAAATGATAAGGGATATTTCTATTGATTTAAAGCTTGAAGCAATTTCAATTCCCTTCACGCATTGTGAAGTTTAAAAACGCATTTACCATGAATTTTTCAACAATTCGACTCAAATGCTTGCAGCAAACAGGTATTCACTCGACAATGGTTCCATTCCCGATAGTAAATACAATAGGACGACTGTCGGGCTCACTTCTCGAACTAGATAGAGACTACATAATGAAAAAAACGATAATAGCAAGTGCACTTGCAGCCGTTATGCTGACGGGTTGCTCTGAGCCACAAGTCACAACAAGTGAAACCCAAAAAACAGAAAACGCAGCGGTAGCCACTGGTAAGGCCGAACTTGGCAACTTTGGTGTTGACCTCAGTGCACGCGATGAAAGTGTAAAACCAGGCGATGATTTCTTTATGTACGCCAGCGGCACTTGGTACAAAAACTACGAGATGCCAGCAGACAAAACGCGTTTTGGTGCATTCTCTGCACTTGCTGAACGCAGTGAAGAGCAAGTAAAAACCATTATCGAAGAGATTGCTAACGGTAAAAACCTAAACGCCGAAGAGCAGCTAATTGCCGATTTTTACAATGCTTATATGGATGTTGAAACCCTAAATAAGCTTGGTATTAAACCTATTCAGCCACTACTTGCTGACATTGACGCCATTAACAACACTGACGGTCTAACCCAAGCATTCGGACAATCTTGGTTAACTGGCGTAAATGCGCCGATCGGCGGCGGTATGTGGTTTAACCGTCTAGACCCAAATAAATATGAGATGTCGATGGGTGCTGGCGGACTTGGACTACCAGATCGCTCTTACTATTTAGAAGAGGCTGAGCGTTTTGTTAAAACTCGAGAAGCATACGTTACGCATATTGCAGATATGCTTAAATTTGCGGGTAAAGACAAGCCGACTGAGCGCGCAGAGGCCATTCTTGCACTTGAAACTAAAATTGCTGAGGGACACTGGCCACGTGAAAAACGCAGAAATCGCGACCTGACATTAAATCAAGTCAAACGTGACGAACTAGCAACACAGTACCCAGGCTTTAATTGGGATTTATATTTTGCTGAAACAGGCTACAAAGTGCCTCAGCTAAATATGTCTCAGCCAGAGCCGATTAAAGCAATGATTGCGCTTATCAACTCTGAAGACTTGGCCGTCTGGAAAGACTATCTAACTTATCATGCAATTAGCGGCAATGCGTCGCTGTTGTCTGAAGATATCTTCAATACTAACTTTGAATTTTATGGCAAACATTTAAGTGGTCAACAAGAACCGCGCGCACGTTGGAAACGTGCAATCAGCGAAATGTCTGGCACTACGTCGCTTGGCTTTGCAATTGGTAAAGTTTACGTTGCCCGTTACTTCCCAGAGTCTTCTAAAAAACAAATGTCAGAATTGGTTGAAAACCTACGCACCGCGCTTGGTGAAAGGATTGAAGGCCTAGACTGGATGGGTGAAGAAACAAAAGTAAATGCTCAAGCAAAACTTGCCGCATTTACTCCTAAGATTGGCTACCCTGATAAATGGCAATCATTTGATGGGTTAACCCTAACCCGTGATAACTTAATGACAAATGTGAAAAACCTACGTGAGTTTTTCCGCAATGACAGCATCGCTAAAGAGCTTGAAAAAACCGACCGTAACCGCTGGGGTATGACACCGCAACGCGTAAACGCCTACTACAACAGCTCGTTTAATGAAATCGTTTTCCCTGCGGCAATTCTACAACCGCCATTCTTCGATCCAAATGCAGACCCTGCAGTAAACTACGGCGGTATTGGTGCGGTGATAGGGCACGAAATGGGCCACGGTTTTGATGACCAAGGATCTAAATCAGATGCCAACGGTATTCAGCGTAATTGGTGGACCGATTCAGATCGCGCTGCTTTCGAAGAAAAAGCAGACAAGCTCGCGGCGCAATACAACAAATATGAGCCTATTGAGGGTAACTTCGTAAACGGTCGTAACAGCCTTGGCGAAAACATCGGTGACGTAGGTGGCCTTGCAATGGCTTACCATGCTTATAAACTGAGCCTAAACGGCAAAGAAGCACCTGTGATTGATGGCTTGACTGGCGACCAACGTTTCTTCCTTGCCTGGGCACAAGTATGGAAAGAAAAGCGTACTGAGCAAAGCATGCTAAACCAACTACGCGCAGGTACACACGCACCGGGTCAATTTAGAGCGCTTGCACCTCGCAACCATGATGCATGGTATAAAGCGTTTGACGTTAAACCGGGTGACAAACTATACCTAGCACCTGAGGAGCGCGTGCGTATTTGGTAATAACTTGAATCCCAAAGCATAACCTGCCGTCACTGGCAGGTTATGCTGCTTTAACGCCGAGCAATACGCTTTTGCTTAGTTAAGTATGCCCCGCCTAATCCGCTTAAAAACCCAAAAATATGACTTGAACTACTCGTCTGTGCAGAAAAATCAAATAACGTCGCTAAAAAACTAATGTTGGCATAGTAAGTCAATACCAGCAGAGCAATAAAACTAACAATACCAAGCACATCTCGATTGAATAGCGCAGCACCCAGCAATAAGCCAAAGTAACCCATTACAATGCCTGATGCACCAATGTGATTAGCGTGCCCAGCAAACAGCCACACCAACAGCCCTGTAGCAACCACAATAAAAAGTGTTGCTCGCTTAAACCTTGGTAATCTCGCAGCCAAATAGCCGCTAATACTTAAGCCGAGCAAATTACTCAGCAAATGTCCCCAGCTACCATGCACAAAAGGCGCAGTTAACACACCACTCAAATGATGAACATTATGCGGTACAATCCCAAAACGATAGACGGGTAAGCCAAAAATACCACCCAACAACTGTACGAGGCACATCACTGCCATCGCGTACAAAACCAGCTTAAAATTGGGCGGAAAAACTAGTGCACGTTTACTCATCTTATTGTCCACATCCCCGCTAATGGCACACCGCTGATAAGGTGGCTAAATTTTATTAACCTGTTAAAGCCAAGGGCATGTCACAACATCTTGGCTGAGGTCGATTAGAGTAACTTAGGAAGTACAGATAACCCTAGTTTTTCTTTAGTTGAAACAGACAACTTATCAACTTGAGAGATTATTTTGGCAGCTAATGCTTCTCCTTCCATAACACTTACCCCATGTTCACTTGCATATTCTTTAACTTCATCTGAAACAACACCAGTGGTAATCAACCATAAACTAACATTCGGTGTCTCTTTTTCAAATTCAATTAACTGATCAACTCCCCAATTACTAGTTGTACCTGAATGATGCTTACACTGAACATACACGATATTTGTCCCAGAAAAGTCATCACTTTTTTCCGCCCTAATATCAATATCAGAATGATCATTTGTCTGACTTTTTGACATAATATGCGTTCGATAACCTTCAATTTCTAAGAGTTCAGCAATTAACTTTTCTAAACCATACCCACCACTTTCTAGTCTAGATTGCCCTGTTATCAATCTATCTAGCAAACTACGTTCAATATGTTTTAATTCAATTTCTACTCGAGTCTGAAATTCCGAGTCAAATTTTATCTCTAGGTTTTGCTGTAGTTTTTCAATATAGCCGGCAATTTCTTCTTTAAATTCATTAAGGTTGGCAATCGACATCCTTATCTTTAATCTGCTTTGTAAGCCCTCGGTTAATTGATACCTTGGGATCTTAACCAAATTACCATTAGACTTTTTAAAAAAATTGACCGCGACTCTATTAGCTCCATTCCAAGGTGTTTCAGCGAATGATTTTTCACCAACTGCAACCCCTATTAACACAGCCCTATTTATCGGAACTACTACGATATCGCCTGCTGAAATTTCAAAAAATCGTTTGATTTGATTTCTTTGTCTGCCGACATCGATTCCCCTCTCTTTAATAAACTCATCAATTTCAAAAAAAGAATTAAATTTACTCAAATTAATTTCACGCCAACCATAACCAACTAAAGCCTGCTCGGCTAAGTACTCTGGGCCTCTAACTAATATTATGTTTTTCATTTTGTTCGTCCTTTACAGGTTAAGCCAATGCCAAAACGCTTCGGGCATTTCTTGCTCTACCATTTCCATGGCTTTGATATCGACAGTACTGTTACAACCCATCAGAGGTACTTCAATTTCTCTTGATTGCTCAGCCCAGCTAACTTCAAAGTAACGAACATTTTCATCATCATGGCATATCTTAGTTACTCTACCGAAACCGTATAGCTTCATGGTTTTACCAAATTGTTCACGCTTTTTAAGGACAAGAAGGTCACCTGCACACACTTCATACCATCGATTTATCTGAACTTCACTCTCTAGATAGTCAAAACGACAAATCCCATTTTCTTTCCAAAAAATATCTAATCTATTTGAAAAATCAGCTTCGGGACAAAAGCCCATAAATAAAATTGATGTATCTGCAGGCTTACTATATGGGATCGCATCAAGTATTAACTTTGCGTCTTTATCTCCTTTGTTGAAAATGCGTAGCGCATTTTCCTGTAAAACGGCCATTTGAGCTCGCGTTAAACTGCCACTTTTTAGCTGGTCAAGTTGATTTTGAAACTTCATAAATCCACCTCCATATTTAGAATCGTTCGATACTGACACACTTAAGTTAGAACATTTCCACAAAAAATAAAAGCTTTATTATTCAAATAGATAAAACTAACTTTTAGTGTAAAAATGCTAAAATCTCGTGCTATAGAATCGGTTTAAATCCATTTAGAACCCTCTTTTTTCAAAAAAGTAGATTACGATGATAATTTTAAGGGATCAGATAAAGTAACAGCCCTCACCGAATCCGTGGTATCTATTAGGTATCCCTAAATTTCAGACAAAAAAATAGCGCCTAAAGGCGCTATTTTTATGGGATTCTAAATTAGAACGGCATTTTGAAACCTGGAGGCATTTGCATGCCGCCGGTGACTTCTGACATACGCTTTTGCGTTTCTTCACCTACACGGCGCACTGCGTCGTTTACCGCAGCGGCTAGTAGGTCTTCGATCATGTCTTTGTCGTCTTCCATTAGGCTTTCATCGATTTCTACGCGACGTACGTTGTGGCTACCAAGCATAGTTACTTTAACTAAACCTGCGCCTGCTTCACCTGTTACTTCTAGGCTCTTGATCTCTTCTTGGGCTTTTTCCATGCGCTCTTGCATTTGCTGCGCCTGCTTCATGATGTTGCCCATTCCGCCTTTAAACATATTCTGCTCTCTTATACTTCAATTTGGTTTACTGTGATAAAAGATAAGGGCTAACGCCCTTAATTACAATGCCTGAACACTATTTTCGTCAAGCATTGCGTCAAATTCTTGGACAAACGCGCTGACGAGAGGATCGTCACGCATCGCCGCTTTAGCTTGGACAAGCCTATGTTCATCTAACTGTTGCTGTACCAAAAACGGCGTGTTATTTACCGTGTCGATATAGTTAATCTCAAGCGCGATTGGCTGCTCAAGTAATGCGCTTAGGCTTTCAGTTAGTTTCTCTCTCAGCACTGCTGAATCCAAGTGCTGTTGACTCGCATCTACTTGCAATTGTACCTGCGCGCCTTGCTGCGTTATCACACTGTGTAATGCATACTGGCGAATTCGGCCACCTAATTGCATCTTTTCAATCATGTTTGCCCAATCGTCGCTCTGGTGAGCAAACTTAATGCCACTGATTGGACTAACAAAGTTTTCCGGTGCGGGGATCTCCACTTGAATACTTTGCTCGTTATCATCTTGTTTTACCGGCGATAACTGCTCTAGCAATTCTGGCGCTAAATTTTCCGTAATAGGTTTATGGCGCTCTTGAAACGCTTCTTTCTTTTGCTTTTTTGGTGCCAAGCGAGGTGTTGCTGGCTGTGCGCGTTGCGGTTCAGGCTGATACTCAGGTGTGGTTACCGTGGTGGCTGGCGCTTGCTCTATTGGCATTGGCGCACTAGGCGCCTCAGACTTTTTTACCTCACCATTGGCTCCCACCAATCGACCCGCCCCAGAGATATTACGATTTTTTAAAATTCGTGCTATTGCTGACTGGGCTTGATTTTGCTGCTCGGTAACACTTGCTGTAGCAGCAGGTTCTGAAGCGTTTTGGTTTTGCACCTCTGGTCGAGACCAATCCTCTTGGTTTTGTGATGCCATTTGCGCGTATGCAGCATCATCAACTGGCGCACTTTCATGATGATGTGCAGGAACTTGTTCTTGGAACCCCTGCTCTACCGCCTGTGACATGATGCTGTCGTATTGGTTGGCCATCTCCGCCTCAGATGACACAGAGGCGACTGGTGCTTGGCTTTGCGCAGCAGGCGTTGGCGACACCGGCTCATACTGTGTTGTTTGTTGCGTGGTTGATATCGTTGCTTCTGGTGCATATGTAGGTGTTGCTGTCGGCTGTACCTGAGGTGATGCCGCTACCGTAGCATTATCTTCTGTTGGCTTTTTTAACAGCGCTCGTAAATCCCCTACTTTGCTTTGCTTTTCAGAAGTCTCTTGGCTCACAGGAGCGCTAGGCACTACACTATGACTTTCTTTTTCGAACGCCATTAAGCGCAGCATTACCATCTCAAACCCAAGTTTAGGCTCGGGTGCCCACTTTAGGTCTTTTTTGCCATTTAACAGCAGTTGATACAACAACTGACCCTGTTGCGGTGCTAATTGCTCGGCAAATAGCTTAATGTCGTTGTTATCAAAATTTGATAACCGCGCAGCACTAGGCACAAGTTGAGTGAGCTGAATAACATGCAATAACGCAATTAAATCGTCCAGCACACTGACAAAATTACCGTTTTGTAGTGCTATTTTTTCAATCGCATTGAGTAAGGCATCACCGTCGTGACATAAAATTGCAGACAGCAAAATGACCGCATGAGCACTATCCATCAGTCCCAGCATAGATTGCACTGCAGGCACAGTTAAATTGCCATTTGTTTGTGCAATAGCCTGATCGGTCAAACTTAGAGCGTCACGCATACTGCCATCAGCGGCTTTAGCTAACGTTTGTAGCGCTACCGGATCAAAGGCAACTTGCTCTAGCGGCAGAATTTTTTCTAGCTGTTCAACTATTTGCCCTTGTGTCATTGCGTTCAGGTTGAACTGTAAACAGCGAGACAGAATAGTCACAGGCAACTTCTGTGGATCGGTTGTGGCGAGCAAAAATTTTACGTGCTCTGGCGGCTCTTCTAAGGTTTTAAGGAGCGCATTAAAACTGTGCTTCGACAACATATGCACTTCATCGATGAGATAAACCTTGTAGCGACCACGGGTTGGTGCATATTGTACGTTGTCTAAGATTTCTCGCGTGTCTTCAACTTTTGTGCGAGAAGCCGCATCAATTTCGATTAAATCGATAAACTTACCAGTTTCAATCTCAGTACAGGCACTACACTGACCACAAGGCGTTGAAGTAACGCCTTGTTCGCAGTTAAGGCTTTTGGCAAAGATCCTAGCAATGGTTGTTTTGCCCACACCACGTGTTCCGGTGAATAAATAGGCATGGTGTAAACGCTTTTCATTGAGTGCGTTAACCAGAGCTTGTTTAACATGCTCTTGCCCCATTAATTCATGGAAGTTTTGCGGACGCCATTTTCGCGCCAGAACCTGATAGCTCATGCTTATTCGCCTTCGAACTCTACAAGTGAAAGGATTTTGATCCCAAGATCGTTGATTTTCTTTTCACCACCAAGCTCAGGCAATGAAATAACAAACGCAGCATCAGTGGCTTCACCGCCTAAGCGCTTAACCAGTTTTGCTGTTGCTTCAATAGTACCACCTGTTGCAAGTAAATCATCAACAAGTAGCACTTTATCACCTGTTTCAATTGCATCTGAGTGTAATTCAAGCGTATCTTCACCATATTCAAGCTGGTAAGACTGGCTGATCACCTCACGCGGTAATTTACCCGGCTTTCTTACTGGAATAAAAGGAATACCTAACTCATACGCCAATGGTGCACCGAAGATAAAACCACGCGATTCAGTACCGATGATTTTAGTGAAGCCGCCATCTTTATAAGCCGCAACGAATGCATCAATTGTTGCCTTAAACGCAGCTGGATTTGCTAGAAGTGAAGTCACGTCACGGAACATGATCCCTGGTTTTGGGTAATTAGGAACCGTCGCGATACTATTTTTGATCAATGACATATTCTCTGTCGTCATAATTGCTTTGCTTTAAGTTTATTACAAAAGAGTGAGATTATAACAATTTTCTATCCGGTTGAAACCGACTGAGTGACTTTGTGTGTCAGGATGGGGGAAAAGCGAACAATTTAGTGAGTATTTTATACCAATTAGCTTAATTAAGTGATCTATTTTGAGGCGAGAAAATCTTGTCGATAACACCGCTTCCGCGTCCTGCTCACGCCAAGGTACCTACATCCATATAGGCAAGGCGAAAGTTTTGCGATTTAGTTGTTCTAAATGAGAAATTTTTAACGCAGTTAGCGTCAGATTTGCTCCTTCAAATTGAGCAAGTATTAAGACTAATTGGTATATATCTGTATAGAATCGAAAAAGGCTGCGAAAAGCAGCCTCTAGGTAAATACGTTCAGCTTGACTTATGCAAGCGCTGTTGCCCAGCCTAGAATCGCGTTTAAACAACCAATTCCAGCGAATACAGCAACAAATGCAAGGAAATACTTTGCATTGAACGGATCTTTAAAGTCACCTTTAGACATAGATACTACCTTTAATTTTACAACTCGCGCCAACTGCATAGCAGCAGAAAGCATTGACTAGCGCCCTAGTCCGAGTTTAAGCACGACAAAAACAGGCCGTATAATAGTCGATGTTGCCAATAGCTTAAAGGTTTTTTGTTTTGATAATGCCAAGATCCGCGAATTCAGCTAGTGTATGCCGTGCCCCTTGCTGCAGCTGTTCAACGGTAAACTGAGGCACTTGCTGCGCTATAACATCCACAATATCAGTGAGTTGCATACCATCATTGGCTTCAATCACCGACAACATTAAGGCCGTCATCGGATTTAGTGCGACAAACTGAACTTCGTCCTCTTCGTCTCTATACAATGCAAAGCTAAACGTTTGCCCTGCTGTTTTAGTTGGCCTAAAGGTTTCACTGATCTGATGAACCGGATATTGATAATGTGCAACTCTGGCTGTACTTGCCAAGCTAATTTCAACATCTGCAAGCGCTTGTACCTTAATCGAAAGCTCATGCTCTGCTTCAACGGTCGTTGCTACATCTAGCTCTAGCCATTCATAGTGAGCAAGCTCTAACAAGAACTCAGGATCAGCTTCAGAGGGCTCGTATTCTGTTTGTAAAAACTGCAAGAACTCTTTGCTAATCTCTAAAAAGTATGGCGAATGACAATCGTGCTTAACAAAAAATAGCCTAATTAACGTCAACCAATCTTCATTAGTATACAAGCTTTTAAGTACAGGAAACGCACTGCTCACGAAGCCTTCAACATTATTAAAAAACAGCTCTTGATAGATTTTTAATCGCCGAGCTTCTACGCCATCAGGTGCAGGTTGGTTGTCTGGATCTCTAATATGCGCCATAAACTGCCGCTGAGTTTCTACAAAAGACATAACTATACCTGCTCCAAGCGCTTGGCGTATTTGGCCTGTATTGCAGAAATTTGCCCCGCTTCTGCCAGTAATTCTGCCATAGGAGGAATATTAAAATCTCGCTCTAGTAACGTCGGGAATACCCCATGAAGCTCATAGGCTTTATCTAACAAGTCCCATACTGGCGAAGATACCTCAGCGCCGTGTGTATCAACGAGTAAATCTTCGGCTTCCACATAATGGCCTGCGATATGGCCGTATGCAATACGCTCGCTTGGCATAGCCGCTAAGAATTGTTCAGCATCGTAGCCATGGTTAATAGCGTTGACATAGATGTTGTTGACATCGAGTAGCAAATCGCAATCGGCCTCAGCCAATACCCCAAGGGTAAATTCTAACTCCGACATTTGTTGTCCAGGAGCCGCATAGTAAGACACATTTTCTACAGCAATTCGACGTTCTAGATGTTCTTGGACCGCTCGGATCCGCTTAGCTGTATGATGGATTGCTTCTTCCGTAAAAGGGATTGGCATCAGATCGTACATATGACCCTCTCCCGAACAATAACTCAGATGCTCACTGTACGTAGCGATATTATGCTGTTTAAAAAATGTTTTTAGTTGTGATAAAAATTCACGATCAAGCGGTGCAGGTGAACCTAGCGATAACGATAAGCCATGACAGATAAAGGTATGTTGTTGCGTCAATGCTTGAAATTGCTTTGCAAGCTTACCGCCAAATTTTAGCCAGTTTTCTGGTGCAACCTCATAAAAGTCTACTTGCTTTGGTGGTGTATTAAGCACATCATCGACCATTTCACGGCGTAAACCAAGTCCTAAGTTGCCTAACTGCACTGTCATACTTCTCTCACTTTAGACATTATTTTGAAATAATCAGAAGCTCGCATCACAAAGGCTTTACTGTATGCACGGCATCACAAAGGCTTTACTGTATGCACGGCTTCACTTTGGAATTACCCAATAGCGCCGCTTACCTTAACATAACTAGCTGCGCTATTGGGTCGAATACAATGGTATTCCTATTTAGTGGTTACCACCGCATTTACCTTCTCCGCACTTACCTTCTTTTTTGCCTTTGGCGTCGCCACCACATTTACCTTCGCCGCACTTACCTTCTTTTTTGCCTTTGGCGTCGCCACCGCATTTGCCTTCGCCGCACTTACCTTCTTTTTTACCTTTAGCGTCGCCACCACATTTGCCTTCGCCGCACTTACCTTCTTTCTTACCTTTGGCGTCACCACCGCATTTGCCTTCGCCGCACTTACCTTCTTTTTTGCCTTTAGCATCGCCACCGCATTTGCCTTCGCCGCACTTACCTTCTTTTTTGCCTTTAGCATCGCCACCGCATTTGCCTTCGCCGCACTTACCTTCTTTTTTGCCTTTAGCGTCGCCACCACATTTGCCTTCGCCGCATTTTCCTTCACCAGCGTCAAGTTGATAACCGGCAGTCATTGTTTCAAAACTAAATGGATTAGCACTTGCGTCCGTCGCGGTTAACCCCGCGGTACCCGCAACAACAGCGCTTAAAGTAAGGGCAATAGAGTTCTTTTTAACGGTATTCATAATGTTTGCTCTCTCAGAAATAGTAGATTCAATAAGTAGACCCAAACGTCTAAATATTTATTTCGCTAAACGTTTAAAAATTTTAGCTGTAATACCAATTCGCTAAGTTTTGGTTTACATCCAGTTATAGTCCATCTGTTGTCTTTTTGCTATTTGCGGATAACTAGGGGCTGCTGATGACTTGCAGCAAACAATTAGCTAAAATGTCGCGCTTTTCGATGAGTCATCAGTGACTCATTTTATTTTTGTTGTATCTGAAGGTTAACACATGAAGCTTGTTCTGGCGCCGATGGAAGGTGTAGTTGATTTTAAAATGCGCGAATTACTCACAGATCTCGGCGGCTTTGATCTTTGTGTCACTGAATTTATTCGCGTCGTTGATCTCACCTTTCCACGTAGGGTATTTACTAGATACTGTCCTGAACTATTAAATGGTGGTTATACCAGAGCCGGAACACCGGTTAGAGTACAGCTTCTAGGTCAGGTTCCCCATGCGCTTGCTGCAAATGCACGAAAGGCCGTAAAGCTTGGCTCTCATGGTGTTGATTTGAACTTTGGTTGTCCTGCAAAAACCGTGAATAAAAGCCGTGGCGGCGCGGTTTTACTGAAAGAGCCTGAGCAAATCTATCAAATCATTAAAGCGGTTAGAGATGCGGTACCAGAAAAGCATCAAGTAAGTGCCAAAATACGCCTTGGCTTTGATGATGATGCCAATAGCACTGAAATTGTCGATGCGGTCCAGCAAGGTGGTGCGTCGAGTTTGGCAATACATGCACGGACCAAGCGAGATGGCTACAAACCGCCAGCGTACTGGGAAAAGATCCCCTCTTTATTATCAAGGTTAACCATTCCTGTCGTTGCTAACGGTGAAATTTGGCAAGTTGAAGATGCACTACTCTGCCAAACACGTAGCCAATGCCAAGATTTGATGCTTGGTCGCGGTGCGCTAGCCACCCCCGATTTGGCAGCAAAAATCAAAGCGCATGTTAGCGGAACTTATTATACTCCGCTTACATGGGAAAACGTGGTCTACCATATCCTCCACTCTTCCATGCATCAAGATGAGAATATGAGTGAAAAGTACTTTTCGGCTAGAACAAAACAATGGCTCAGTTATCTGAAACGTCAGTATGACGGCGCACATGTTCTTTTTGATGAAATCAAAACGCTTAAAAGCAAAGATGACGTCATGAAGGTGTTGCAGAAATATGCAATGTCTCCAGACATTGATTCAAATCATAACAGTGAAGTTTGACTGAAATGATAATGGGGTGTCGGATAGGAGAGCGCCCATGAATGAAAACACACAACACTACGAACAAAGCCTACAAGCAGAACTTGCCACACTTAGAAGCGACTTCTTGGGAGAGTTAAAAGCTTCACCCAATGAGTTTACTCATAATCTTGCCAATACCTTAGAGCTTAACCCACCTAATAAGTGGCTTGATATTGTGATGGAGAAGATAAATCCTGAGCAATTTCCACTCTATGATAGATTGATGAAAGTCGAAGCGGCATTATGCCAAATGGAAATCGGTCAGTTCGGGTATTGCTGTGATTGCGAGCAGACAATAGAACTTGAGTTGCTAGAACACGATCCAGCAACCCAACGCTGTCGCAGTTGTAAGACTAAGGCTTTAAAAAGTGGGGATATGCAGCAAAAATAGTCGCTGGGAAATAGACAAGATTAGCAATCAATTGTTGTGCTTGTTGTTCATTCAGCGCTAGTTTTGAGTTAAGCGCAACAAATGCTTGCTTTTGTGACCACCCTTGATAATGAATTCCCAAATCCACCGCCATCAAAGTCACGATTAGCGCTTTATGTTGCTCTATTGCCTTTGTACATTTTGCTACGGTCGAAGGCACATTAATAAACCCATCTCGCCAGTTGAGCCCTGCAATTCTTTGGCAGTTAGCCGGCAATAATTCCAGAATATAAGGTTGTTGAGTATCAGGCATTACCTTGAGCACATTCGCTTTGCTATTTTGATCATCAAACTTTGATAACATCGCCAAAACTTTAGTAGGTGAATCTTGAATAGCCCCATAAAAATTGAGCTTTGATTGATACCATTCTTTTCCATTGGGTAGTTGATGGAGTCCAAGCATAGCTCTTGGTTTATAATTACTCAGATAAGCTAACAAGGCCGAACGTGATGGTGCGTCAATATCCGAACTTTCAAGTTGGAGCATTAAAGTATCTCGCTCTAACCGGTTCAAGCGAATATTACTTTCATCGGCCTCTTTTAGTTTTACTTCTACAAACGCAAGCCACTTTCCAAGTTCATTTCTACTTACTTTATTTTTAACATTTTCCAGCACTGATATGTAAGCAGGCCAAGGCAAGTAGCGTTCAGGATATCTTTCCTGAATTCTTAAATAATCTAACTCTTTATGAGCCATAACATCTGGTTCATTCAACTCACTAGATAATAAGGCATGCCTTAGTTGTAAGTAACCTTCTGTGAATGGTAATACACTAATTTCATCGTCGGAGGGCTTGCTTAAACCATTATTAAGAGAAAGTAGTGAAGTTCTGAGCTCTTGGTAACTTACAGTTTGCTTCTGTTCAGTACAGCCAAAAAGGAATATAAGCGTAGCCAAAGTAAAACAGATCAGTAAATGCTTTTTCATAGTTCCACATTAAAATTTAGAATCAAAAAAGCCCCTTTCGGGGCTTTTTTACTAGAGACTTACGCCTCTACGCTGTGCTTTATCTTTGATAAAACCAGACCAACTTTTAGCAAATTTTCTAGTGCGAGGATCTTCCTGCGCTTTCAAAATTGCAGAGTAAGCTTGCTTAAACTTATCCTGATAGAAATAAGCTTCAGCCAAGTCTGTATAGGTATTGCCTTTTTTATCAGTACCGAGCTCTAACGCCTTGTTTAGTCTCACAATAGCTGCACTAAACTGCTGATCCTGAAGTAAAAGACTACCTGCTTTACCATAAAGTTCTGCGTCATTGTCAAACTTCGCAGCTTCTTCGTAATATTTAGCAGCATCGCTGATATGTTTAGCTTGGTGGTAGTAACTTGCAAGCGCTGTTACGTTCTGCTTTGTTCGTTCAATTTTGCCATCTTTGATCGCTTTTTCGAACGTTTGAGCTGCACGCCAAGGATCTTCTGTTAAAGAGTATAAGCTTCCAAGAATCTTATAATCATTCTCTTTTTCAAAATAACCTTTTTTATACGCCACCTTCATTACAGTCATACCTTTGCTGTAATCTTCGGTTTGCAAATAAAAACCACCCAGTTGTGTCCAAGCTTTCGGGTCTTCAGGGAAAACACGTACTAACTCTTCACCAACCTCTACAGCCTTTTTGAACTGTTTTAATTCAAAGTACGCCGCAACTTTCATCAGGTAGTATTGCTTATTAGGCTCTTCTACACCCGCAATCGCTTTATCAGCTGGAGCAATAACATTCGTATATTGCTTTAACTCATAATAAGCTTGAGCGATACGACCATATACTTTGGCGTCATTTTCACCAGTAAAGTCCATCCACGCTTCATAAGCCTTAATGCCTTCTGCGTACTTTTCAGTACCAAGCAAAAGGTCACCTAACAGCTTCATCAAATCGCCTTGCTCTTTGAAATTAAGCGCGTCAGGCGCAATGGCTAGACGTGAGTATTTAATCGCTTCGGCGTAGTTTTCCTTTTGAGCATAAAGCTGGCCGAGGTAACGGTTGACTGTCGCTTTATCGAAATCATCTGAAGGATCAAGTTCGCGAAGCATTGCAATTGCTTCATCGACCTTTTCTTCATTATAGAGTTCGAACGCTTTAGCAACTTTTTTACCTACACGCTCACCCATGATCTTAGTTTTTGCCGCTTTGCGCTTCTCTATTTCTTCATAGTTAGGCGCTGCAGAAACTGAGCTTGAGTAAATACCACCAGTTAACGCTATCAAGAGAGCAAGAGCTGTAAATTTAGGTAAACTTTTCATGTCCTGCCTCCTTAATCTTGGTTTAACTTAAAGTCAAGCTGAACTGTGATGCCAGGTTGCTTTTGTGGCTTACCGTCAACAACCTTAGGACGGTATTTCCACTTGCGTAGTGCACGTTTTGCTTCGCGGTCAAAGATGCGCTTCGGTTCAGCGTCGATAACTTCAATATCGTCAACTCCACCAAGCTCATTGATTGTGAATGATAAACGTACCCAACCTTCTTTGCCATCACGAGCAGCTTGAGGTGGATATTTTGGCTCGATTCGAACGATTGGTGTTGCATCACCGTCACGACCAAACTCGCCAGGTCCAGATAAACCACCTGCGGTTCCACCTAGATCAATACTAGGCATATTAAAGCCGATATTTCCTGCAGTCGGATCAGCCGTGTCAGGCTGAGGCGGCTGCGGTTTAGGCGGCTGCTTTGGCGGTGGCGGCGGCGGAGGCGGGACACGCTTCCGCTGCTGCACCTTTGATTCAGGCGGATTCGACATAATCTCGACTACGATTTGTTCCTTTTGTACATCTGCCCTATCTGCTCCTCCGGAGATAAGATATGACATGAAAAAGAACAAGCCGAGAGTTACTGCCCCACCTGCTAGAAGTGAAAACAGAAGTCGAATCATTACTGATCTCCAGCTATTGAAATCTTCAAGTTGTCGCCAGTCGCTTTAATTTGGTCCATAACCTTAACAACTACGCCGTGTTTCGCACCTTTGTCGGCTTGAATAATAATCACGTCAGTAGGCTGTTCAGCCATTAGACTTTCAAGGTTTGCACTTACACGCTCAACATCAACCTGGCGCTTATCCATCCAAATCTCACCGTTTTCACGGATTGCGATAAAGATGTTCGCGTTTTTGGTTTTTTGTGCTTGTGCCGCTTTTGGCTTGTTAACCTCAATACCAGCTTCTTTAACAAAAGAAGTGGTTACGATGAAGAAGATAAGCATAATGAATACGATGTCTAGCATCGGCGTCATATCTACTGCTGCATCTTCCTCTTCACGAAAACGTTGTTTACGTGCCATAGTTCAATCTCTCTCTAGTGATGAGGCAAGCTATCAACT
The DNA here is from genome assembly GCF_021530695.1 of Pseudoalteromonas sp. OF5H-5. Classification (NCBI taxonomy): domain Bacteria; kingdom Pseudomonadati; phylum Pseudomonadota; class Gammaproteobacteria; order Alteromonadales; family Pseudoalteromonadaceae; genus Pseudoalteromonas; species Pseudoalteromonas sp. OF5H-5. Next base: position 103,045 of record NZ_JAKGBF010000008.1, read on the forward strand.
AGCTTCTCTTTAGCCATTTTCGCACGTGCTTCTAGACGCGTGCTAAAGAAAACACCTGATAGTGCCGCAACCATTCCAGCCATTGTTGGTACCGTAGCCATTGAAATGCCTGAAGCCATTAATCGCGCGTTACCCGTACCTTGAGTAGCCATTGTTTCAAATACGGTGATCATACCTGTCACTGTACCTAAAAGACCGATTAATGGACACATTGCAACCAATGTTTTGATAATCAACATGCGCTCATCTAATTTTTCAGACACTTCAGAAATCCAAGCATCGCGGATTCTGTGTGCGTACCAAGACGTAGTATCTTGCCGGGCGTCCCACTTAGCGACGATTTCCTTATGCATTTTAGGAAATTCGCCGAGTAGGAACCAATAGCGCTCAATCATTAAAACCCACATTAGAAAGAGTGCCATTGCGACCACGTACAATACATCGCCGCCTGTAGCAACAAAATCCCTGATAGATTCCCATATCTCCATCAGGACTAACATTAGGCTTTCTCCTTCTCCGCGTGAGTAGCAACAATACCTGCGCTTTGCTCATCTAGGATGTGTAGAACCGCTTTACTACGACCATGTACAACAGCATGAAGTAGAATCAGAGGTAGAGCTGCAATAAGACCTAGTGCTGTTGTTACTAGCGCTAGAGAGATGTTACCTGCCATGATCTTCGGATCACCAGTACCATGTAGTGTGATTGATTCGAATGTCATGATCATACCAACAACCGTACCTAGTAGACCTAGTAGTGGCGCGATGGCCGCTAGGATCTTGATGATGTTTACGCCCATCTCGATACGCGGAGTTTCACGTAGGATAGCTTCATCAAGCTTAAGCTCTAGGTTTTCAACGTCTTGGTCTTTGTTGTCGTGATATACTTTCAAGATACGACCAAGTGGGTTGTTAGTGTTAGGGTTATTTGCATTTTTAATTTGCGCTTTGATTTTACCACTAACAATGAATAGGTCTAGCATACGAACGATTGCAATCAATGCACCTAAGATAAGTAGTGCTGTAATGATGTAACCAACCGTGTCACCTTGGTGCCAGCGCTCTTCCATCGTTGCACGTTGAGTATTAAGTCGTAATAATGAACCACGAGTTGGGTCAACTGCAAACATAACAAACTTATCAGCAGATGCACCGATTAGACGCTCAACACCACCTAGTTCACCGCTTGGCTGCTTACCAAGAGGAACAATTTGCTTGTTCTCAGGATCGTAAATAACGTAGCCGTCTTTAGTGACTAGGTTGAAGTTACCAACACGTGTTACTTCTTTAACGTTTACGTCACCGTTTAGCTCAGCAACTTCAGCTTCAAACTTAGTTACTTTAGCTGATTCAGTCATTTCAGTTTGGAAAGCAATCCAAAGGTCTTCAAGTTCACGAGTAGTTGGCAGCTCTTTCGCTTCAGCTAGTGAACGAAGAACTTCAGCACGTCCTGGCTTTTCAGCACTTACAAGTGAAGCTTCGATTGAACCGATGGCATCAGCAGCTGAACGACGTACAACACCGAACATTTCACCGAGTGTACCTTTGGCATTTTCAAGCTCAACTTCTTTTTCAGCAAGTGTGATTTCATTTTGCTTGAATTGTTCATTTAAACGCTCACCACGTGCTTTCTCAGCAGCCAATTCACGCTTCGCTTTGTTCAACAATGCTTGTTTGTCAGCACGGTCGTTTAAAAACTCTTGCTCACGTTGTTTGTTGATTTTGCCTTCAGAGATACGGTTTTGTTTAACCTGTTCTAGGATTTTGTCTAAGGCTTCAGTGTTTGCGTGTGCATTTAGCGCGGCACCAGCAGAAACTGTTAACGCTGCAGCAACTGCAAAACCTTTAAATAGTTTCTTCATCATTAATTACTCCGCGCCAAAGATAGGTAGGTTTACAAGTTCAGGAGCCGCTTGCTTACGTGCAATACGGATCATGCTCTTAACTGGCTTAAGATATTCTTCGCCAAGTTGATCCCACTGCTTAGTGTTGTTGTTCCAAACCCAAGCATGTTTTTGGTCGAACGACTGAGCTACGTATGCGATACGGCCAAGGCGTGCGAAGTCAACATTGATGTTTTTGCCGTTTTGTTCAAGAGAACCTTGGCTCGCAATCATTGTTGCACTGTAGTCAGTTTCAATCGTGTAAGCTTCAAGCACTTGACGGAACTTCTCAGAAGTAGTTACAGATGAGTTAGTCATGATGCTGCGAAGTTTCTCAACGCGATCTAGACGTGTTTCTTGATTAAACGGAACGTCCGCTTTGATGAATTGCTCAAGCGTATCGATCATGCGATACATCAAAGGCACAACGTCCTGTTTTGTCTTGTCAATAGTACCAATTTGACGCTCAAGAGACTCAATACTTGCATTTTGATCCGCTACAAGACGTGCAACGTGATCGTTATACACTTTAAGCAGTTCTGCTTCTTCAACTAGACCACGGTATTCCGCGATCATTTCTTGAGACTGACCGTAAAGGTTATCAATCTTTTCTTGAGACTTTTTAGCAGCCGTTTGAGTTTGTTGACCTACTTTTTGTATGTCATTCAAAGGATCTGCAATCACATTGCTGCTTGCAAAAGCTGTCGCGCCTAAAAGCGCCGTAGCTACAAGGCTCTTTCTGATTTTAACAGACATAGTTCCCAACCAATTAAGTAATGTTACTTTTATAATTTTCGCGCTCTCACCAACGTAAGAGCAACCCTGATATCATTTGACAGATATCAACTGTCCAATAATGCTAAATGCAACACGATGTGTCAACTTCACTGTGAAAACATTTTTTGTCTATAAATAAGTAATAATTATATACAAAACAAAAAATTAACATCAAAAACACAGCAAAATATACACAACCCTCGCAAAACCAACCTTTTGCATACGCTGTTTACAATATTTTACATCGGATTTATTCCAATAAATTGAATAGATATTCCAAATAGAACTTATGAATAATCTATAAAAACAGTAGTATAGTCAAAATTACTCATTGCACAGAACGCAAATTATTTCATCTTCTGCGAACTAACGCAAAATTTGTTTATCTGTCCCAAATCGCTTGATCTATTTTTTCCTGTAGAATTTGAACGAATTCAGCGACGTGTAGGCCATCCATTAAGGCGTGGTGGACTTCGATACAAAATGGCATCGTACCATCTGCTTTATTGTATTTTCCGAACACAAATTTTGGGATACCGAAGTCATCTCTACTGTGCCTTGCATGACCAAAACTGGAAAAAGATAGCCATGGAAGTATAGATACATGAACGCAATTTGGCACCTGACTTTCCGTTAAAAATTGCTCGCTGACAAGCGGCCCATTTAATTGCTCAGTTTTACTATGCAAATTGGCACTAATAAAGCGCTTGAAATCGGTTTCAGGGGCAAGCCTTACAAATCTGAAGGTTTCATCCTTCCGCAGAAAAACACTGCTAATTTCTACCACATCATATTCGACTACTGTCCCCGCTTCGATTCGGTAACGAATGGGCGCATAGCTTTGCAAAGCCAACTGCAGTGCATACAGGCAGCTAAGAGAAAACGGCACTGTATTACGCTTACTCATTTCATAAACTCTTTCCATTTGTAAGCTGACGGTGACTGTAAAATATGGCTGGGTAAAATCATTGAAGAAGGAAAAATGTTCTTGGCGGGGCCAAGTATCAAGAGATAATTTCTTTTTCATACAAAAAAAGGGGCTCATGCCCCTCTCTGGTAATTAAACGGCGTTTTTATTATAGACCGTTTTCAATAATCTCTTGAGCTAATTTATCAGCAATAATATGCGTTGAAACTTTCTCATCTTCAGAACGCTTAAAGATTTCAGTTAGCGTGTCGTAGATGCCTTCTACGTGTTTAGTCGCTGCAGCCTCATCATAACCTTCAGGTTTTGTTTCATAGTAAACATTGATGATTCCACCAGCGTTGATCACGTAATCTGGCGCATAAAGAACACCTTTTTCACGAATGATCTCACCATGACGAGACTCTGCAAGCTGGTTGTTTGCACATCCTGCAATAATTGTGGCTTTGATACGTGGAATAGTATCGTCATTTACCGTAGCACCTAGTGCACACGGCGCATATACATCAACATCTAGATCATAGATTTCATCAATACCAACAGCAGTAGCATTGAAATCATTGACCACTCTTTGTACTGACTCTTCGTTGATATCAGTAACAAATAGCTCTGCACCCGCTTCATGGAGGTGCTTACATAAAGTGTAAGCAACTGCACCCAAGCCCTGCACGGCAACTTTGATACCAGCCAAATCTTGATGACCATACTTGTGTTGGTAAGCTGCTTTAATTCCAAGGAATGTGCCTAACGCAGTATATGGAGAAGGGTTACCGCTTTTACCTTCGAGGCCCATTACGTAGTTAGTTTCTTTATGCATTACCATTACATCACCGGTTGTGATGTTTACATCTTCAGCTGAATAGTAACTACCACCTAGGCGGTCTAGGTGTTTACCAAATGCTCTGAATAGCGCTTCTGACTTGATAGTCTTAGCATCGCCAATAATGACAGATTTGCCACCACCAAATGGTAAACGTGCAACCGCATTCTTATATGTCATCCCTTTAGACAGACGCAGTACATCATATACTGCGTCTTCATCAGAGGCATAATTCCATAGACGACAGCCACCTACAGCTGGACCTAGCTTAGTGTTATGTACCGCGATAATAGCTTTAAGGCCTGATGCTTCGTCTGAACAGAATACGACTTGTTCATGGTTATCAAATTCAACTTGGTTAAATACAGCCACTTTCTTCTTCTCCAAAAATTATCTATCCCATACGGGTAAGCTCTTAGGTGTGACTTTGCGTTCAATACCACACTAAGGGCAAATAGCGCTGAAATTGGCAAGACTCTATCACTAACTCTAGCACCATTCCACAAATTGAGATGATATAAACCCAATTCAAAGCAAATACAAATATTTAATTCAAAAGAAAAGAAAAGAAAGGAAAAACAAACCAAAAATAAAAACCTTAAAGGAATTTTAATTTAACTTATTGAGCTTTTCTGAAGTTACTGTTTACGTAAACGGAAGGCTAGTAAGCATTGTAAACATATCAGTACAAAAAAGGAGGCTGCTAGCCTCCTCAATAATGCTTCGGATCGTCACTTTAACACCGAAGACAAATATTTAAGTGGAAAGTACCTATATGCTCTCCACTAACGCAAAACTGATCAACTAAGTTTGCTATCTAACTCTTCAATTCGTGCTTTCCAAATTGCAGGGCCTTGGGTATGCGCATTCTCACCATTGCTATCAACGGCAACCGTCACCGGCATGTCTTCTACTTCAAATTCATAAATAGCTTCCATACCTAAGTCTTCAAACGCCACAACACGAGATTTCTTAATTGCCTTAGCCACTAAGTATGCAGCGCCACCTACAGCCATAAGGTATACGGCTTTATTCTGTTTGATTGACTCGACAGTTGCTGGACCGCGCTCGGCTTTACCGATCATGCCGATAAGACCCGTTTTCTCTAACATTAGATCAGTAAACTTATCCATACGTGTAGATGTGGTAGGACCTGCAGGTCCCACGACTTCATCGCCAACAGCATCCACAGGACCCACGTAATAGATGAACTTATTAGTGAAATCGACACCTTCTGGCAAGCCTTGACCAGAATTCATCATTTCTTGCAGACGTTTATGCGCTGCATCTCGACCCGTTAAGATCTTGCCAGAAAGCAGGACAGTTTCACCCATTTTCCATTCTTGGATATCTGCTTTGGTCAAAGTATCTAAATTGACACGACGCGTATCTTCACCTACTTCCCAAGTCACTTCTGGCCAATCTTCGAGCTTTGGTGCTTTTAGATCTGCAGGACCTGAACCATCTAGTGTGAAATGTACGTGGCGTGTAGCGGCACAGTTAGGGATCATTACCACTGGCTTAGACGCTGCGTGTGTTGGTGCTGTTTTGATTTTAACGTCAACAACGGTTGTTAAACCACCAAGGCCTTGTGCGCCAATGCCTAGCTTATTTGCACGTTCAAAAATTTCTAGACGCAGTTTTTCTTCTGCAGTTTCGGCACCGCGTTCCATCAGCTCATGGATATCAACCGGATCCATTAAGGATTCTTTTGCCAGTACAGCCGCTTTCTCTGCTGTACCACCGATACCTATACCTAGCATGCCCGGAGGACACCAACCAGCCCCCATTGTCGGTAATGTTTTTTCTACCCACTCTGCAACATCATCTGATGGATTTAGCATCACCATTTTAGTTTTGTTTTCAGAGCCGCCCCCCTTCGCTGCAATCATCACTTCAACTTCAGCACCTGGTACTAAGTCAATGTGTACTACCGAAGGCGTATTGTCTTTGGTGTTTTTACGGCTACCTGCTGGATCGGCAACGATTGATGCACGTAGCGGGTTATCTGGGTTCATATAGGCACGACGAGTTCCCTCATCTACCATTTGTTGTACCGTCAAGTCAGTTTTATCCCACTTAACGTCCATACCGACTTTAACAAAGCAGGTTACTATCCCAGTGTCTTGACACAGCGGGCGCTTACCTTCTGCTGACATCCGTGAGTTAATTAAGATCTGTGCAATTGCATCTTTCGCGGCCTTACTTTCTTCTTTTTCGTAGGCTTTTTCTAATGCTTGGACAAAATCAAGTGGGTGGTAAAATGAGATATATTGAAGCGCATCTTCAATGCTATCAATAAAGTCTTGCTGACGGATTGTACTCATGACGGTTCCTCAATTTTCGACGGTATTTTTTGGTATTGAAACTTTCGCTGGCAATTGTTGTTATTCAGCGTCAGAAAGTCAATTTCAATACCTTAAACTATGGAATAGCAGGTAACTATGATAACCTCCCCGCCCGTTTGGGGCTAGCTTTGCAGGTCAAGTAAATGATAAACGAGCGAATAAACTGTACGAAATTAGACATTAGGCACAATGCACTAGAATTATTTGAACACTTTGCAAACGAATCTCAGGCTATCCTGTTAGATTCAAGCGATTCTGATCACATCAATAGCCGCTACGATATCATTGCGATTGCACCAATTAATTTACTTGAAGCTAAAGACGGAAATGTATTTTTAGACGGCAAGCTGCAGAGTGAATCTATATTCACTGTGATGAAAGATAAGCTTACCCAGTATAGTAATTGCAGTGCTCCTTATGATTTACCTTTTAACGGCGGTTGGCTTGGTTATTTTGGCTATGATCTCGGCCGTTATATTGAACACATACCACATTGTGCGGAACATGATATTAAGCTACCCGACGCCTGTGTTGGTTTGTATCCAGACGCGTTAATTTATGACAAAGTACACAAAGCTTGGTTTTATGTGTCGCAACCTAATACACAAAGGCTAGAGATGTATTTGCAGCGGCTCGAGGACACCTCAGCGTTCGAGCCATTTAGGCTGACGTCACAGTGGCAGTCAAACATGACTAGAGCACAATACGAGCAAAACTTTGAGCGCATTCAATCTTATTTGTTAAGTGGCGACTGTTATCAAATAAACCTAGCACAGCGATTCAGTGCTAACTTTGAAGGAACTCCGTGGCTCGCGTATAAAAAGCTTCGAAACCACAACCAAGCGCCTTTCTCAGCATTTTTTAACTTAGGCAATAGTGCTATTGTTTCTGTGTCACCAGAGCGCTTCATCCAAGTTAAAAACAATATTGTAGAAACTAAGCCGATCAAAGGCACCTTGCCAAGATTACCAAATACTGACGCCGATAAAGCGCAAGCTGAAAAACTGAGGAACAGCAGCAAAGATCGAGCTGAGAATGTCATGATAGTTGACCTACTGCGTAACGACTTGGGTAAAGTGGCCAAGCCGGGTTCCGTTGCGGTTCCATCACTCTTTGCAATCGAAAGTTTTCCTGCGGTTCACCATCTAGTCAGTACGGTAACGTCTAAACTAGCCGAAGGTAAATGTGCAGTTGATCAACTCGAAGCCGCCTTCCCCGGTGGCTCCATAACAGGTGCACCTAAGATCCGCGCCATGGAGATCATCGAAGAGCTAGAGCCGCACAGACGCAGCGTTTATTGCGGCTCAATCGGCTACCTTAGCGCCTGTGGTAATATGGATACCTCTATCACTATCAGAACCCTAGTTTGTCATCAAAATAAGATACATTGCTGGGCAGGTGGTGGTATAGTCAGAGACTCTCAAGTACAGTTGGAATTTGAAGAGACTTACCACAAAGTGAATAAAATCCTCCCAGTATTAAATGAAGATTGATCAGGTTATATCGCAATTTATGTTGGCGCCCATCATGGCGCAAACACCAACCACACTGCATACTCTCAAGCAAAGTGCGGTGCTTATTCCTATTGTTGATGTAAACGCTCGAGCCCACCTGTTGTTTTGCAAACGCAGCAGCGAATTGCCGAGCCACCCGAGTCAAATTTGCTTTCCTGGCGGCAAAGTCGAACAACAAGATAGCAATATCATCAACACAGCACTGCGCGAAACCGAAGAAGAGATAGGTCTGACAATCTCTGAGTCTCAAGTACTGGGCATATTGCCGTTTATGCAAACGCTCACCGGCTACCAAATCACCCCCGTTGTTGCTTCTGTACAACAAGATGCGACTTGGGTGAATCAAAGCGACGAAGTGCAACACACATTTACGGTGCCATTAAACCAATTAAGCATGGCCAAGAATTGGCGAACCTTCCATTTTACCAATAAAGGCAAACCCGTTTCACTCGACGGATTTATGACACCACATGGCTTACTGTGGGGCGCAACGGCAAAAATCGTCAAACAGTTCACCGCCCTATTTTAGCTCTTAACTGGTAAGACCTTTTTTAAAATCCCCCTCCACCTTGCAGATTAGAGACCTTTCTATCATGCTTACTGCAAAGCTGGCATATACTTTTGCCGATTATGGGTTACTTCCCTAAGTAGACACGTTATGATGGCGTCCGTTTTAAAGGCAATGTGAGTAAAATTTATGATCAGTGCATTCGATATGTTTAGTATCGGTATTGGCCCTTCTTCCTCTCATACAGTGGGACCAATGCGTGCTTCTAGGTTATTCGTACAAGACCTTCAGGCACAAGGCATCGTTGATGATATCACTTCGGTGAAAGTGGAACTGTTCGGTTCTTTAGGCCAAACAGGTATCGGCCACGGCTCTGGTAAGGCTGTTATTTTGGGACTTGCGGGTTACGACCCTGAGACCATAGATGCAGATCTAGTACCAGAGATCTTAGAAACCATCGAAAATGAACAGGTTATCTATCTCGACAAGCAACATAAAGTAAAATTTCCTAAGCAAGGCGCGATTGTTTTTCACCGTCGAAAAACGCTGCCTAAGCACTCCAATGCAATGGAAATTAAAGCATATAGAGGCGAAGAGCTTGCTCATAGCCAAATTTACTATTCGATTGGTGGTGGCTTTATCGTTACCGATCAGAATTTTGAAGCTGAAAAGCAAGCTGCGCTAGATATCAGAACAGAAAACCCGGCACCTTACCCATTCAATTCAGCCGCCGAGCTACTGGAAATGTGTAAAGAGTCTGGGCTTAGTGTGTCTTCGTTAATGATGGCCAACGAGAAAACATTACGTAAAGAATCTGAAATCAAAGAAACGCTATTCCACATTTGGCAGGTAATGAAAGCTTGTATTGAACGTGGTATGAAAACCGAAGGTATTTTACCGGGCGGTTTAAAGGTTCGTCGTCGTGCACCTAGCCTGTATTTAAAACTCAGTGTAGAAACGCACCAAGATCCACTGCGCGCAATGGATTGGGTGGATTTGTTTGCACTTGCAGTTAATGAAGAAAATGCAGCGGGCGGCCGCGTAGTAACCGCACCAACCAATGGTGCAGCCGGTATTCTTCCAGCGGTGTTAATGTACTATCACACTTTTATCAAAGAAGTGGATATAGAGATTGCCACACGTTATCTACTTACCGCAGCGGCGATTGGGATCTTATATAAGAAGAATGCCTCTATATCTGGCGCTGAAGTTGGATGCCAAGGTGAAGTAGGTGTTGCGTGTTCAATGGCTGCTGGCGCTCTTACCGAAATCATGGGTGGTAACGTAGTACACGTTGAGAACGCCGCTGAGATTGGTATGGAGCATAATCTAGGCCTAACCTGCGATCCTGTCGGTGGGCTTGTGCAAGTTCCGTGTATTGAGCGCAATGCAATGGGTTCTATTAAAGCCATTAATGCTTCTCGTCTTGCTTTGCGCGGAACGGGCGATCAAAAAGTATCACTAGATAAAGTGATTAAAACGATGCTTGATACCGGTAACGATATGAAAACTAAATACAAGGAAACCGCGCGCGGTGGATTGGCGGTAAACATTATTGAGTGCTAGTTGACAATTGTCAGTTCACTTTACAGATGACTTAATGGCATCATGATGGTAAATTATGATGCCATTTTTTATCGTCACTACAATGAATTCGTCATGATATTACTTATCAACAAAAAGGAGTAAATTGGCTATGTCAGGCACTACAATGGTTTTTTTGATTGTACTTATTAGTGTTGGTGGAGGAATAATTAGCGAAATCTATAAACGCCGCTTGGAATTTAAAAAAATAGACGCACAAAGAACAAAGGTGCATGATGAGCTACACTCAGAGATTACTGCATTAAAAGCAAGAGTGGCAACACTGGAGCAAATTGTTACCGATGAAGGTTATCAAGTTAAAAAAGATATAAATAACTTATAAAAGAATACGGCTAATAACGCTACTAGGCAAAGGAAAGGAGTCCTTTCTGGTTAATTTTTTCATCTCTTGTTACTGTTTACATTTGTTTTCAAAGAAGATAACCAATTGAATTAAATGATAAAAAAACACCTCTGATTACACTTTGTTTACAAAACTTAAAATTATATAATTGCTAACATTAATTTACTTGAGTACATTCGTTACTGCAAAGTGTACAAAGGTAAATAATATGAATAACAATAAATTCAAATACACCGCTTTATCCGCAGCGATAGTAGTAGCACTATCAGCTTGTGGTGGAAGCGATAACAACAATAATAGTTCAGCTCAAGAGCTAGATCATGCACCTCAGGCTGGTGTTACCCAGCTAGAAAATGTAAAACATTGGCAGACCATTTCGGGCTCAATTCAAGCCTCCGACGCAGATAGTGACAATCTATCAATTACAATATTTGACGGTGAGACAGAGATTTCGCCTGTAGATAATGTTTACACTTTTCCTCATGGTATTTTAACGCTAAAAAGTCTAACCGCTTTTGATTACTTGCCAATATCTGGCGAAGCGGCAACTATTAAGTACACTGTTACTGCAAAAGGAAAGTCAGCCAACGGTAGTATTGAGATCCCAGCATCACTAACTGACCCTCTTGCTTACCAGCAATGGCACCTAAATAATACGGGTCAAAAGGCTTACGCACTGAGTGATGCGATGAAAAAAGGCTTGGTCGACCTTTACGTCGGTCGTGGCATTATGACTGAAGAACAAGCGATTGAGTACTGGAATAGTGAATTTGCGGATGCAGAATCAAACATCTTAGTCGCTGGTGAAGATATGAATGTACCAGCAGCATTTGCCCAGGGTGTAACGGGCGAAGGTGTGACAGCCGTTGTCGTTGACTCAGGCCTAGAAATTAGACATGAAGATTTGGCTCCTAACGTTTTGCCAAATCGCTCTCTTAACCTACTTGACAATGCGCTTGATAAAACTGACCCTACGAGCACAGCGACTAATGGTGACCACGGGACTAGTGTTGCAGGTCTGATTGCATCTAAAGGCTGGAACGGCCTAGGCGGCCGTGGTGTTTCGCCTGATACTGGTCTTATCGGAATGAATTTACTGGCTAGCGGTGACAAGACACCAAAGCAAGATCTTTTAGTTCATGGCTTTCCTGGCTCTGGGATAACAGAAAGTGAGTCTATTTCTGTATTCAACCGCAGCTATGGCCTTACCTACCCTGTTCAATTTAGTTATTCGGAACTTGATGAAGCAATTGAATCTTATCCAAACAGGAAGCTTCGTTCAGGCAAAGGTGCTACTAACGTAAAATCAAGTGGTAATAGTTTTGTAAGTGAAGACTTAGAAGGCTCATTTTGTGATGACAATGGTGCAAATGACTTAGGATTAACCTGCTACAATAGCAACAGTGAAAGTAGCCAAGGGCACCCTTACTATTTCTCTATTGGTGCCGTTAACTCAAATGGTAAACATACTAGTTACTCAAGCGCTGGGGCAAACCTGTTAGCAGCAGCTCCTGCTGGGGAATATGGCCGTTGGGCTCCTGCAATGGTTACGACTGATCCAATGACATGTTTAAGTGGTAGTTCTGGTTATACTGGTCGCGCAATCGCCAGTTGGACAGGAGCTTATGGAGAGGAGTTCGCTGCAAGCCAATACCCATTCGATTACCCTGGACATCCAGAAAACCCTAACTGTAATTACCGTTCAACCATGAATGGAACCTCTTCTGCAGCACCAAACGCTTCAGGCGTGATCTCTCTGATCCTATCAGCGAACAGTGAGCTGACTTGGAGAGATGTACGTCATATCATTGTGTCAACAAGCACCAAAAATGACGCCGAAAATGCGCCAGTAACGGTGCCAGTAGGCGCTGGTGAATTTATCGCGCATGATGGCTGGGTAGAAAACGCAGCTGGCTATAGCCATAATAACCTTTATGGTTTTGGCCGTGTAGATGCCGGTGCAGCAGTTAAAATGGCCAAGTCTTACTCAACTAAACTTGGTGAAGAAGTTATTACAGATTGGATTGGCCAAGGCTCCGTAATGGGTCAAGATTCTCTAGAGATGGCAATCCCTGATAACAGTGAAGTTGGTGCCACTTACAAAGTGACTGTCTCAGAGGACATCAACGTTGAAGCTATCCAATTCAAACTGGATGTATTTAACGATGAGTTTGGTATGGGAATTCAAAATGATGAAGCTGTTATACAATCTACTGCTGGTTCTGACTTGGCAATTGAAGTTATCTCTCCGAGCGGTACGAGAAGCGTTTTATTATCATCTAGACAAGCACTGATACGCCCTGCATATGATTTTAGCGGTGCAGGCTTCCAGGTTGGCTATATCCTAAAAAATGGCGTATTTTTATCAAACAGCTTCTATGGTGAGTCAGCTAAAGGAGAGTGGACAATTCGCTTGTTCGACGTGTCAAACAAGTCGTTTGCGACGACTAGCACAGGTGATATTGTCTACGATGGATACGTAAACAATTCAACGCCATCAAAACTGATGGGTGCAGCTGTACGTATCTTTGGCCATCAATCTGCTGAGTAATTGGAGTGTATACTATGAACAAGTTAAAAATCGCGGCATTAATTACAACTTCACTATTCTTAACTCAAGCAGAGGCTCGAGACAACTTGACTCCTAAACTGGAGAAAGCAAACAAAGTGGCAAATTTTGAAAAGCCTGATTTTGGTGCTTATAAGATTATGTCTGACTATGCATTAGTTCCGTTAGCCATTGCAGATCCTAGTGCTGTAATTAGCCAAAAAGGTGAAAAAGCGCTAGTCAAGTCGACGTCTATCAGCCAGTTATTTACTAAAGGCTCTTTAGTTAAAAATATATTCAATGGTGAGATTGCTCCAGTATCTGGTAACATCAACCTGCTTATGAAAGACAATGCGTCTGCACGCGAATTAGCAAGTGAGTACGGCGTTGCTGTTGAAAATACGTATGACGGTGGCCGAATTGCTGTTGTTAGTGTAAACAGCAACCAAGATTTACTAGGTAAACTTGCTGAACTGAAGCAATCAGGAAAGGTAGTTGAAGCTAGAATTGAAGTGTTAGGTACTTTATACACATCTAGATAATTTTCCTGTCAAACACTAATTTTTCTCAAGCCTCATTTAGAATGGGGCTTTTTTACGCTTCAAAAGCCTAATACACTGATGACTATATTTTCTGCTCCCCCTAAAACCTCAGATATGGCTAGATCAAAAGTGACCTCCGTATTTTGAAATCCATTATTTTATAACTAACCTAAACTCGTATACTTACTATTCTTTATAAAATTGCCTATTAAAAATACAAGCATTGGCTGAAACTTAAGTTATACCAATTTAGGCCCCGTGCCTTAGGCTATAGCTTTAGCGATGATTGCTCGAGGAGGGAATTTAATAGCTTATTTTTAGTACCAATTGGTTATGGGGAGAAATAGAATAATGAATATCTGTATGAAGTTAGTCAACTGACCCACAATATTTAGGCGGGTAAATATTGTGGGTTATCAGTATACTCTGTTACTGAGTGTCCTGTTTTAGCCAACTAACCACTTGGCCATGAAGACGATGACAGGCAGAGTAACAAGTGTTCTCAAGATAAAGATTAGGAATAGCTCCCATAAGTTCACCGGGATTTTGCTGCCAAGCAGCAACGCGCCAACTTCTGACATATAAATAAGCTGAGTTACGCTCATGGCAGCAACGATAAATCGGGTGGTATCGCTTTCAATGGAACCTGCGGCAAGAATTGACGGAATAAACATATCCGCAAAGCCGACAACTATTGTCTGCGCGGCCTTTTCTGCCTCTGCCACATTGAGTAGCTCGAGGTAAGGAACGAAAGGTGTGCCTAAATATTGAAATACTGGCGTATGCTCAGCAATAATCAACGCAAAAGTACCTACAGCCATCACTACAGGTAACACAGCAAACACCATATCTAATGCGTTGTGCAGGCCTTCTTCTAGTGTTCCTTTCACCCCTGGAGCCGTTTTAGCCTTGGTAAGCGCTATATCTAGGGAGTGGCTAAACAACCCCTTCCCTTTAGGCACAGCTTCAGAATCTTCATTATGATCACTACCATCAACATAAATATCTTTTTTAAATCTGAGCGGTGGTAAACGCGGCACAATAATCGCGGCAACAAAGCCAGCTGCGCATACGGTAAGATAAAATGGAGCAAACAGGTGTTCAAGTTTGACTTGGCCAATAACGACTAAGCAAAAAGTGATTGAAACCGCAGAGAATGTAGTACCAATGATTGCCGCTTCTCGTTGTGTGTAATGCTTATCTTCGTATTGGCGAGCGGTCATCAAAATACCGACACTGCCATCACCAAGCCAAGATGCAACACAGTTTACTGCACTACGTCCTGGCACCCCGAATAAAGGGCGCATCACTTTGGTCAGAAGCGTACCAACCATCTCAAGCAAGCCAAAGTTAAGCAGGAGTGGCAGCAATAGTCCGGCTAAAATGAATACACAAAATAGCACGGGCAAAAGATCATTGAGCACTAACGCCCCTGTATTTTCCGAATGGATCGCTTCTGGACCAACACCATTGAAGGTAAGCACAATAAACACCATACCAACTAGTCGGGTTATTAACCAAATCCAGCTTACATCGAATAGGTGTCTTATTATGGTTATTTTTAATAGCGCTTGGGGTCTTAGGAGTTTAACCACCAGACTCATGATCCCAGTAATACATACTATTGCAACGATCATGTCTTTCATAAAAGGGGCTAGTTGCGCTTGCAACCATTTTGCCATCACTGCAATCGGGATAGTCATTGCCTCCCCGACCGCTACTGGCGTCATAAACAAAAAAATACCAATCAATGACGGTACGATAAACGCAAACCACGTTTGTAAAGTGGAGCGTGGTGTCATAGTGCTCTCTGTCATTTTTTACTTCCACAAAAACAAAGAAAAGAGCCGAAGCTCTTTTCGTTTTTAAATTATTATATTTATTAAATCGTTAGACCTTTTTGCCTTAGCAAAGTGATCAAGGCTTGATGCAGGTTATTCATGGTGTTTGCATCAAGTACATTCCCCTCGCTATCCTTCCAGGTAATGGAAGTACGCGTGTCCTGCGCTTGAGCGATCTTTATCGTGTAATCACCATTATCAATCGGTAATACAACCGCTTCTTCACCCCAAATAGAATCCCAAACACTGCTTTCAGGCGCTTCGTAACGAACCAAAACTTCCTGCTTTTCCCTATCGACACGAACAACCGTAAAGTTACTTCTTTCTAGGAAGTTAGAGAAGCGATCAAGTACCGCTTCTTGACCTTTTTCAGTCAGCAGCGCCGAATCACCATTCTTGTCAAACCCAAGTTCAAGTGCCAGTACACCTTGGCGCTTACGCATTTCAACTTGTAGTAAACGATATTGATAGTCAAATTCGGTCACAACTTCATTAAGCGCTCGTACCTCTAAGTGGTTCTTTTGAAGCGCAGTTAACTCGTCATCGCCTTGATAATCTATCAACTCTGCACGAATTGATGCGGTACGCTGGTGCTCTTTCTGTTCAAGGGTAAATTTAAATTTTTGCTTAGACGGCTCTACACTTTCTTCCCAAAACCAGCCGTCTTTTGGTTGGATCAGTGAATACCAAGTTGTCGTCACTGTCCCTTGTGCCTTGTTATCACTTTCAAACCCAGCGTTATGCATTGCGACGACGCCGTCCACGGCGCGCCAAATAAATGCTGGTAAATCCTCTATCCCATCATTTTTATCAAAATAAATCCTTGCGGCGTCTTCACCCTGCTCGACCCAACTACCTTGCGCAACCGTCAATACTTGCTGCGGTGCACGATAACTTACCGGCTCGGCCGTGTTCTCATATTGACCAACTGGCATGGCAAACTCAGGATCTCGGTAAGGTTGAGACAAGCCTTCAGGGGCTTTCACCGGAGCATTTGCACGATAATTTCTTTCATGATGTGCATCATTTGTGAAAATACTACAGCCGCTTAGACTCACGGCAATTCCAAGAACCAGTGATTTTGGGATCCAATACTGCACTCATTTACTCCTTAGCAAACCCTATTATTATTCGAATCAAAGTTATGATTTAGGATTGCCGAATTGGTTCACACAAAGTTGCCAAAAATTGACAATCTCTGAATTGTTAGTGCTATGACATCGAATGTCCCATCAAATATATTGGGAACACGTATTTCATAGCCAAAATTTTGCCCTATGTTACTTGTCATACATTAGAAAAACAAGCAACCATGTCCAGCAAGCACAATTCTATTTTTTATTACAACGCGCTAGCGCTAAAACTCAGATATGGTAGTATTTCGCGTTAATTATTAACCTTGAACGCATTACGTGAAATCAGAGGTTCCAAAATGACCATGCATGCAAACCATCAACTTGTCTTAACCGCCATTGGAGAAGACAGATCTGGTATTGTTGGCGAATTGACACAGCTTGTGAGTGACTGCAACTGTAATATTATTGACAGTCGAATTGCAATATTGGGCAATGAGTTTACCTTTATCATGCTACTTGCCGGTGACATGGCGTCTATCAGTCGTGTCGAGCACACTTTACCTGCCAAAGGGATGGAGCTTGGCCTTTTAACGATGATGAAACGCACCGCAAGCCATCAACAAGGCGAATACAGTGCAGGTTATACTTTGGAATATGAAGGGTTAGATACTCCTGGTACGTTAAGTAAAGTAACACGCTATTTCGCAGCGCAAGGGGTGAATATTTGTTCACTGAAGTCAGATACCTTTGAGCAAGAAGACGAGCTACATATGCGCTGCGAGCTCGAGTTTAATATTCCTGTAGATGTGGATATCGATAACTTTAAAGTTCAGTTCGAAGATCTTTCACACTCCTTAAACGTAGACTATATATTCAGACGCATTCGCTAAGGATTTACTATGAATACTTTGAAAGTCGGTGATAAAGCACCATTATTCTCACTGCAAAACCAAAACGACGAGACCGTTGAGCTTGCTACTTTATTAAAGTCACATCAAGTTTTAGTCTATTTTTACCCTAAAGCATTGACCCCAGGCTGTACCGTTCAAGCTGAAAATCTGCGTGACCACAAAACTGAACTGGCTGAATTAAACACCGTAGCCGTTGGCATTAGTCCAGATGCTGTGAAAAAGTTAAAGAACTTTGAAAACAAAAAAGAGCTTAACTTTGACTTACTTTCGGATGAAGACCACACGGTAGCCGATGAGTTTGGTGTGTGGGGCTTAAAGAAATTTATGGGTAAAGAGTATGACGGTATTCATCGCCTATCTTTCTTAGTCGGTCAAGACGGTACCATCAAGCACGTGTTCAATAAGTTTAAAACCAAAGACCACCATGAAGTCGTGATTAACCACTTGAAAGAACACGCTTAAAGTGACTCGTTAAGCCGTATATACGTATATTTGAGAAATAAAAAACGGAGCTGAATGCTCCGTTTTTTGTCCGCTTCAACCGACTTTAATCAAGCGCGTTTTCTACTTTATTAAATAAGGTAGTGATCTCTTTACTTGGTTCCTTGGTCAGTAGGCTAACAGCAAAGATAGCGACTGTCGCAACAATAAATCCTGGGACAATTTCATATAATGTCGCACTAAGCGGCTCGCCATTATAAGTAAACGGACCGTAGATCCATACCAACACAGTCACCGCACCAGATACCATGCCGGCGAGTGCTCCAGCAAAGTTCATACGAGACCAGAATAAGCTTATCAATACTAGCGGGCCAAATGCCGCACCAAAACCAGCCCAAGCATTACTCACAAGATCTAGAATCGAGCTATCTCTGTCGTACGCAAGATAAATGGCAGCAAGCGCTACAACTAGTACACTGATACGACCAACAAGCACAAGTTCTTTATCCGAAGCATTTTTGTTCAAGAATATCTTATAAAAGTCTTCAGTTAACGAGCTCGAACTCACTAACAACTGCGAAGAAATGGTACTCATAATTGCGGCAAGAATAGCTGCAAGTAAGAATCCCGCAATCAATGGGTGAAACAATAACTGGGATAAAATCAAGAAAATGGTCTCAGCATCGTCTACAACAATCCCATGCTCATGTGCATAAGCAGCACCAAACAAACCAGTGCCCACGGCACCGAGAGCTGCGACTATCATCCAGCTCATACCTATACGGCGCGCTGTTGGCATATCTTTAACACTTCGAACAGACATAAAGCGCACGATAATATGGGGTTGACCAAAATATCCAAGACCCCAAGACATTGCAGAAATAATGCCTATTGCGCCAGCTGATCCCACCCAAGTTAACATCGACGGATTTAACTCGTTCAGTGTTTGAGAAAGTGGATTATCGAGTAATGAGAAGGTAACTACAGGCACTAAAATCAAAGCGATAAACATGATACAGCCTTGGACAAAGTCAGTCAGACTTACCGCTAAAAAGCCACCGAATAAAGTATAAAGCACAACAACACTAGTTGTGATATATAAGCCGCTCTCATAACTCATGCCAAATGAACTTTCGAACAGCTTGCCACCGGCAACCACGCCAGAAGAGGTATATAGCGTGAAGAAAACAATGATCACTAACGCAGAGACTATTCTTAACGCATTTCCTTTATCTTCGAAACGATTGGCAAAATAGTCAGGAATGGTGATCGCATCATTTGCATACTCTGTGTAAACACGCAGGCGCGGTGCGACCAATAAATAGTTGAGCCAAGCACCAATCACAAGGCCAATTGCAATCCATGTACTGCTAAAACCATAGAGGAACATTGCGCCAGGTAGACCCATCAAGATCCAACCACTCATGTCGGATGCACCAGCTGAAAGAGCTGCTACACTTGGTGGCAGACTACGGCCACCCAACATGTAGCCAGACACATCACTGGTCGACTTTTTATATGCATATAACCCAATTCCCAGCATCGCAATAAAATACAGTGCGAGAGAGATTATCGTACCAATCTCCAAATTAGCCTCCTAAATTGTTAGTTGGGCTCTTCTCCAAATGTGAGCTTTTTCTATCACTTAATTATTCGATTTCTAACTCACTTTGAATAAAAGCCAAAAACATAAAGACCTCACTATAACACGCACAAACCATACACCCAACCACCTGAGACTATTGACCAAAATAGTATTTTATTTGTACCTAATTCAACTGGTTAATTATCATTCACCCTATGCTCTGTATTTACCCATATTCTGTAAACTCAATTTCCCAGCGTGACCTGACTGCGCTTTTACCTTATATTAAAGCCAATAGCATTTTGTTTGGACGGTAGTATCTATGTACTTTTACGCGGCTCGTCAGCCAATTTTTGATGTCCAAAGGGAATTGATTGGCTACGAACTTTTATTTCGTGATGGATTAAGTAACGTATTTCCCGAAATTGACGGCGATGAAGCGACAAGCCGGTTAGTTGAGGGCAGCCAGTTTACCTTTGGCCTAGATGATTTAACCAATCAACAGCCAGCCTACATTAACTTCACCCTAGAAACACTTGCTAAAGGTTATGTACAAATGCTCGCCCCCGAGCAAGTTGTTGTAGAAATATTAGAAACAGTACAACCGGGCAAACGGCTCTTAGCCTGTGTCAAAGAGCTAAAAGAGCAAGGTTATACACTAGCGCTTGACGATTACCATCACCAAAATGTGTGGCGCCATTTTTTTCCTTATATCGACCAAATAAAAGTCGACTTTTTGGCGACTAACCTTGACCAAATTCATGCCATTAAAGGCGCGATACAGGATTTTCCTAACATTGATTTAGTGGCAGAAAAAGTAGAAACCTACGAGCAGTTTGAACTCGCCAAGTCGCTTGGATTCAAATATTTTCAAGGCTTCTTTTTTGCCAAACCCGAGATGGTCAAAACCAAAGCACTAGCCCCCTCGGAATTAGCCATGGCTGAATTGCTTTATGAGACTTCAAGCGTTGAGCCCGACCTTGCTAGGATCACTCAGGTCTTCGAGCGTGATGTAAACCTAAGCTACAAACTTCTTCGTTATGCAAATAGTGCCGTATTTAAACGCCGAGCAGAGATATCGACGATTAAACAAGCCTTGGTTGTACTCGGTAGTGATGAGCTTAAGCGTCTGATCTCATTATTGTTTGCTTCACAGCTTAATACAGAAAAGCCCAAAGAACTGCTTTCACTCTCATTATTGCGTGCACACTTTATGGAAGCAATAGCAACTAAGGCCAACAAAGTCTCCGATACTGGGAGTACATTTTTGGTTGGTATGATGTCACTGATGGACGCCATTCTTGATGACGATATGGCCAGTTTATTGACGAAGTTACCCTTATCTCAAGAAATTAAATCAACTTTACTGAAGAAACCGAGTGCTTTTGGTATCTATCTAGACCTTGCAGAATCTCTGGAAAAAGGTGATTGGGATAGTGTTGAAACCATATCAAAATCTCTTGGCGTAACCAGCCAAAATATCGCAGAGCTATATCAAAAGTCGCAAGTTTGGAGTGACACTCAAATAAAAGCGATAGAGTAACCTATCAAAGGATGCGACAATCTGTCGCATCCCGCTAAGCACCTGATAGCGATAAAATAAGTTCACCAAAACAACTTCAAAGTGAACTTATGAAACGCACCCTACTCTCTCTTGCTATTGTTTCCTTATCCCCCATAACTCATGCCGATGAAATTGAAAAAATCGTTGTTATTGCACCGATGCAAACACCAATTACGCTAACAACGGATACCAAAGCAGTACGCCAACCACTACCAGCACAAGATGGCGCGGATTTACTCTCTTCAATCGCCGGGTTCTCACTAATTAAAAAAGGCGGCGCAAGCGCTGACCCTGTGTTTCGCGGTATGGCAGGCTCTAGAATTGCGATTATCGCCAATAATGGTCAAACGCTGGGTGGTTGCGGTAGCCGCATGGATCCGCCAACGGCATATATTACGCCACAATCCTACGACACCTTAAAAGTCATCAAAGGCCCACAAACTGTGTTGTATGGGCCAGGCAACAGTGCTGCCACTGTGGTATTTGAGCGTGAAAATGAACGCCTAGCTAAGTCAGAAGTGATTGGCTTTACCAATGCGGTGCTGTCGAGCCAAGGCCGCCACAGTGTTAACAGTGATATCAAGGCTGGTAATGAACGCGGATACGCTCGGATCGCTGCAAATTACAGCGATGCTGATGATTATGAAGATGGCAATGGTACCAAAGTTCACTCGGCTTACGAGCGCTGGAATATAGACACAGAGTTTGCCTATACCCCAAGCGATGACGCCTTTTACTCTATCACTTACGGGGTGAGCGATGGTGAAGTTGCCTATGCCGACCGCATGATGGATGGTAGCCTCTTCGACCGAGAAAATATTGGCCTGAATATCAAATTATCCTCCCTTTCATCTCTGATTGAAGAGTTAACATTCAACGCATACTATAACTACGTCGACCACATCATGGACAATCATAGCTTACGTCCTTTTGTTGCTAACATGATGATGAAAACACCAACCTCCTCCAATCCTGACCGTAAAACTTATGGCGCAAAGCTTACGTTGACTTCAGAAATCAATGCCCAACATACTTTTGTCTACGGTGTCGATTATCAAGCAAATGAGCACCGCAATCGAGTCAGCCGAGATCAATTCAACAATCCGGTAGAAACGATGCCGCGCCAAATAGATGCTGAATTTAGACAGCTCGGTGTATTTGCCGAGTTCGAATATCAATTGGGTCGCTCCAGCCAATGGGTTAGCGGATTACGCATTGATGATTGGCAGAGTGAAGATCATCGCACCATGATAAACGCAATGATGTCAATGAAACCAAACCCAACCGCCCTACAAACAAGAGACGATACGTTATTCAGCGGATTTAGCCGTTATCAAGCACAGTCTGAAAACAGCAGCTATTTTGTCGGTTTCGGCGTTACAGAGCGTTTTCCCGATTACTGGGAAGTTGTCGGTGGTAGTCGAGGAAGTGAAACGTCTATTTCTGCCTTTAATGTCGATACTGAAAAGACCTTGCAATTAGATGCTGGATTGGTAAAACAGTTCAAGGCCATTAACGTCAATTTCTCGGTGTTCTATAACCAAATTGACGACTATTTATTAGTCGACAATATGTTTGAAAAGATGAATATGACGTCAAAAGTGACCAGAAATATTGACGCGGAAACCTTCGGTTTTGAGGGTGAAGTAATGTGGCAAGCGAGCAAAGCGCTACAACTCACCGGAAGTATCAACTATGTAAAGGGTAATAACCTTACTGACAATCTCGCATTAGCTCAGCAACCACCTTTGCAACTGCGTATTGCAAGCAATTACCAATTAAGCGATAAGTGGCAACTAGGCGGATTGGTAAGATTAGTACAACACCAGCATAGAGTGGCGATTGGACAAGGGAATATTGCAGGTCAGGATATCGCTGCAACGACTGGATTTGGTACACTTGCACTCAACACCAATTATCAATATAGCGATGCATTACAACTCAGTGCAGGAGTAGATAATGTGCTCGATAAAACCTATGCCGAGCATTTAAGTCGTTCAGGCGCCGCAGTAAGTGGCTTTGACCAAATTGATCGAGTCAATGAGCCGGGAAGGACGCTTTGGGCAAATCTCAACTGGCGCTTTTAAGTTTTCGCAAAGATAACGAAAAGGTCGGCGATTGCCGACCTTTATTTTTACAGGTTCTCTAAAAAGTTCTCGTCAAAATCATCCGGCTCTTCTTCCATTGGCGGGTTGCCATCAAATAGCTCGTACAATTGACGTTGATAGTATACATCCTTTAAGAAAGTGTATGGATCAAGCGACTCATTTAGCAGCTTTTCTTGTGACATCAAAGCCGCTCTTGCCTCAACCGCACGCAGCGCAAACACTAATACTGTTTGTGGCGTGGTGAGTGCAATTTCTGGCAAGACAAAGTTATCGACTACATCACCCGTTAAGTTTCTCGCGGTCGTCGGTCCCATACCTGGGATCATAATATACGCACCATCACCAACGCCCCACACCCCAAGGGTTTGGCCAAAATCTTCGTCTTTAAGCTCAAGGCCAAGTGTTTTCGCAACATCAAACAAGCCAAAAATACCGACCGTAGAATTAACTAAAAAGCGAGCAACATTGATTGCCATATGATCAGGCTTGCCCTGCAATGCCGCGTTTACTGCATCGGTCGGCGCGGCGATGTTGGTGGTGAAATTAACCACACTACTGCGCACAGGAGCGGGAGTCACCGCAACATATCCTTTAGCAACAGGCCGTAAGATATAGGCGTCCAACACATCCATATTGAAGTCATAAAGTGGACGGTTAAGTGATTGAAATGGATCTCGTGGATCCTTTTTCTCTTCGGGTACTTGCGCACAACCGACAACGGTCAGCACAAGTAAACCTGTGAGCACAGCTTTAAGCATTTATTTCCCTGTATTTGTTAAGACACGACTAATCTCGACAGTGAGCTGATTTTCGCCTTGTTGAAGTTCAATTACGCTTGAAGCACCCTCTAGTTCTCCATCTGAAGGCATTACTGAACCATCATTAGAAATACGTGCGGTGACCGTAACTTGAGAAAATTTCGACAAGGTTAATTCAGGCATCATTGCCATACTATCATCTAGGTTTACCGTCATTGGCAAGTTAAAGTTTGTAATTTTGGCGACCGCCAATGGCATGGCTGGGCCTTCAGCCGCTTTTGCAAAAACGAACAACGTGCTGTCCTTTGGAATCTTGTTCTGTAACTCAGCTGAAATGGTTACAGTAGCGACAATACCAGCTTTTACAGCTACTGGTTCATCTGTTTGTTGACCCAACTTTTGCTCGATTTCAGCAATCCGCCCTGCGATCATCTCATAACGCGGATCATCTTTGGTTAATTGTGACAACAAGACTTCAAAAGCGGCTTTTGACTCTTTCCAATCTTGACGTTCATAGGCAATTAACGCCAGCAAGCTAATCGCATCAATATTCGTTGGATCATTCTTGAGCACTTTTGACAACATTCTGGCCGCGCGATTCATACTTGGCTCTGAGCCCTCTATCAATAATGCTTGGCTATAATTCACCAAAACATTATTGTTATTAGGTTGCATCACGAGTGCTTTATCAAATGCCTGCATCGCCATCTCAAAGTCACTAAGTGACATTGCAACACGACCAAGTAACATCCATGCAACTGCATCGTCGCCAGCGGTTGCTAGTTTAGTTCTTAGTCCCAGCGCAAATGCTTGTAGCTCGTTGGCATTTAGCGGCTCTCCAGATTGCATTACTGCACGCTCACCATACTCAGGTAACTTTTCAACGGCTTCATGCCAGCTAGCTATTTGCCTGTGGCTACCCGTATAGTAATAAAAGACACCTGTCACCAGCACCATAAAAGCAATACCTGTCAGCGCTAATACACGGTTGTCACCACGACTCGTCAATGATTGTTCAGGCGATAACTCGTTCAATAAGCGACGCTTGAGTTCAACCACAGATTCATTATAACTGTCTTTTTCGATACGCTGATTAGCAAGCTCTTCTTTTAACTCTTCCAAACGCTGATGAAAAATATCGATACGCTCGGCGTTCGCATCGTGATCAACCGTGACGCGCTTTTCCTTTTTAATAAACGGAAAAACCACAAACAGACCGGCAAATATGCCTAGCAGAAGAAACAAAAACCACATTTGAGTTAAATCTGTCGAGAATTCGCTCACTGCTCACGCTCCTGACGTTGATATTGATTAATGAGCTCAGCTAGCTTTTGTTCGTCTGCGGCATTCCAATCTTGTTTTTTCGCAGCGCGTTTTTGACGAAATATAATAAAGCCGAAACCTAAAATAATGATTGCCACTGGCAGCACCCAAAGTACGATTGTTGCAGGCGTAACAGGTGGTTGATAATGAACGAAATAGCCATAGCGGTCGATCATATAATCAATGACCTCTTGCTTAGACTGACCTTCATTAACCAATGCGATGACTTTGTCACGCAGGTCTTTGGCAACGACGGCATCTGAATCTGCAATGTTTTGGTTCTGGCATTTAGGGCAACGTAGCTCATGAGTCAGCTCTCGGAAAGTTTGCTCACGTTCCGCCGTGGCAAAGTTATACTTATCTTCCGTTGCTTGCGCCGCTGCAGTAATCATCATTAAAAGCAAAACAATTACATATTTCATTGCGTTAACTCCTGATAGATTGCCGCAAACTTAGTGCGCCACACGCGTTCATTGATGTCGCCAGTATGATGCAACAAAATCTTACCTTGCTTATCTACCAAAAAAGTCTCTGGCGCGCCTGAAACTCCTAGATCCAGTGCTAGTGTACGCTCCAAATCAAGAATGTTAAATTGGTATGGGTTACCAGCACGACTCAGCATGTTATTGACATCTTGTCTTAGTGCATTGATATCAAACTGGTCGCCAAAATCAGGGTCATAAGCCTGCTCGTAATACAGGCCTATTATTTTCACGCCACGCTCTCTAAGCTCAGTTAAATAACCTAGCTCAGCGATACACGTTGGGCACCAAGTGCCCCATACGTTCATCAAGTAGACTTCACCCCTAAGCGAGTCGGCGGTCCAAGTTTTATCACTATCCATTAGATCGGGTAAAGAAAACTCAGGCATAGTGTGTCCTAAACGGCCTGTCTGAAGTTCTCTTGGATTACCAAATAGTCCTTGGTACAAAAACACACAAAGGAAAATAAATATCAAAAAAGGCACTAAACCTAATAACTTGCGGTTCATGTTAAGCCTCCACTTGGGATGATTTTTTAACGCGGTTGCGGTAGCGTTTATCCGCAAGCACAATGAAGCCGGCAAAAGAGATAAGTAGCCCACCTAGCCACATCCAGCGTACGTATGGTTTGTGATAGATCCTAAGCGACCACGCGCCTGCAGAAAGCGGCTCGCCGAGTGCTAAATATAAATCACGGAAGAAACCATCATCAATAGCGGCTTCGGTCATAAACTGCATCCCTACATCATAACGGCGTTTTTCTGCATGCAGCTCGGTTACTTTTTTACCATTTTTGAATACCGTCACTACGCCAGCATGACCACCGTAGTTCGGGCCTCGAATTTCTTTTACGCCATCAAAGCGATATTCGTACTCGTTTAGCATCGCCGTTTCACCGGGTTTCATGCTCACGGAGCGCTCAACTGAGTATGCTGAAGTTAGCGTCACCGACGCGATAACAAAGGCAATACCAATGTGCCCAAGTACCATTGCCCAATAGCTCAATCCTAGCTTTTTAAAGCCGATCGCAACACTTGGGTGAACAGTCACTTTATTAAATAAGTCAGCAGCAGTAGCCACACTTATCCACACAGCCAGCGCTGTCGCAACAAACGTTAGTGGTGCCACCACTTCGTAGCTCGAGTACAACCACGTCGCGGTGAGCACTAAACTCACCGCAATCAATACAGCCCATTTTTTCACTAGTGGCGGCATTTTATTTTGTTTCCAGCGCAGCATAGGGGCTAAACCCAGCAAAATCGCGAACGGCACGATTAATATCGCAAACATTTGGTTAAAGAAAGGTACGCCAATAGAAATAGAGCCTAAGCCCAACTCTTTGTGGATCATAGGCAATAGCGTGCCCAATAATACAATCAAGGTCGCAACCACTAAGAAGATATTGTTGATCCATAGCGCTACTTCACGCGAAATGAATTGATAACGCCCTTCGCTATATACTTGAGCTACGCGCAGTGCGTAAAGCGCTAAGCTGCCACCCACAACCACAGCTAAGAATGACAGGATATATAAACCACGGTCAGGATCGGTTGCAAACGCATGCACCGATACGATAATGCCTGAGCGAACGATAAAGGTACCCAGTAAACATAAACTAAACGCGGTGATAGCAAGTAGTACTGTCCAAGACTTAAACACACCACGTTTTTCCGTTACTGCGAGTGAATGCAATAAAGCGGTTGCAACAAGCCAAGGCATCAGTGAAGCGTTTTCCACCGGATCCCAGAACCACCAACCGCCCCAGCCAAGCTCTGAGTACGCCCACCAACTACCAATTGTAATGCCTAGAGTAAGAAAGCCCCATGCGGCCATTGTCCAAGGACGAGACCATTTAGCCCAAGTATTATCAAGTTTACCGGTTAAAAGCGCAGCAATTGCAAAAGAGAAAGACACAGATAAGCCAACATAACCCATATAAAGGAGCGGCGGGTGAATGATCATACCTGGGTCTTGCAATAATGGATTCAAATCACGCCCTTCAACAGGGAAGTAAGGAAGCAAACGCTCAAACGGGCTCGACATCCACAGGGTATAGAGCATAAAACCCACCCCTAAAAAGCCAAGGACACCTAACACACGCGCTCGCAATACCCACGGTAGCGACTTTGACATCACAGCAACCAGCATGGTCCACATGGATTGCATTACCAACCACAGTAAAATTGCGCCTTCGTGTCCACCCCATGTTGAGGTGATTTTATAATACCAAGGTAAAGTACTGCTCGAATGATGCGCCACATACGCAACCGTAAAGTCATCCATTAACGTTATGTAGATCAGTACCATAAATGAGAAAACAACTAGAATACACTGACCAACGGCCAGTGAAGGAGCGGCTTTCATCAGCCTCAAATTACCCGTATAAGCACCCCACAATGGGAAAATACACAGTAATAAGCTCAATGCCATCGCCAGAACTAAGGCGAAGTAACCTATTTCTGGGACCATTTTAGTTCTCGCTGTTTAAATTATATTTTGGCTTTTCGTGTTTAATGCCTTTCACGGCTTCAGCCACTTCTGATGGCATATACTCTTCATCATGCTTGGCAAGTACTTCAAACGCTTCAACTACATTAGACTCAACTAACGTCCCTTGCGCTACAATACCTTGGCCTTCACGGAATAGGTCAGGAAGGATGCCTTTGTAACGAATAGTAACCATAGGACCAGTGTCGATAAGTTTAAATGACACATCTAAAGACGTTTCATCACGCACCACTGAACCTGGCACAACCATACCGCCAATACGCAGCTTCTGGCCAATTTGCGGGATTTCTTTTAACTCACCTTTACCTTCAACAAGCTCGCTCGGCGTGTAAAACAAATTAATATTTTCTTGTAGTGCATAAAGCGTAAGCCCAACCGCTGCGCCAATACCAAAGATTACGGCAGCAACGGTGAATAATCTCTTTTTGCGTCTAGGATTCATGCTTGCGACTCCTCTTTTGCTTTTTTAATCCGTGCTTCTCTTGCCATTTGCGCTTTAACTGCTTGCTTTAGCTTCTTACCATCCAAGATAGAGCCGACTAACATACCAGCCAGTATTAATGCACATGAGCCGAATGAGAGCCAAACATAAAAGCCATAGCCACCCATGGCTAAAAATTCACTGAAGGATTCAAACTGCATGATTAACCCCTATTCACTAATTCGCGGACCCAAGGACGGTGTTGTTCGCTTCGTAAAATTTCATTTTTCAAACGAATTAGCGTAACCACGCCAAGCACACCAGCAAACGCCACTATGTTGATCAACAAAGGCCACAACATGGAAGGATCAATCGCTGAAGTATCAAATTTGGTGATAGTTGATCCCTGATGCAGCGTATTCCACCACTCTACCGAGAAATGAATAATAGGCAGATTAACGACCCCGACAATGGCAAGAATACAGGCAGCTCGACCACCTGATTTTTTATCTTCAAAGGCATGATATAGAGACAAAACACCGAAGTACAAAAACAATAGGATAAGCTCTGACGTCAATCTTGCATCCCAGACCCACCAAGCGCCCCACATAGGTTTACCCCAAGCAGCACCAGTGATTAACGCAATCGCAGTCATTGCCGCACCAATAGGTGCAATGGCTATAACCGCCAGTTCAGCATTACGAATTTGCCATACCAAGGCAACAATAGCCGCAATAGCCATAGACGAGTATGCGCCCATCGACCAGATAGCCGACGGTACATGAATAAAGATAATACGATAGCTGTCTTTTTGTTGGTAGTCGGCTGGCGCATAGGCTAACCCCCAAACCCATCCAACAATTAAGCCCACTACCGCAATCACGGCAAAGTAAGGAAGCAAGGTGTTACACAGTTGGTAAGCACGCTCCGCTTTGGCATAAGGATGTAACCACTTCCACATTTTAACTTACACTCACTCTTAAAGCTGACGATATGGCAATTGGTGCGGCAACAATTGCGACGGCAAGCATCGCACCAAGGATTGCAAGCTGACCACCATACGCTAAAGACATGCTACTGGTATCTATGGCGGACGTTGCAAAAATCAATACGGGGATATAAAGCGGAAGGACGAGTAAACTCATTAAAATGCCACCCTTTTGCAATGCAACGGTGAGTCCTGCGCCAATGGCCCCAATAAAACTTAATAACGGTGTACCTATCAGTAAGGTCAGTACAGTCGCATTGAGAGACTGCGATTCGAGATTCATTAACAGCGCGAACAACGGCGCAAGCACCACCATTGGCAAACCACTGACTGTCCAATGCGCTGCTACTTTTGCTAATACTGATAGCGATAAAGGATAAGGTGAAGCAATCAATTGCTCTAATGAGCCGTCGTTGTAATCGTCCCTAAATAATTTATCTAGACCTAACATAGTCGATAAAAGTGCCGCTACCCAAATAATACCCGGAGCCATTCTGGTAAGCAGCGCAGGTTCAGGCCCAATTGCTAACGGAAATAAGGTGATCACGATAAGGAAAAACAACAAAGGATTGACTATCTCAGCGCGTTGTCTAAAGGCCAAGGTCACATCTTTGGCATAAACCGATTTAAAA
This sequence comes from Pseudoalteromonas sp. OF5H-5, assembly GCF_021530695.1. Taxonomy (NCBI): domain Bacteria; kingdom Pseudomonadati; phylum Pseudomonadota; class Gammaproteobacteria; order Alteromonadales; family Pseudoalteromonadaceae; genus Pseudoalteromonas; species Pseudoalteromonas sp. OF5H-5. The sequence continues at coordinate 133,495 of NZ_JAKGBF010000008.1, forward strand.
GCTAACCAATAAGAATGTTGAGTCTGCATTACAAACGGTACTCCAATGCCAAGGTTTGTAACTGTGCAAAATGTGCGGTTAGATCTTGGTGGGTCGTCAATAAAATGGCGCCCCCCTTGTCGAGATGAGACTGAAATTGGGTTTGCAACATGGCGACCCCTTTTTTATCCAGCGCAGTAAATGGTTCATCTAGCACCCAAAGCTTGGCCTGATTCAGCCACAAACGTACTAACGCAACACGGCGCTGTTGGCCTGCCGACAATGTCCGCACAGGTACATCTTCAAGCCCTATTAAACCGAGCTTGGCAAGCAATGTATAGACTTCTTCTTCATCGGCCTGAGCGCCATGAACCATAAGCCAATGTTGAACATTTTCGTAGGCACTAAGTTGTTGATTGACACCTGTCTTATGACCAATAAATAATAAATCGGCAGCGAATGAATCATAATCATCGCGGATATCAGTGTTGTTGTAGCGGATCTGCCCTTCGTCCGCTCTGGCGAACCCAGCAATGATCCTCAACAAAGAGGTTTTTCCGGCACCATTTGGGCCTTCAATTTGCATGATCTGCCCCGCATGGAGAGTGAAACTTAATGAGTCAAACAAGCATCTATCTTGTTTGGTACAAGTGACGGCGTCTATCTCTAGCAAACTTGGGCTTCTCTTTACCTAAAATTGGGCGTTAGTCTAACATAATGGTATGGTAATACGAATAATCCGATGCGACCGATTAGCGAAAATTTGATTTAAAATAATGAATAAGCTGCCAATTACAACAAATACGACGACAGCATCTGTGATAAGCACAGATAATAGCGAAGTATCGAGATTAGACTTAGCCAAAAACCAACCGTTTGCAGCGAAGAATATCCAAATTAGTAACGATAAACTAAAAATGGATGTGGCAATTGATGGCCGCTGGCAAACTATCCAACTAGCGCTTAAGCCTCCAACCCAGCCCAATCAGCTTCCAGAAGCACAGGTTAGTATTGATGAAACTGGCAAGGTGGTCACCTTTCAAACGCCCAAATTACAAGCGCAAGTAACGCTGACAAAACAGCTTTTTGATATTTTAACGACGCTAAAGACGCACACGCCAAGCCCAGTAGTACAGTCTTCAGCAACCACGTTGCCAGACGCCACATTGCACATCAAGGTGCTTGATTTAAAAATACCGCTTCCGCAAGCCGTGGCACAATTGCTCGCAAGTGAAAACAAACTCATTGCGCGTCTTAGTGCCCAACAAAGTAATGTTTCCTTGCAGGTCGTCAATCAATTTAAAGACTTGCTGTTTAGTACGGCTTTACCTAAGTCAATGATTGCAAAACTTATCTCTAGTCAACTTAGCAGTGTTGAGGTGAAGCCTCAGCCAAGTGGAGTAACACTTAACATTCATGACCGTTCAATAACCTTATCGCCAATAAGCAGTAACTGGCCTGCAGCAACCACATGGCAAAAAGGCGAAGTAAAAACGGCTTTCAATGGAATTGATATCACAAAATCGACACAACAAGTAAAAGTAGAGACCATAAAGCCGCTTAGCGCTTTGCTGCAACAAGTCACTGCAGTGAATAAGGAAACCCCCTTACCGCTTGAGTCACGCTTAGCATCAGTACATACGCTGGCGTATGACAAACCGTTACTTGAAGTCAATCTGCAACAAATTAAGTCAACAGTAGTAAAAGCGTTGCAAGTACTGATCGGAAGACCTTTTGGGAAGCCACTCACAAATCAGGTTGATCAGCCCGCGAACTCCCCAGTCAAGAACGGCCAAAGTCATGTTTTGAGTCGTTCGGCCTCAGTGCTGTATATGCAAAGTGAGGAAGTAAGTGCTCACAATGAGAATAAACCAAGCACACCACTACAACAGCTCACAAACCAAATAAAACTTAATCTTACAGAGCTGATGGCAAAGCAACCATTACCGTTGCAAAAAAGTCACTTCCCCTTGCAAAGCGAAAAGTTAGCCAGCTCCATTGCTCGTTACTTACAACACCAGCTCGCAGAAACACCAAAATATCAAGCGCCACCGGTTGATTTTGAGGTGAAACAAAAAGCCCTGTCCTTATTATTGGACACTCTCACGGGTAAACTGTCGCTTAGCAATAAGCAAGTTGAACAGCTGACACAAGTCTTAGAGCGGCCGCTTTATCGTAAAGCGAGTTCTGCGCCTGTAGATTCTGCTAAAACGTTCCAGTTGCAATCTACAACACATTCACAAGGCACAAAAGTAACCGCTACGCCTTCTCAAGTACCGCAGCCTACCAGCAATCAAACTAAAGGGGTAATTGAAGCTCTGCTTACTCTGCCCATGACTAAGGCCGAACAAAAAGAAAACACACCAAACATGTTACGCCAAGCTTCTGCAACCATCGAAAAGCTCGTCAAAGCAGATACATTCAAACAAACGCCTGAATTGCAGAAATTAGTCAATCAAGCATTTTCGCGCTTGCTTGATGACCGTTCAGTCAACGCGCTCACCGTTAAAAACCAGTTAGAAAGCCAACTGGGCATGGCAACCTTTGCTAACACGCCAACAAGTTTAGCTCAATCGAGCTTTACACAAATGTTGGACCGTTTAATTGTGTCGCTATTAGGTAGTCAGGTGGCAAACCAAACTCAGAGCAATGAGCAAGCAACGCAAAAAATACAAGCTTTACTGGATGCGCTGCTACCACAACTGAAGTTGACCTCACCCAAGCAAACAACTGAAGCGCTACAACAACCACAAGCAAAAGAGCTGTTAAACGAATTAGGACAATTGCATAACCAACTACAACCGCAACAATCACAAACTACAACCACCAACTCTGCGAAACAAGACAGCGAAGCACAGTTAATTATTAACCTGCTCTTTCCCACCAAAGTAGGACAAGAGCAACAGCAAACACAATTACAAATAGGTGAATATAAAAAGTCGCCGAAACCTGGTATGCCGGAGAAGTCTGTGTGGTTTATTCGTCTTTGTTTTGATTTTGCAGAAAAAGGTCAGATCCATGCCCAAGCCGAGCTGATGGATAAAGCCCTGGAATGTGCATTAGTAGCCACCTCCAATCAGGTCAAGCAGCTCGCAGAGCCACATTTGGCAACGCTCAGACATAAGTTAGCATCTCATGGGCTACAAGTCGCAGAGATAGGCCTTAGGGAAGAAGCCAGCTTTCAAGATAAGTTCTTTAATGAACACGCAATTATCAACATTAAGGTGTAAAGAAATGACACAAAAATCTGCAATCGGGCTGTTATATGAAGCTGGTAGCGCACCTCAGGTCACCTTTAAAGGATATGGCGAACTAGCAGAGGAAATTATTGCGCTGGCAAAAGAGAAAAACATCATGATCCATGAGGATGAATCATTAGCACAAACACTCAGTGCACTTGAGTTACACCAAGAGATCCCAAGGGAACTCTACTATGTGATTGCTGAACTCATCGCTTTTTCTTACATTATGCGTGGTAAGTTTCCAGCTGGTTGGGAAGGTTTTCGTGGCAAGCTAGATATTAAGGCATAGCCAAAATTTCCTACTTTCTAGGGCCTGTTGACCTTTGCTGTTTGATTTTTGTTCTCCTGAGTGTGTTTTGATCGCGACGCTCGACTTGCCGCCTAGTAATCTAGGCAAAAGTTGAGCAACAAAGAACAAAGCGCACTCAGGGGAACCCAAAGGGCAGCGCTTGATTGGAATTTCTTCTGTGTTATCGCCTAACTTACATAGAATAACTATGCTACGCAGGCTCTGCCTTGTATAAATACCAATCAAACTGCTGCAAAAACAAACTTGAAAGGTCAACAGGCCCTAGACAATCATTTTGATTTGTTATGTAAAGACATGAGCAGCTCTGCCTCAGCTCTTGGCAACTCACACTCGTGCATCACCTCTTCAATATCAGCACCAAGCTCCACCATTTTCACGGCGCGAGAATACATTTTAGCGTCAGGGTCATCATATTTCTGTGCTGCTTGCTGATTCGCAACGTCATTTAACTCTTGCTCGGTTGCGACCACCCGCTTACCAATACTCATGATACTGGCACGTAACTCCGCAACTTCGCTGCGTAATATTGCTATTTGTTGCTCAGACCCCTGCAGTGAGCTCGAAAGTTGCGCTGTTTGCCCCTGCGCATTCTGTAGTTTTTTACTCAGCACAAAAACAAACCTCAAGCATACTAACGCAAGTATGCTTGAGGTTATTGATATAACGAGTAAAACGGTTTGTGCGTTTACTACTTCAGACATCTAGATATGACTCAGCTCATCCCATTCATCATCGTTTAATAGCTTATTAAGATCGACTAAGATCAACAGCTCGCCTTCTCGATTTGATACGCCTTGGATAAACTTAGCGCTCTCTTCGGTACCTATGTTTGGCGCGCTGTCAATTTCCGAGCTACGTAAGTAAACCACCTCAGCAACGCTATCTACTAAGATACCAATAACTTGCTTTTCGGCTTCGATAATCACAATTCTTGAATTATCCGTTACTTCAGCACTTTGTAGACCAAACCTAGCTCGCGTGTCTATAACCGTTACAACGTTACCACGCAGATTAATGATCCCGAGTACGTAGCTTGGTGCACCTGGGACTGGTGCAATTTCGGTGTAACGCAGCACTTCTTGTACTTGCATTACATTGATACCGTAAGTTTCCTCTTCAAGCTTGTAAGTAACCCATTGCAATACTTCATCATTACTATCAGCATTTTTGTCTGCAGAAAGTAGTCTATCTTGGCTCATGGTTTCACTCCATCAATATACTAGTTACTGCTCTCGACTATCGAGGCCTTGTTCTAGCAAACGGTTTAAATTCTCTACATCAATCAGCGCGCACATTTTCTCTTTAATCACTCCAGCCAACCAAGGCCGTTTACCATCTGCTGTGCGCCACTTTATGTCTTCAGGCTTGAGGGTTAAGTTGTTGACTAGTTTTTCTGCTAACAGTCCCCAGTTACTATCCCCAAGTGTAATCAAATACTGGTAATCCAGCGTATCTTCTAATTCTGGCGTTAACTTTTCAGGCATCACCCATCGTGCAGTATCAACAACATTGAGTTTTTCTTCACGATTTAGCATCACACCCTTAAACCATTTAGGTTTACCAAAGAGTTGATTGACTTCGCCCAGTTGGTGTATTCCCCCAAGTGATTTCAGCGGAACCGCCAGTGTTAAGCCTGCCACTTCAAAAAACAATGCCTGAAATTCACCTTCTTGATAGGCTTCCCTTGCAGAAACAGACTCTATCGTTGCCTGTTCTTTGATAATAGATGTATTTTCAGTGACTTCAAGATCATGAGCCAATTTACTCGGCTGTTCTTGAATAACTTCACTCACTGACTCCAGAGGTTCTGTTGCAACTACGACTGAGGATTCTATTTCCTCAAGTTCTGATTTAGGTTCTTTTACTTGTTCAAGTAGCTTTGCAACTGGTGATAATTCGCATTGTTCAATCTCTGGCTCCTCTTGCAACAGGGCACCAAGATACTGCTTCATCACCTTCTCATTTGCAAATAAATGCTTACTCATTATGCTCTCTAGCTTAACTGCTTCAAATAGTCCAATAGTGCACGATAAGCGAACACGCCTCGTGATTTAGGACAAAATTGTACAGGGACTTGTTGTGCAAGGCTTGCATCCCTAAACTTGGTATCTACAGGAACCACGCCTGGCCAAACGGCATCTTTGTATGTTTCCAGCAACGTTTTATACGCCTCCAACGACGCTTTAGTCCGTTTATCATACATAGTTGGAATAATAGTATATTGGTACTGTTTCTGCTGTGAAGACTGCATTAGCTCCATCGTGCGCATCATTCTATCTAGTCCCTTCAACGCCAAAAATTCAGTTTGAACCGGTACCAAAATTCGCTCACTCGCTGCTAATGCATTTACCATCAATACCCCGAGCACTGGTGGACAGTCTAAAATAGCATAGTCATATTGATCCGCTATCTTTTCGAGCGATTTCTTTAAGATAAGTCCCATGCCCGTTTTATTACCCATGCTACGATCAAGCGTAGCAATGGCCATAGTAGCAGGCAGAATATCCAAATTTTCAATAGTCGAAGGGCAAAGAGACTGTAAAATTTCTTCGCTCGTCATGCTGCTGCCGCGTGCAAAAATATCATACACACTGACTTCCAACTCTTCAGAATCAATACCAAAGTAATATGTAAGTGAAGCATGTGGATCGGTATCAATAAGCAAAACCCGATGACCTTGTTCAGCAAGAATGCCTCCTAAGCTCACCGTTGTCGTGGTTTTACCCACGCCACCTTTTTGATTTGCTACTGTCCAAATTTTCACTCTATATTCCTTTGCTTATCACTATTGATTGCGTTCAATAGATACTATACCAACTCAATGTTATTCATTCTTTTTAGACGTTTGATATTTACAAGCTTCAAGCAAAATAACCAAATCGTGGCTTAGCCTATTAGTTACCAGCTTCTTTATTAATTCTTGCAGCAAAGTCTTGTAGCGCGATACTATCAGACGAAAGTCCAGCGCCAGCGACTGCTTGAGGCATCCCATAAACGACACAAGTCGCTTCATCTTGCGCCCAAATGGTGGCACCAACCTGTTTTAGCATACGAGCTCCATCTCGACCATCAGCGCCCATCCCCGTTAATACAATCGCTAACGTGTCGCCACCATAGGCTTTTGCAACACTTGCAAATGTCACATCAACGCTGGGTTTATAGGTGATCCTTGGACTATCATCTTCAAACACTTTTAGTGTCTTACTACCACCGCGATTTTCAACCAGCATTTGCTTGCCGCCAGGCGCTAGATAGGCCATGCCTGGCATTAATCTATCACCCTGTTCTGCTTCTTTAACCTTAATCTGGCATAAACTATTTAATCTTGCTGCAAACGCAGGTGTAAATGCGGCTGGCATATGCTGGATAAGTAAAATTGGATGAGGAAAGTTTGCTGGCAACTGCGTCAATATTGTCTGCAGTGCAACGGGTCCACCTGTTGATGTACCAATTGCAACCAGTCCATATTTCTTACCTGATGCTCTAGCACCCGCAGCACTGGATGTGCCACCAGATACCGGTCTCTGAAAACTTCTATCCGGTTGAGGGATCGTTGCTCTTCCAGTGTCAGCGCGAGTTGCTCTAGACTCGACGCGCTTTGGCGGAGTCGCGATACTAGGGCGAGTAAAGCGGCTAACTCGGCGGCGGCCAATTTCCTTTACCTTGTTTTGTAACGATTTAATTGCGTCTTCGCTATTACGAGCGATGTCTTCAAACTTTTTCGGTAAGAAATCAACTGCGCCCGCATCCAGTGCATCTAACGTAGCACTAGCGCCTTCACGAGTTAGCGAAGAAAACATTAAGATGGGGGTCGGTGTGGCCTGCATGATCTGCTTCACCGCACTGATCCCATCAAGCACAGGCATTTCCACGTCCATCGTAATTACGTCTGGACGCAATGAAGCGGCCTTTTCAACCGCCTCCTTTCCATTAACTGCAAAATCTATAACTTTGATTTCACTGTCTTTTTCTAAAATTTCACTGACTCGACGACGAAAAAAACTGGAGTCGTCTACGACTAACACTTTAACTGCCATTGGCAACGCTCTTTAATTTGCTCTACAGCAGAGCAGCACATGCTGCTCTAGAATTCGAACTACGCCTAATAAAATTAGGCGTAGTGTTTTAATAAGTTGGGGACATCAAGGATTAGCGCAATACCACCATCAGATGTGATGGTCGCACCGGCCATACCTGGTGTACCTTGTAACAAAGCATCTAATGGTTTGATTACGACTTCCTCTTGGCCTATCAGAGAATCAACCACAAAACCGACTTGCTTGGTACCGATTTGAGCAATAACAACATGGCCTTCAGCCTTTCTCATGCCCCTATTAGCACCTTTTACCAACCAATGCTCAAGATAAAATAACGGGATCGCCTTTTCTCTCACTATAATAGTCAATTGACCATCAACTACATTCGTTTTAGTCAAATCTAAATGGAAGATCTCGTTCACACCGGCAAGTGGTAACGCAAACGTTTGTTCTCCGACTACCACCATCAAGGTAGGCAAAATAGCCAATGTAAGCGGCACTTTTATCTCTAATACGGTACCAACACCCAATTCTGATTGGATGTTTACCGAGCCATTCAATTGAGTGATTTTCGTTTTAACAACGTCCATCCCTACACCGCGACCAGAAATATCTGAAATTTGTTCTTTTGTTGAAAATCCAGGTGCAAAGATCAAGTTATAGGCTTCAGTATCAGACAATCGGCTTGCTTGATCGGAGTCAATAACGCCTTTATTTATAGCAATTTTCTTGAGTTTTTCAGGATCCATACCGGCGCCATCATCTCGGATGGTGAGAAGAATATGATCCCCCTCTTGAGATGCTGACAACGTGACAGTCCCCATTCTTGGCTTACCCGATGCTTCGCGCACATCAGGCATTTCAATACCGTGATCCACTGAGTTTCTCACTAAGTGAACCAATGGATCTGCGAGCGCCTCAACAAGGTTTTTATCTAAGTCTGTCTCTTCACCTTGTAAAACCAGGTTGATTTCTTTTTTCAAGCTACGCGCAAGGTCCCTCACCACTCGAGGGAAACGACCAAATACCTTTTTGATCGGCTGCATCCGCGTTTTCATCACAGCGCCCTGCAAGTCTGCGGTCACTACATCAAGGTTCGAAATAGCTTTACCCATGCTTTCGCTGTTGGTGTTATTCGCTAAACTAACCAAGCGGTTACGCACCAATACTAATTCGCCAACCATATTCATGATTTCATCAAGACGTTTGGTATCAACTCGCACTGTAGTCTCAGCTTGCGCAGCAGGTTTCTTTGCAGCTGCTGGCGCAGAAGCTTTTGCAGGCTCTGGCTCTTTTTGCGGGGCTGGAGTCGCAGGTTTAGCTTCAACTTTAGGCGCAGGCTTTGGAGCAGGTTTCGGAGGTGGCGCAGCTTTAGCAGGCTCAGGTTGAGCTGGCTCAGCTTCTGAGATATCTGTCGGCGATTCATCTACCGCTTTAGGAGCACTGCCTTTACCATGAAGTTCGTCAAGCAAAGCCTCAAACTCATCATCGGTAATTTCTTCATCTCCAGAGGGCACACTCGCAGCGCCTGATGACGTTGCTTTAGCCGCAGGCTCACTGGCTTGAGAAGTAGCCGCATCTTCTGCATTTGGTGCTCCACCAAATTTCCCAACCCCATGGAGTTCATCTAAGAGATTATCGAACTCGTCATCGGTGATATCGCCGTCATCTGCAGTTGACACCGTTTCAGGTTTAGCCGCCGGTGCGACAGCAGGCGCATTACCAGAGCCGTGTAACTCATCTAATAGATTTTCAAATTCTTCTTCTGTTATCTCATCAATGCTAGAGCCGCTATCATCGCCTGAATCTGCGTCCGCATCGAATAGAATATCATCCGCACTTAAATCTGGTACAACAGACTCTGGCTCTGAAACAGGTTCCTCAATCACTTCACTGACTTCGTCTTCAGATGCTGGTTGGCTGAGTTTATGGAGGGTTTCAAGCAACACAGGATCGGCAGCTTCGGGTTCCTCTCGGTTTTGAATACAAGCGAACATTTCGTTGATCGTATCCAAAGATTGCAAAATAACATCCATTAATTCTGACGTTACTTTTCGCTGCCCTTGTCTTAGTACATCAAACACGTTCTCTGCACCGTGACAGGCATCAACCAGTTCGGTCATACCGAGGAAGCCTGCTCCACCTTTAACAGTATGGAAGCCACGGAAAATCGCATTGAGAAGTTCTTTATCTTCGGGATTATTTTCTAGTTCAACAAGCTGTTCAGATAACAGTTCTAATATTTCGCCTGCTTCAACAAGAAAGTCCTGCAAGATATCTTCATCGACTTCAAAGCTCATACACACTCTCCAACTAGAAGCCTAAACTAGATAGCAAGTCATCGACTTCGTCTTGACCAGAAACCACGTCATCTCGCGATTCAGCGTCAATAATTGGACCTTCAGGTCCAGACAATTCATCACTGATAGTCTCAGTTGTTTTTATTTCGTTTTCATTCGCATTTTCTGCAACTGCAGGCGCTTCATCCGAAGTACCAAACACAGTTAGAAGGTGAATGAGACTATCTTCTACTTCTCTCACAAGCTCAATGACTCGACGGATGACCTGCCCAGTCAAATCCTGATAGTCTTGCGCCATCAGCACATTAGTCATTAAGCCTTGTAATTCGTCTGTACGTGTCTTTGAAGTCTGCATAAAGCTGTCGAGATCATGACACAGAGATTTAAACTCACCGAGTTGAATATCTCTGCTCATCAACCGATCCCAAGTAGGCTTTATTTGTGCTAACTCATCCGCAAGATTCTGCGCAAGAGGTAAGCTTTCTTCGACCGCGTCCATCGTTTTATTAGCAGCGCTTTCTGTCATTTCCATAACATAATTAAGACGCTGCTTGGCGTCAGGTATAGCCTCTGTCGTGAGATCTGAGAGTCGAGTATCCAGCTCAAAGTTCTTCAAGGACTCGTGTAATTGGCGAGTTAGCTTTCCAACTTCTGCAAATAACTCCGATTGCTCTTTGTTAGCAGCTTCTAAAATCAGCTGGTCAGCTTTTTCTTGTTCACCTTGCTCTAGTAGCTCAACAAGTTGCTTGGCTTGTTCAAGTGTAATTTGCGGCGCAGCATTTACAGACATAGGCCATATCCCCTTGCTGTTTAGCCTAGTCGCTCAAATACTTTTTCAAGCTTAGTCTTGAGCGTACCTGCAGTAAACGGTTTAACAATATATCCGTTCACCCCAGCTTGCGCTGCTGCAACAATTTGTTCTTTTTTCGCTTCTGCGGTAACCATCAACACTGGAATGTGCTTAAGCTTTTCATCTGCGCGTATTGCACGAAGCAGATCAATACCTTGCATGCCCGGCATGTTCCAATCAGTTACTACAAAGTCAAACTCCTGATTTTGTAGCATCGGAAGTGCTGTACTACCATCATCAGCTTCTTGAACATTGGTAAAGCCTAAATCTCTTAATAGGTTTTTGATTATTCTTCTCATAGTAGAGAAATCATCAACCACGAGAATCTTCATGTTCTTATCCAAAACTTCCTCCAGTGAGGTTCGAACCCAACTATTTTATGTACTCTAATTTATCCAGTCATTGATTTTAGCTTTGAGCTTTATCATTGCCTGACCGTGAATTTGGCTTACTCGAGATTCACTGACATCAAGGATGGCACCAATCTCTTTTAAATTCATTTCGTCGTTATAGTAAAGTGACAACACCAGAGCATCCCTTTCGGGTAGTGCTTTGATAGCATTTACTAAAGACTCGTTAAAACGTTCATTTTTAACGTTATTAAACGGTTTGTCTAGCGCAAAATCGCTGTTTGCTGGGGTTATCACATCTTCATCAACCCCTAGATCCTCAATGCCGATGACTTTACTTGCATTTACATCATGTAAAATATGATGGTACTCATCTAAAGATATATCAAGTTTTTCAGCGATTTCAGTGTCTTTTGGTTCGCGGCCAAGGAGAGACTCGAGCTCAGATATAGCTTCGGCTACCATTCTGCTGTTTTTATGTACGGACCGAGGGGCCCAATCTCCGCGACGGATTTCATCTAGCATTGCACCTCGGATGCGTATCCCCGCAAAGGTCTCGAAACTAGCGCCTTTAGTAGCATCGAAATTTTTAGATGCTTCAATCAATCCAATCATACCTGATTGAATTAGATCGTCGAGCTGCACACTTGCCGGAAGCCGAGCGATCAGGTGACATGCCACTTTTTTGACAAGTGGAGCATGCCTCTCGACCACTTTATGGATATGGTCAGAAGTTTGATATCCCGCAGCTCTGTTGACCGGAGAAGCCATAATCACCCGTTTACAAGTTGTTCAATGAAAAATTCTAGATGACCGGAAGGTTGATGAGGAATTGGCCATTTAACTGCCTTGGCAGCAAGTCCTTTAATTGCAACTGCTGCTGGAGAGCTCGGAAATAAATCCACGATTGCTCTTTGTCTACGAGAGGACTTACGCATGTTTTCGTCAAATGGTACTGTGGCCACTAATTCCAATGCTACATCAAGAAAACGGTCTGTAACTTTTGAAAGTTTAGCAAATAATTCTTGCCCTTCACGCATACTGCGGACCATATTGGCAACTATTTTAAAACGATAAACGCCATGCTCTCTGCTTAAAACTTTGATCAACGCATAAGCATCCGTAATAGAAGTCGGTTCATCACACACAACAACCATCACATCTTGTGCAGCTCGAGAGAAGCTCAGAACCATATCTGAGATACCAGCTGCGGTATCAACAATTAAAACATCAAATTGAGTGTTAAGCTCGCTAAATGCGCGAATAAGTCCAGCATGCTCTGCGGGAGTCAACTCCACCATGCTTTGAGAACCCGAAGTAGCTGGCACAATTTTGATACCAGCGGGACCTTCTACGAGAATCTCATCTAGTTCACATTCACCCGACAACACATGTGAAAGGTTCTTTTCTACTCGGAGCCCTAACATCACATCACAGTTTGCCAAGCCCAAGTCCGCATCTAAAACGAGAACTCGCTGTCCTTGTTGGCCCATAGCGATGGCAGTATTGAGCGAGACATTGGTTTTACCCACCCCACCTTTACCACCGGTCACGGCTATTACTTTTACACCCTGGTTGCTATTTTGACTCATTCTACGCAGGCCACTTGCTTGATCTAAAACTGTGTTAATCATACATTCCTACTGACTCTGACGCTACAGGTACACGTCGAGAGTGCTGTGCTTTTATTCTTTTTAAATACAATTGCTCAGCCTTTTTTACTAGCTTTTGAGCATTTGCTACGCGAATGTCTTCTGGCACTCGCTGACCGTTGGTAAGATACCCTATTGGCAAGCGATTTTGAATCGCTATGCTAATTATCTCACCTAAACTTAGACTTTCATCAAGTTTTGTGAAAATACAGCCACTTAAATTTACTTTTTTGAAGTGTCTTACTGTTTCTTGTAACACATTCATCTGTGCTGTCGCACTCAACACTAAATAGCTACGAATATCTACTCTCGCGCTACGCATAAGTGTATTTAACTGTTCAGTTAAGCGCAAATCTCTTTGACTCATTCCCGCCGTATCTATTAATACTAGACGCTTATTGCGTAAATGATAAAGCACTTCTGCAAGTTCATTTGCATCTTTAACTTGTTTAACCGGACAACCGATGATTCTACCATAGGTAGCTAGTTGCTCGTAAGCGCCAATTCTATAGGTATCGGTGGTTATTAGCGCCACTTTATCTGCACCGTATTTTTGTGCGCCTAATGCCGCTAATTTTGCAACCGTTGTGGTTTTGCCAACACCTGTTGGACCAACCATTGCAAATACGCCACCTTGACGAAGAATATCATTGTTGGTGGTGTGCATTTGGTTAATTACCATATTCAACAGCGCGTCCCAAGCTTCTTTACGAGACACATCATCAGGGATAAAACATGCCATTTGCTCTGCAACGTCTTTGTCTATGCCCATTCCTTCCAGACGATCTACAAGGCACGCACGGGTTGGATCGCGACGAGCCATTTCTTGTTTCATTAGACCAGATACTTGATGTTCAAGTAATTGACGAATAGCGTTCATTTCTTCGCGCATTGCACTCATTTCGTCAGGCTTGGCATTTAACTCAGGTAAATCATCACCAAAACCGTTGTCTAATTCATCAGACTCGATCCACTGCTGTGGTTGCTCAAATCCATCATCATCAAAGTCAAAAGATTGGCGACGAGCTTGCTGTGGCTTCGCTTGGTGCGCCGGCGCAGCAGTTTGTGTTTTACGTTGGCTGCTTAACATTTGCTCTGTATCAATCCCCGACTGGGAGAACATAGAAGCAAGTTCTGGTGAGCGAGGACGCGGCGCTTGACGCTCTAGCAATGCCGCTAAGCTATCGGCAACTTGCGCTTGTTTTGCTGGCTGTGCTTGGCGAGGCTCTGGACGGACAAAGCGGGTCGGAGCCTCGTTTGAGGCAGTCGCACGGGCAGCTGGAGCTTGCTTAACAGGTGCAGCAGCACGGTCATTATCAACTGCTGCGACGATTTCAACACCATCTGCTAACTTTTTGTTAGACATGATGACAGCATCAGCACCAAGCTCTTCTTTTACTTCATTTAAAGCCGTACGCATATCTTTTGCGAAGAAACGTTTAATTTTCATGTTACAGCCCCTTTATCCTCTATTGTCCAACCGAGCTCACTATCTTAATTTGTCTTTCTTCCGGCACTTCTTGATATGACATCACTCGAAGACCTGGAATTGTATGTTTAACAAATCGAGACAGTACACTTCTTAACATACCTGAGGTTAATAAGATGGACGGCTCCCCTAGCATTTCTTGGTTGTGATGTGCTTCTCTTAATGATTCTTGAAGCCTCTCAGCCAAGCCAGGTTCAATACCTGCCCCCTCATCACCTGCGTTCTGAAGTGACTGATGCAACATCTGTTCCAACTCAGGCGCCAATGTTATGACAGGAATCTCTTCTTCGCTTCCAACGGCATCTTGAACAATCAATCTGCGTAATGAAATTCTTACCGCAGCCGTTAATACATCAGGGTCTTGGCTACGTGGTCCGTACTCAACTAAGGTTTGTACAATCGAGCGCATATCTCGAATTGCAACGCCTTCATTAAGCAGATTTTGTAGTACTTTTACTACGGTAGTGAGTGGTAAAATATCAGGCACTAAGCCTTCAACTAATCTAGGGTGACTTTTCGCAAGCATGTCTAATAGATTTTGAACTTCTTCATGACCAAGCAATAGTGACGCATTATTCGTCAATAATTGACTAATGTGTGTTGCCACCACAGTTGCAGCATCTACTACTGTATAGCCAAGTGAATGCGCTTCATCTTTTTGATCTGGTTTAATCCATACTGCATCTAAGCCAAATGCAGGATCTTTAGTCTCTATGCCTTTAATCGGCCCAAACACCTGCCCTGGGTTAATTGCGAGCTCATCGCCATGCTTCAACTCACCGGTTCCTGAGCCAACTCCCATTAAAGTAATATTGTATGCATTTGGATCTAATTCTAGGTTATCGCGAATATGTACCGGCGGTACTAAAAAGCCCAGTTCCTGAGATAGCTTTTTACGCACCCCTTTAATACGACTGAGAAGCTCCCCGCCTTGGGCTTGGTCAACTAGAGGGATTAGGCGATAACCTACCTCTAAACCAATCACATCAACAGGTTGTACATCATCCCAACCAAGCTCTTTTTGATCTTGTTGATGGCCTCCTTTGGTAGCAGGTCCTTTGGCAGCTTGTTCCGCCTTTTCGATTTCCGCCTTTTTCTTTTGCTGACTTGTGTAATAGGCTATATAGCCAAGTAATACACCTAACCCTAAGAAGGCAACATGTGGCATGCCAGGAACGAGTCCCATGGTGATCAAAATACCTGAAGCAATAGCCAGCGATTTTTCATTACCCAGTTGGTTTTTAAACTGATCGCCCATGTTGTGCGATTCATTTTGACGCGTTACGACAATTGCAGTACCAATTGAGAGTAAAAGAGAAGGAATTTGCGCGACCAGACCGTCACCAATCGTCAGCATGGTATAAACTTCCATCGCGTGACCAAAGCTTAAATCATGCTGGATCATCCCAACGAAAAGGCCACCTATTATATTAATAGCAAGGATCACGATACCTGCGATAGCATCACCTTTAACGAATTTACTTGCACCGTCCATTGAACCGTAAAAATCGGCTTCTCGAGTCACTTCTTCACGGCGAGCCCGGGCGTCATCTGCAGAGATAAAACCGGCATTTAAGTCCGCATCAATGGCCATTTGCTTACCTGGCATAGCATCAAGGGTGAAACGCGCAGACACCTCAGAAATACGGCCCGCACCTTTGGTAATTACGACAAAGTTAATAATAATAAGGATAAGGAATACAACTAAACCGACAGCGTAGTTGCCACCAATAACAACACTACCAAAGGCTTCGATCACCTTACCTGCCGCATCACCACCATTATGACCTTCAAGTAATACGACGCGAGTACTCGCTACGTTTAGTGCCAATCGCATGATAGTCGCGATCAGTAGTACCGCCGGAAACATACCAAATTCAAGTGGCTTCAAGGTATAAACAGTCACCAATAGCACCACAAGTGCCAATGCAATGTTGAAGGAAAATAGAATATCAAGCAAAAAAGGAGGTAGCGGCAGAATAACCATGCCAAGTGCTGCAAGCACCAACAATGGAGTACCCACACCTTTAGCATATTCTTTTTTATCTCGATTGAGTTGTTGTAAAACCGCTTTAAATTCCATAACTTAACACAAGCAAAAAATTGACACATAGCAACAAATGCAATATGCGTTCCAATTAATAGCTTATTTTTATAAGAGCAATTTTAGTGCTTCAAGTCGTCTGGGATTGGTAAATCTCGAGTAAGTGCAACGGGTCTTTTCCCTTTGCCCTTTTGAAAACGATTTAGCTGAAATACATAGGCAAGTACCTGTGCAACCGCGGTAAACAATTGTTCAGGGATTTGATCACCGACTTCGGTTGTATGATAAAGTGAACGAGTCAATACAGGTGACTCCACAATCGGTACTTCATTTCCTTTGGCTATTTTTCTAATTTGCATCGCAAGCTCATCAACCCCTTTTGCAATAACAATAGGCGCCCCCGCTCGTTCAGTATCGTATTTAAGCGCAACCGAATAGTGAGTGGGGTTAGTCACAACAACATCGGCATCGGGTACATCTTGCATCATACGTCGTTGCGACATTTCTCTTTGCGTGCGGCGGATCCGCGCTTTTATTTGCGGATCACCTTCTGAGTTTTTATATTCATCCTTGACTTCCTGTAGCGTCATTTTAAGCTGTTTATGGTGATTGTAGCTTTGATAAGGGGCATCAATCGCTGAAATAATGATCATGGTGCAACTAAGTGCTAAGAACATCCACGCAATGATTTCTAACGCATGCTCTATACTCGATGGGATTTGTTCAATACTCAAGTGCAATATTTCATTAAAATACATATTGATAAGCAAGATTGCAAAACCTGCTACCAATACAAACTTAAGAACTGACTTCAATAACTCAATGGCCGCTTGTGGGCCCAACATTCGCTTCAGTCCCTTCATAGGTGACATTTTACTTGCTTTAGGTGCGGCCGCTTGCCAAGAAAAGTTAAAGCCACCGAGTAACGTATTCCCCACTATTCCAGCAATTGCGATAATAAAAACGAACATAGCCATTGGGAATAACAGCTCAGCGCCAATATCCCCCCACACAGCAAACATTTTGGTTGTATCGTAGGTTTCATTGCGATTAAGCGACAACATTCGCCCCATCACGTTGTAAAGCGCCTTCCCTATACCAGGACCATACATCAGTAAAGCGATAGCAGAAAACAACAAGACAAACGTAGTCCCCAACTCCTTTGAACGGGCTACCTGGCCTTTACTCCTCGCATCACTTATCTTCTTGGAGGTGGGTTCTTCGGTGCGTTCTTGACCTGAATCTTCTGCCATTTCAAACTCCTAAACCGTACAACCAATTAGATCGCACATCAGCTCCGTCATTTTGAGCCATTGAAACTCAAATTGTGCTAAGAAGTTACCCAGTGTCGCCCAAATAATGGTAAGACCTGCAACCAGCGTAAAAGCAAACCCTACAGAGAAAATATTCATCTGAGGTGCAGCTCTGGTCATGATCCCAAACGAGATATTGATAACCAACATTGCCGTTAATGGAGCTAATGCAAGAGCCAGTGCCGTAGAAAACATCCAGCCCCCCCAATTAACGATTCTCCAAAAATTATCTACCACCCACCAATTACCTGCTATGGGAAAGCTTTCGAAGCTATACACTACCATTTGTATCATCATCAGGTGACCGTTATAAACAAAAAACAGTAATGTCGCTAATATTAAATAGAACTGACCAACTGCTGGGACACTTAATCCATTGGCAGGGTCAACAACAGATGCGAAACCAAGACCTGTTTGCATAGCAAGGATTTGACCCGCAATGATAAAAGTATTTAAAAGCAATAGAGAGCCAAAACCAATTGCGACTCCGGTCATCATTTCTTGAATAACAACCAAAATCATCGAAAAGGAGAACAAATCGGTAAATTCTGATTTGGGCAAAACGGGCACCACGGCGAAAGTAACAACCACAGCGAGCGCAAACTTAATTCGAGCCGGCACACTTTGTGCCCCAAGCCCCGCCATTACCATTATCATTGAGCTTATCCGCACCAGTGGAAGTAAAAAATCACTTAGCCACTGCATGATTACCGCAAAGGTGAACTCCATGGCTAACCTGCGATTTCAGGAATTCGCATAACCACGAGGTTAAAATAGTCCATCAGTTCTTGAGTTAACCAATGGCCACCAAAAATAAGGGCCAGAATCGTGATAATTAAACGCGGTAAAAAGCTTAATGTTTGCTCGTTAATTGATGTTGCAGCTTGAAACACAGCAACAACTAAACCAACTAGAAGCCCAGGTACTACAATCGCCGCCACCAGCTTGATGACTAAAAACAATGCATCACTTAAGATATCGACAAAGACTTCTGGTTCCACATTACACCCCCAATCCGAAGCTTCTGGCCAGTGTCCCCATGACCAAACTCCAACCGTCGACGAGCACAAAAAGCATAATCTTAAACGGCAAGGAAACTATCATTGGCGATAACATCATCATACCCATGGCCATCAAGACACTGGCTACAACTAAGTCGACTATCAAAAATGGAATAAAGAACATAAAGCCGATAATAAAAGCCGTTTGCAGCTCAGATGTAACGAAGGCCGGAATAATAACGATAAACGGCGTATCCTCAGGGCTATCAAGCTTGTCATAGCCCGCTATTTTAGCAAAGGTTTCCAGGTCTTTAATTCGGGTTTGTGACAACATGAAAGCTTTCATGGGTTCTTTGGCACGTTCAAGTGCTTGGATTGATGTGATTTCTTCTTTTATATATGGCTGCACCGCTTCATCATTTATCTGCGAAAATATAGGTGCCATTATAAATAGCGTCAAAAACAACGATAAACCGAGTAAAATTTGATTCGATGGCGATTGCTGTAGACCAATCGCTTGTCTCAAAATCGCAAGTACAACAATTATTCGAGTAAACGAAGTCATCATGATAACAGCGGCTGGAATAAAACTCAGCGCCGTCATAATGGCGAGCACTTGAAGTGTCACTGAGTACTCTTGCGAGCCATCAGGGTTTGTTGTAACGTTTATTGCTTCTATCCCTTCTGCAGAAGCTACCCCAGAAAACAGTAATAAACAGAGTATCAGCAATCTAGTCATGGCTTTTCTTATTTTGGTTATTGGCTACTTGCCCTTTTCCCGTTAAAAACTTTTGTAGCTCATTTGCAAATGGCGTTCGGCTAACATCATCCAGTGGTGTTTCTAGCTGATATAAATAATTGATATTATTTGGTGTTACTCCGAGTAAATGCTGTTTATCATCCAACTCTACAACCAGCAAGCGTTCTTTCGTACCGAGCGATATACTGCGGATCACCTTAAAGTCCTTTTGGTTTACGATGTTGGGATTTAAACGCTTCAGCACAAATGCTAACCCCAGAATAAGTACGATCACCAACACCAAGGACAATCCCATGGAGAGTAGTTCCGAGCTTAACCCCGCAGTACCTGCCCCTACAGAAGACTTAGGTACTACTCCTGAAGTCGTTGCAACGGCAGCACTCGCGTATGAAGCGGAGCCACACAAAGCTACACACCAACCCCAGCGCATTAACGTAGCTTTTTAATACGCTCAACCTGACTAATAACGTCCGTTAAGCGAATACCAAACTTGTCGTTTACTACAACTACTTCACCGTGTGCAATCAACGTACCGTTAACAAGTACATCTAGTGGTTCACCAGCTACTCGATCCAACTCAACAACAGAGCCCTGATTTAGCTGTAATAAGTTACGAATATTAATTTTAGAGCGGCCAACTTCCATCGAAATGGTAACTGGAATGTCTAAAATGGTATCGAGTTTACGTTTTTCATCTGACGATAATGCAGGCGCTGAATCTTTGAGTTCATCTAACTCTGCAACTTCTGGCTCACTGCCACCTTCGGCACCTTCGGCTTCAGCTAGTGCTGCCGCCCATTCGTCCATAGTATCTTGATCATCGCTCATTGGATTACTACCTGATTAAGTTAATTTGTTGTCCATAATTAGTTTCACGATTTTGCATACACAAGCCCGCAACTACCAATCTAAATCCACACCTTCGGAAAGATGCAGATCTTCTTCTAATTCTGCCAGCTCAGCATCTGAATCGAGTTTTTTACCACCTTTGGTAAACACATGAAGCTCAGACTTCACTGACTCTGGCCGTTTAATTTTTTCACTGATCTGTAAAGCAACATTGTCACGAGAACGACCCATTTTAGCTCTAAAGGTTGGCAGCTCTTCTACAAATACGGTGACATGCTCTGGCATTTCCACAGGAATAACATCGCCAGCTTGAAGCTTCATTATTTGTTCAAGCGATAGGTCCACTTCCAGCAACTGGGAGGAAATCTCAACTTCAACATCCATAATTTCATCGCGAAGCGCCTTACTCCAACGCAGATCGGTGTCTTCCGTATCTGATTGCACACCAGCATCGAGTAACTCTCGAATAGGTTCCAACATAGAGTAAGGCAATGAAATATGGAAATCGCCCCCTCCACCATCTAATTCAATATGAAAAGAGCTAATCACTACCACTTCAGTTGGCGATACAATATTCGCCATCGCGGGGTTAACCTCGGAGTCAAGATATTCAAACGACACATCCATAACCGGTGCCCAGGCTTCTTTATAATCTTCAAAGATGATCTTAAGTAGCATCTGTACGATACGACGTTCTGTTGGTGTAAACTCACGCCCCTCGATCTTGGCATGATAACGACCATCTCCACCAAAAAAGTTGTCTACAAGGATAAAAACCAACCGGGCTTCCATGGTTATCAGGCCAGTACCTTTTAGTGGCCTAAAGCGCACCATATTCAAGCTGGTAGGAACGAAAAGAGTATGAATATACTCGCCAAACTTAAGCATTTGCACACCATTGATAGACACTTCAGCGGTGCGGCGCATCATGTTGAAAAGGCTTATCCGCATATGGCGGGCAAATCGTTCATTAACGATTTCAAGCGTCGGCATCCGCCCACGCACAATCCTATCTTGAGACGAAAAGTCATACTGTAAGGCACCAGCGCCTTCGCCGTCACCACTATCACCGATTTCGTCTTCTTCGACTTCATCTACACCATGGAGTAGCGCATCAATTTCGTCTTGGGATAATAAATCGCTCACAAATACTACCTTATTGCATTACAAAGCCAGTAAACAACACACGCTCGATTACTTTGCTACCTTCAACCCCTTCCATCGCAGCTTGGACTTTATCTAGCGCCGTTAAGCGCAAAGTTTCTTTACCTGCACTTGTGCTTAACTCATCAGCGGTAGTCGTTGAAAACACGCTAAGTAAAGTACCTTCAATCAAGGGAATATGCTTCTTTGCTACTTCTTCATTAACATCACCGCGAACCAGCAGCTGAACTTTAATTTGCACAATTCTATCGCGACTTGCACCAGGTACATTGAAAACAAAGGGACGGGGCATGGCAACGTACAGTGCACTCCCCATTTGCGCAGCGCTACCTTGCTCCGCTTTAACTTCGCTTGCTGTCGTTTCTTCTGCTAAGGATTCTTCTGGCGCATCTGAGCCTGAAAATAAGAAAAATCCTGCGACACCGCCAAGCACCAATACCGCAGCGACAATAATGATAATCAGCTTTTTCTTGGAACCACCCGTTTCTTCTATTTCTAAGTCGGTTTCTTCAGCCATAGCAAGCCCTTATGATCTTTATTAATTACAATAATAGCAGGTGTTAGGCATAGTAATCTATTGCAGAATCAGTATTTCTCTTTTGTGATGGTTGTGGATTGTCAGAAACCCCCGATTCATCACCTAGAGTTTGCTGTCCACTCGTATTGCCACCAGCAGTTTGCGACTCTGATTCAGTATTTCCACCTTGCTGATGTGATATTTGGCTGTCACCCAGTTCAATACCCTGCTCAGCTAACATTTCTCTTAGTCTTGGCAGTGATTGCTCTAGCAATTCTTTAGCTTGCTGATTTTGCACCACAATATTCACTTGAGCCTGCTCTGCATCGCTTTTTATTCGAATTTGCATCGCCCCAAGCTCTGGCGGGTCTAAGCGAATCTCAGCTTCCTTATTGTTAAGGTTAAGCATCAACCCTACCCGTTGATGCAGCTCTTTAGCGGCATCTTGACGTGCTATGTTAATCGCCTGTTGAAGATTAGCATCTGTCGCTTGCTTTGTCTGTGTTGTGCTTTGGTTTGTTGGCTGAGACTGTTGAATTTGCTGAACTTCTTTCAGTGTTTGGTTTAGTGAGCTAGTGTCTTGCGATACACTTACAGGACTTGCTTCAGGCTTAACTTGATTTGGTATCGCTGCTGCAGTATTAGCCGATTGACGCTCATTTTTAACCGCCTCTTTCGCGATGCTTGCTTCCGCTTGCATCAGCTTACTATTTTCTTTATCAACTACCTTTTCACTTATTTGCTTTTCTAAGTTCTGTTTTTCTGAACTTTGCTTCTCTACTGGTAACTTTTCATCGCTAGTCAATTTATTCACAGCTATATTTTTTTCAGCACGTTCACCCTCTTTAACTACCACGGCCTGCTGCTCACTATTGTTAGACTTTTCTTGCGCGCTATTTACATTAAAAGACGCTTGGGTAGTATCTTTAACATCCGTAGCAGCTTCTTGCGGGGTGTTTGTTGAAGTTTGTGTTACGACAGAGGATGGCACAAATGCTTTAAATTGCTGTACATTTTCGATATCAACACCTTTACCAATTAATTGAGCTACGGCTTTTTGTACACTTGGTGACGCATCATAAATATCCAGCTTACCAGCCATCACGGCTTTTAATTCTTGTTGTTGCTGTACGGTCAACTTTTCTACCATGGTTTGCACATCTGTAGTGCTTTTTGTACTTACTGCGTTTTTGTCTTTCGCGGTTTGTGTACTCGCCTCAGAAATGATTTGCTTTGTTTCTGATTGCTTAGCTTCAGATGAGGAAACAGATTGAGCAAGCTCTGATTTCTTAGCGGCTAAGAGTTCTTTCTGTTGCGCGGTTTCAGACTCACTTTCAACTTGAGACTCGACTGGCTTATTAGCGCTTGGATCCCGTTTTTCTATGTTTGTATTGGTAACCAAGGCTTGAGTGCTAGTATCCTTTTGCAACTTAGGCTGTAATGTTTGTTCTTTAGCTTCTGAACTGTCATTCAATAACGAAGGTTTAGCAACCTCACCTTCTGAGTCTTGGCTGTCCAAAGAAGTTGCCTGCTGTAATAACGAGGTTGTCTTAGTGCCGGCGTTTTCAGTTTGGCCTTTCCCCCCTCGAATGAGTGGACTGGCTTCGTCTTGTAGCTGCTCCTGAGATAATGCACTATCGCTAGCTACAACCTCTTCATCAGTCAAAGAAGCATTGCCCAATGCTTCTTTGACTGATTGCGCAATTGCTGTTGGGGTTTGGCTCAATGAAGTGCTCTGCTGTTTTGCAGCGTTGATCTGAGCATATAAATCATTATCCGGGGGATCAGGAAGCGGTTTGTCCGCAACTACCAGGCCTTTGTCAGTGTAGCTAACAGTAGAAGTTGGTACTTCCCCTTGCAGCTTAGAGGAAGAGGCTTGTGCTTTACTATCTGACTGCGGAGCATCATCTGATGCTACTTCGCTATCTATTGGCGCATCCAGCTCTGAGGTTACAGGATCTGCAGACTCTTTTACCTGCTTGTTTGCACTCTCTTGCTCGGCTAACTCAGCTATTAAAGCACTAAACCCAGAGCTGTCCTCAGAACCCTCAGCATCTGTCTCTTGGGATTTTTCTTTAATATCAACCTCGTTACTGCCTCGTTGCAGCATGGATGCAAGCATTAGATTCATCTTAAAGCTACCTCATAAAGTGGCAATGTCCTGCCGTTGTAATACACCGTTAAAAACCAACACTATGAATATTCGTGACTTTTACGAGTGAACTACCTAAATAATAAAACGCTAATTATTAGGAAGCATATTTCGAGCCAATTTACCAAGCACGCTCTCTTCGCACAAACTGATTCGTTGCAAACTCATCAAGCATCTTTTGCTCTGCTTTGGCAAGACGAGTTTGCTTCGCGAGGGCTTGCTTCTCGATAAGCTTTTCAATTGCCTTCGTTTTAGCCTGCTGTGCTAGCCATAGCTTGCGGCGTTGTTCAACCACCTGCTTGGCTGTGTTGACCGTTTTTGCTTGCTGATCAATAGCCTGCTCAATCTTATTAATAAAGTTATGGTATTGATTGAAACCGCCACTAGACAGACCAACTTGTGCTTTACTATGAAGCTGCATGCTGTATTCCAGACGGAAATCGTTTAGTCCCGATAACCGTTGTTGGTTTGTTGCTAAGTGCTGCTGCGCTTGAACAAAATTCGCTCGAAGGCTATCTTCTTTGTCTTTTTCTAGCTTAAGCAATAAAGTCAGTTTGTTATTTGCCATTATGCTTGTCCTAGTAGCTTAGCGAGGCCTTGTAAACACTCGTCATAATTGATCACGTCTTTCATGCCTTGCTGAAGGAAGTTATTCACAGCAGGCATCATGTTTATCGCCTGATCTAGCATCTGGTCACTTCCGCGTTGATAAGCACCTAAGGTGATCATGTCTTTATTTTGCTGGTACATTGAATAGACTTGCTTGAGCACTCTGGCTTGCTGCATGTGTGCCTCTGATACCACTTGCGGCATGACTCGACTAATGGACTTTTCAATATCTATCGCTGGGTAATGACCACTATCGGCAAGCTCTCGTGATAACACAATATGACCATCCAAAATAGCTCGCGCGGCATCGGCAATAGGGTCTTGCATATCATCACCTTCACTCAATACCGTAAAAAATGCGGTAATTGAGCCTTGTCCCTCACCACCATTACCTGCGCGCTCAACCAACGCTGGGAGCTTTGCAAACACGGAAGGCGGATACCCTTTTGTGGCTGGCGGCTCGCCTACAGCAAGCGCTATCTCACGTTGTGCCATGGCATAGCGCGTCACCGAATCCAGTAACAACAGTACATTTAACCCTTGATCGCGAAAATACTCCGCAATAGTCACAGCACTCTCACAGCCTTTTAAGCGCATCAGCGGTGAGGCATCGGCGGGAGCGGCAACCACTACGGAGCGGCGTCTACCCTCGACTCCCAAAATCTCATCGATAAATTCTTTCACCTCACGACCGCGCTCACCGACCAAGCCAACGACAATAACATCCGCTTCACTGCCTCGTGTCATCATGCCAAGCAGTACCGATTTACCCACACCACTCCCTGCAAACAGCCCCATACGTTGGCCTTGACCCACTGTCACGATCGAATTTATCGCACGCACGCCTACATCCATTGGTGAGTCGATTGGACGCCTTGCAAGTGGGTTGATTTGCGCTGCGGCAAATTTCAGGTGTTTCTCAGCGTCAATGGCACCAAGGCCATCTAGTGGCCTACCAAGTCCGTCAACCACGCGGCCAAGTAGACCCATTCCGACAGGTAATCCAGCATCCTTAACTTTTGGGATCACTCGCGCTCCAGGAAGGACGCCTGTAATATGGTCGTTTGGCATAAGATAAAGCGTTTCTTGATTGAAACCGATAACTTCTGCATCAATAAAACCGCCCAGCGTCTCGATTTTACATTGACTGCCGACGGGAGCACTTAGCCCCCTAGCTTCAAGGGTGAGGCCAACCACACGGGTGAGGCTGCCAGCAACCGCAACCCCATATGGTTTGATAAATTTCTGATACTTACTGATGCGCTCGCTCATAGCAGCAGATGTCGACATGTTCGCAATTACCTTAGGAAGGCATCGTTATCTTGATTTGATTGCTTCGCTTATCTTGATAACAGTGCAGTATTATTGGTTTATACCGCTATCCTGCAAAAATGATTCCAACACTTCGCTAATACGGTTTTTAAGCGTCATATCAATGGATGACTGTGGTGTTTTCACCTCGCAGCCACCTCTGTCCAACGTCGGCTCTGGAAGTAACTGCCAATGCTGTGATTGTATATGTTCCTCGCCGTACATGGCTTGCACTAAAGCTAAATCTTCGGGGTGCAAATGGATGCGTACTGATTGATCTTTGACAGGCAGCGCGTCCATCGCTTTTTTCAACGCGTTTAAAATGAGCTCAGGCGTGGTCTTGAGCTCTTTAAAAATAACCTGCTCTGCCAATAAATTGACGAGTACAACCAGCTGCTTTTCACACTCATCATCAACCTTTTTCAGTGGCGTTTGCATGCCATCTAAAATAGTGGATAGCGCTTTCATCCTTTCTTCAATGAGAGGTTGTGCTTCCTCAAGCCCCTTTTCTTTACCTATTTCTACGCCTTCTTTATAACCGGCTTCTTTACCTTCAGAAACTCCTTTGTCAAAGCCTTCAATATAGCCTTGTTCGTGGCCTTGCTTTATTCCTTCGTCGTAGGCATCCTGACGGATCTGCTCTAATTCTTCAATGGTCAAAGTAGGGAATTCAGGCTCTTGCGGCTCAGGTTCTGCGCTCACCTCTCTCTTAGTATACAACTCTTCCAACGGCGTACCGAAGGCCGTAGAACGACCTCGGTATTTTTCGGGCTTATCCGTAACATCTGGAATGGGCCAGTTTTCTAATAACTCATCCAGTGCTTCGGTGCTGACTGGGCGGCCTTTATACAACTTTTTATCGACCATGGTTTATAGGAACTCCTCACCACCGCCGCCACCAAGCATAATTTCACCTGAGTCAGCCAAACGTCTAGCCGTTGCCAGAATCTCTTTTTGTGCAGCTTCGACTTCACTGATCCGCACTGGAGGCATAGCCTCAAGGTCATCTTGCATCATCTCAGCAGCACGTTTGGACATATTCTTCATAATCTTTTCTTTTAAAGATTCGTCCGCGCCTTTAATTGCTTTCATCAGTACGTCTTGCTGCACTTCACGCAGTATGGCTTGGATCCCTCTGTCTTCTACATCCATCAAGTTTTCAAACACGAACATGAGGTCTTGAATTTGTTGCGACATTTCTTCGTCATGTTCTCGGATTGAATCCATCAACTGGCCTTCGACATTGGTGTCTAGGTAGTTCATGATATCCGCAGCGGCTTTTAAGCCACCCATCTTCGCCGCTTGTGCACCAGCTTGACCTGCGAACTGTTTCTCCATGATCTCGTTGAGTTCTTGTAGTGCCGCCGGTTGTACTTCTTCTAAGTTTGCAATACGCATAGTTAAATCTAAGCGTACTTTCTCAGGAAACTGAGACAAAATTTCGGCGGATTGCTCAGGCTCGAGATAAGACAATACAATCGTTTGGATCTGCGGGTGCTCGTTGCGGATAATATTGGCAACTTGCTTCGAGTCCATCCACTTCAACGAATCCAACCCTTTTGCACCAGAGCCCATAACGATTTGGTCAATAAGGCTTGCCGCTTTGTCTTCACCAAGTGCTGCGGTTAGCGCCTTCTTAATAAAATCTTCCGATTGGAAACCAATTGTACTAAAACTTTGAATTTGTTCGATAAACAAATTGTGCACAGCTGCAATTTTAGCCTGAGATAGGTCATCCATGGAGGCCATCGCCATACCGACCTTTTGCACTTGCTTCGGCTCTAAGTGTTTCAAAATCTGAGCCGCATCTTCTTCAGTCAAACTAAGCAGTAAGATGGCAGCCTTGTCGACGCCATCTAGCTTGTCAACGTCAAAGGCTGCGGGCAATTGTTTTTGTTCTTGATCAGTCATCTTCTGTCAACCACGCTTTCACAACTTGTGATGAGAGTTCTGGTTCGTTAGCAACTAAGGCACGTACTGCTTTGAGTAAGTCCTCGTCGCCATGTAAGTCTGGCAATTGTAATCTACCGTCAGAAGAGAAGCCAACCGCAGACTCATCGAATTCGTTATTTAGCATATCGAGTGTACTGTCACCTAAATCTACACCACTGGTCAACGCATCTTCATCAAAATCTTCAAGCGTATCATCTGGGTAAATTAGACGCTTAAGCATAGGTCTTACTACCGCTAAGATTAGCACAATGATCACTAAGGTACCTGCTGCAAGACGGATTGTCTTTTGGAACCAATCTTGCTCCCAAAGTGGTATCTCTTGCATTTCAGTGAGATCTTCACGCACGAATGGCACAGTCACTACCTCTAGTGCATCACCTCGCTGCATATCAAAGCCCACACCACCTTGTAGCAAACGACGGATGTTATTTAGCTCTTCTTGCGTACGCGGCGCCATTGCCATGTTACCTTCAGCATCAGGTTTTGCGAGGTAGTCAACGGCCACACTCACACTGATCCGGCGAATAACACCTGTTTGCTGACGTTTATGGCTAATAGTGGTGTCTAATTCATAGTTACGGGTTGCTTCTTTTTGATTACTGCTTGGTGTTGCACTTTGACCATTGCCGCCTTGCCCAGCAACCTCTGGGATATTTGAGTTCACTGGAGGCTGATTAGTCAGCGCACCCGGAATACCGACAGCTAAACCACCAATATTATTTTCTTCATACGTTGTTTCGCTGCGAACCGCAGGTAAATCTGGGTTATAACGTTTTTGCGTTTCTTCAACTGCGCTGAAGTCCATCGTTAAGTCGACCTGCGCGGTAAAGTTACCAAGACCTACAGTTGGGATCAGGATGCTATCAATTTTTTCTAGATATTCTTGTTCACGCTTACGTTCGATTTCATACTCTTTTCTCGAGCGCGCAGCTAAAGAGTCTTGAGAACCAGAGTTGAGTAGACGACCGTTTTGATCGGTGACAGTCACGCGTGAAGGCTCTAGGCCTTGTACCGCTGATGCCACAATGTCTACGATTGAATCAACTTCTTCGCCGCCAAGCGTTTTGCCACGTTTAAGGGTAATAACTACGGTTGCAGAGGGCTTTTTCTCGCGACGTGCAAAGACGTTTTCTTTTGGAATTGCAAGTAACACTTTTGCACGATTTACGTCTTGTAACTCTTCAATTGTTCTCGCAAGTTGTTGCTCACGGCTATGTTTTAAGCGCTCTCTTTCAAGACGTTGGCTAACACCAAAACCCATATCTTGCATCAGAATATCAGTGCCAGAACTCGGAGACTGGGTAAAACCGTCACGCGCCATGCGTAGTTTTATGTCTTGATAGTCCGACTCAGCGACTAAAATGATATTACCATCTAATTGGTATTCAATTTTCTGTTGGTCTAAAAAGTCTAACGTTTCGACGAGTTCTTCTGTTGGGTATTTACCAAGTGGGCGCATATCTGGTTGGCGCGCCCAAATGATAATAAAGATTGCGATTGCTAAACAAATAGCAAGGGCAATAACCAGAGTAACCTGGCGCAACATATCAACACCGCTTAGCGCACTGAAGTAGCCTGATTTTTGCTCTTGTTGCTCATCCGATCCGCTGTCATTATTCAGCGCTGCATCGGAAAGCGTAAGATCTGTTGATTGATTAGTAGCCACGATTACTCTCCACAGTCACTCAATTAAACTGGCATGCTCATGATTTCTTTATAGGCCTCAACAAGTTTATTACGAACTTGCACTGTTGCCTCAAAAGCGACCGACGATTTTTGTTTCGCTATCATGGCTTCTGCTAGAGAAACGCTTCTGTCACCCATTTCAACAGCGGTGACTTTTTGTTTCGCTTCTTGTTGTAAGCCATGAACCGTATTAAGTGCGTCTGAGAGTAAATCGCCAAACTGAGCCGACGAAGATGCCGCCGTCTTAACCGGCTGCACTGATGGCTGTGTGTTTCTCGTCGCTTCTGCAGCCATTGCCTGCATTTCTTGAAATAGCGCTGATGATTGTACTTTCATGATGCTTTACTCAAAATAACTCTTAGTTACCTGTAATAAAGCAGAAAACGTGCCAACTTAAAATCGTTAATTTTCAGTATGTTGAAATATTTTTAGCATGTCGAAAAATTGGCAGTGCATAGAAGTGAAAACTAGGCGCCTAAGATCTGCTGATCTTTATAGGCACCTAATTAAATTCGAATTAACAGATAAAGCTTAACCTGAGGTTTGGATAAGCAATGAGCTAACTCATTGTTTTTAAGCTCAGCTAACTTAGGTTAAGCGGGTAGTGCAATCCCTAAATCTCGCATTTTTGCCAGCTTATAGCGAAGTGTGCGAGGACTCATACCTAACACCTCCGCCACCTCTTTACGTTTACCATTAAACTTTGCTAGCGTATCTAAAATAATTTGGTGTTCTTTATCCTGTAACTCATCTTTATAGCTAATGATTTCATCCTCACCTTGAGAGCGCTCCATTAAAGCTGATGCTTCATGATTTACAAGTGGTGCAGACTCAATCAAAGCCATCGGTGAGAAATTTTCGATAAAAATATCATCTTCTTGAATTTCATTACCTTGGAACAAAATCAGGGCACGTTGAATAACGTTGTCTAGCTCTCTTACGTTTCCAGGCCAACTGTGTGAACTGAGCTTGCGCTTTGCACCGCTGCTTAATATAGGTGTTGGCTTGCCTGCTTTTTGCGTATGTCTTACCAACAAATGCTCGGCTAACACTGCGATATCACCCGCTCTGTCCTTCAGTGGCAACCACTCTAGTGGGAAAACATTGAGGCGATAATATAAATCTTCTCTAAATACCCCATCCTCCACCGCTTCTTTTAAATCGCGGTTACTGGTTGCCAACACTCTGACGTCCAGTGAAATGGTTTTTCTGCTACCTAAACGCTCTACCTCGCGCTCTTGTAACACGCGAAGTAATTTTGCTTGTAATCCCAAATCCATCTCTGTGATCTCATCAAGCAAAATCGTTCCCTTTTGTGCTTGCTCAAATTTTCCAGGACACGCCTGAATGGCACCTGTAAATGCCCCCTTTTCGTAACCAAACAGGGTCGCTTCGAGCATATTTTCTGGGATTGCAGCGCAGTTAATTGCGATAAAGGGCTCATCTGCTCTGTCGGATTTATCGTGAATATAGCGAGCCAACACTTCTTTACCTGAACCGCTCGGTCCAAGTACCATAACGCTGGCATCCGACTTAGCTACTTTTGCAGCCAGTTCAAGTAGTTTAATACTCTTTGGATCGGCAACAATGGGGCCGTCTGTCTCTTTTTCCTTCTCAGGTAGATAACGTCCAACCATATTGAGCAATACTTCAGGCGCAAATGGCTTAGCCATATAGTCGATGGCACCCAATCTCATCGCTTCAACCGCATCATCAATGGTCGCGTATGCTGTCATCATCAATACCGGTAATTCGGGATAGTTGAGTTTAATGGTCTTTAACAAGTCAAGCCCACTCATGGCACCCATTTGCACGTCACTCACAACCAAAGAAAAGGCTTCTTGCTTTAGCAATAAAACGGCTTGTTCCGCACAACTTGCTTCTACGCACTCGATATTTGAAAGCTGCAATGTATCAATGAGTGCTTCTCTTAAACCAGCATCATCTTCAACAACTAAAACTCTGTTACTCATAGTTCCTCCGCCTCAATTAGTGGTAGTACCAAACTAAAACGTGCGCCCTTACCTTCAACATTGTCTGCCTGCGCAAATCCTTTGTGCGCGTTAGCGACCGAATTAACCACCGCAAGTCCTAGCCCAGTCCCCTGCGACTTAGTTGTAAAAAATGGTTCAAACAACTTGTCTACTAAGGTTTCATCGATGCCAGGTCCATTATCAACAACTGAGATACGTACATACTCGCCACACGGCTCGCGCTCTGCATTAAGTTCAATGTGTGCCGCACTGCCAATTATTTGAATACTGTTGTGGATCAGGTTTTGGATCGCACTTGCAAGCGCAGTACGATTACCTAATATTTCGATATCTGGCTCGGGTAAAAATGCTTCCAACTTTGCTTGGTTAAGCTCAACCATAGCGTCAGCACCCGCTTTGACTTCACTCAATAACTGTTGCATTGACACTCGCTCAACCACTTGTTGTTCACCGCTTTTAGCAAACAGCAGCATGTCATTAACTTGGCTTTCTAAGTCTTTTAACCGAGACATCAACTTATCGTGAAACTTTTCTCGAGAAGCCGAAGGAAGATTAGCCGCACCTAGATTTGCACCATATAACATCGCAGCCGATAACGGCGTACGCACTTGATGCGCCAATGAAGCAACCATTTTTCCCAACGCACTTAACCTTTGCATATGCGCAACACGACTTTGGAGTCGGCGCGTTTCGGTAAGATCTGTCATCAAAATGAGTTGCCCAGGTTCCGGTGTTAGCGCGGTTATATCTAACTTAATTCTTCTGCCATCTTTAAGAGAGACTTCATGACCATCGTCCTGCTGTGGTCGAAATGAACGCTGAATAACGCTAAACCACTTTTCACCTTCGAGTGGTTCACCCAACATATCCATCGCGATTTGATTCGCCTTGGCAATCATACCTTGACCATCAAGTACCACAACACCTGCAGGCATAGTATCAACTAGATGACTTAACCAACTCGCCTGCTGTCTAAGGTCGCTCAATTCACCAACGTAGGCTTCTTGCAGCAAACAGGGATTGTAGCGATTCGTCGTTGGTACAAATTGTGGATTAATAACATGTGCTAATGCCATTTTTCCGCTCTCTTAAAAATAAACTCAATGGATAAAAGCAAAAAACGATCCAACTTTATATTTGATATAAAACATAGAGTTACAGAACACTTAACAATATCAATTTATTGACACTGTTTTTATATACAGCATTATGCTAGAGTTTTTGAAAGCCAAATGTGAAGCCGCAATGAGTAGTTGGCGTAGTAAATCATTTAGCTTATTCATATTCACAATTAGATAGAAGAGAGCCAACAATGACAATACGATGCGGCTGGGTGGACGAGAGCAAACCCGATTATGTTGAGTACCATGATAAGGAATGGGGAAGACCTGTACTGGATGACCAGAGCTTGTTTGAGTTTATCACATTGGAATCTGCGCAAGCTGGCTTAAGCTGGTATACCATTTTAAAAAAACGTGAAGGCTATAGAAAAGCATTCCACGATTTTGATGTACACAAAGTGAGCCAGATGACAGAGCAAGATATCGAGCAGCTATTAGCATTTGACGGAATTATCAGAAACCGCGCAAAAATCGCAGCAACGATAAACAACGCTAAGCGATTTATTGAAATTCAGCAAGAGTTTGGCAGCTTTGCAAAATACCAGTGGCAATTTGTTAATTACAAGCCTGTTATCAACCCCATGCGTGACAAACACGATGCCGTTGCCACCACTGAACTCAGCGACAAATTTGCCAAGGACTTAAAAAAACGTGGGTTTAAGTTTTTAGGCTCAACGACCGTGTATGCGCATATGCAAGCTTGCGGCATGGTTAACGACCATGCCGATAACTGTTTTTGCAAACAAACCATTATTGCCAGTTATCAAGACTTGGATTTTACTCAACTTTAAACAATAAAGTACAAGGCCGCATATTAAGCGGCCTTGCTGAGTTGATTAGGTAACCTGAACTTGGAATAACAACTTGTTCTCTAGCAGCTGTTATCCCTTACTACTGCGTTAAATTTGCTTGCAATAGGCCAGCTATTGACGCACAAATTTGCCTTGTATTAAGAAATAACTTCTGGCTAGAGTGATACTTCGCTTTTGAATTTAGTGATTTTAGTGGATTAACTTACTTCTTATCCCGAGTTCAGGTTAGGTAGTAATTGATAAACTATCAGTCACGATTGAGATTATACTTTTTCATCTTCTCAACTAATGTTGTACGGCGAACGCCCAAGATTTCAGCCGCTCGAGCAACCACATAATCGTAGCGCTCTAAAGCTTGAGTGATCAAATCAATTTCAAGCTCTGCTAAATATTCTTTTAACTCTATCCCCTCGTCCGGCAGTAAGCCAACATTCGGTGCTTGCGGCGCAAAATCTTCCGCGACCATGTCCTCTTCGTCGTCACTAAAACCATCACTAAATAGTTCATTGAACGCATCTTTTTCTAATAGTTCTTCTGGATATTCAGGCTCAAACGCTTCGACTTCTATATAGCGGTACTTTTGTGGTAAATCCGTCACATCGACAACCTTGTCTGGGAACATAATCACCATTCGTTCCACAAGGTTTGCAAGCTCTCGAATATTTCCAGGCCAAGCGTGCGACTTTAAGCTGTCTACGGCTCTATCGGTAAACTTAACCGAATTGCCCGTTTGCTCATTTACTCTACGCGTTAGTTCTTTTAGCAGTAGCGCAATATCTTCCGCACGCTCGTTTAAAGAGGGGTTTTCAATGGGGAATACATTGAGTCTATAAAATAAGTCTTCGCGAAACTTGCCATCTTCAATCATGGTTTCAAGATTTCGGTGCGTCGCGGCAATCACACGAACATCTGCCTGAATAGGCTTTGTGCCCCCGACTCGTTCATAGGTGCGTTCTTGCAAAACTCGTAACAATTTCACCTGCATTTGCAGTGGCATATCACCGATTTCATCGAGAAAAAGCGTACCTCCTTGCGCAAGTTCAAAACGCCCTTTTCTGGCTGAAATCGCGCCAGTAAACGCACCTTTTTCATGACCAAAAAGCTCGCTTTCTAACAGCTCTCCAGGGATAGCACCACAGTTAACTGGCACAAATGGTCCCTGCGCACGTTTAGACAATAAGTGTACGTTACGTGCAACCACTTCCTTACCGGTTCCGGATTCACCCAAAATAAGGACATTGGCGTCGGTTTTAGCCACTTGAGAAATCAAGAAACGAACGTTTTTAACCGCTTCGGTTTCCCCAACTAAACCATCAAAGCTCTTATTTAGTAGCTTGTTCTCTTTATTTGGAAGCATGCGTAAATATTGCTGACAGTCATGTAGCAATTGCATCGTGACTTCTTGCCCAAAGGGTTCGGTGATGAGCCCTATTACATTCGGTAATGCAAGTAGCGGCCTGAGCGTTTCACCTATTAATAAAAACGGGACGGCGGGATGAGATTTTATCAACGCTTCGTGTGTTAAGCTTTGCAAAGCGCCTAACACAAAAATTGGTTCTTGATTGTTATCAAGGATCTTGGGCTCATAACGCTCTTCGGCCAGCACTTCATTTGCTTGACCGACAAAACTAAGTGCCGCACCTAATCCGATCGCTCTTTTGTTGTTGTTATCTAAGATCAAGACCATTGCTTGAGAACCAATCTACTTAAAATTTTTTCAATAGTTAGATTGTAAGAGAGATTAAGGGGGATGCAATACCTAAGTGGCAACTTTTTGACATTAACGCCAAAAAATCGCCACTAGAGCTGTTCTATATCAATACTTTGGTATTAATTTATAATAAACCTAGTACCGATGATGCAGACTGATTAGCTTGACCACGCAAAGCAATAGAAGCTTGCGATAAAATATCGTTGGCAACTTGATCGCTCACCGCTTGCGCGTAATCGGTGTCTTGAATTCGACTTTGGCTCGCCGCAATGTTCTCACGTTGGTTACTTGCAGAGCGAATTGTACTAGATACCGCATTTTCAAATGCGCCAAGCTCAGCGCGTTGGCTGTTTAAATCCTCAGAGACTGTATCTGCCGTATCAATGGCAGCTTGGGCACCCGCTTGCGTCGATATGTCTACACTCAATATTGCATTGGCAAAACCACCATCAGTCTGCTGTAGCGACTGAGTGGTATTAGCGTCGGGACCTACCTGAAAACTACGAGACTCACCGTCAAAAATTTGTGCGCCACCAAATGTAGTGTTTTCAAACGTTTCGCTGATTTGCGTTTGCAACTGCGATACTTCCTCTTGCAATGCTTGACGGTCACTATCTGTCAGCGCCCCATTACCGGCTTGAATCGATAATTCTCTAATTCGGGAAACCGCATCATTCACACCAGATAATGCCGAGTCAGCGGTTTGCGAATACGAGATACCATCATATGCGTTACGAATAGATTGACTGTAGCCGTCCTGTTGAGACGTCAAACGATTAATGATCTGCAAAGCCGCAGCATCGTCTGCAGCAGAATTAACCTTCTTACCAGAAGCCAGCTGTTGATTGAGTTTATTAGCAGTCTGCTCCGTACGATTAAAAAAAGCAGTACTTTGTGATTGGATTTTCATATACACCCCCATTCACTATCATTAGTTTAAATCTACGCTATTGTGAGCAAAAAGTCATCATAGTCGTTAAATTTCCTGCAATGACTGGCATAAATACTGCAAAACACATAGAAGTGATATAAAGTATTGAGTAGTAGCTAATTTATTGTATCGGTGAGATATCTAGAGCAGTTTCGATACTCGATACTGTAAAGTTTTGATTGCACCTGTAGGTGGACACCCTATGTTTGATAATAAAACCATTTTAATAACCGGCGGCACTGGCTCTTTTGGCAAAAAATATGTCAAAACATTGTTAGATCGTTATAAGCCAAAGAAGATCATCATATTTTCGCGCGACGAGCTAAAACAGTTTGAAATGCAACAAGAGTTTAATCAACGTTGTATGCGCTACTTCATCGGCGATGTACGAGACAAAGACAGGCTGCGCCGAGCAATGCAAGGGGTTGATTATGTGATTCATGCAGCGGCGTTAAAACAAGTGCCTGCTGCCGAATACAACCCAATGGAGTGTATCAAAACCAATATCAATGGTGCCGAAAATGTGATTGAAGCCGCTTTAGATAATGACGTCGAAAAGGTAATCGCACTTTCTACCGATAAAGCAGCTAATCCAATCAACTTATACGGCGCTACAAAATTAGCGTCAGATAAACTTTTTGTCGCCGCAAATAATATGGCTGGCGGACATAAAACTCGATTCTCTGTTGTTAGGTATGGCAATGTGGTTTGCTCAAGAGGTTCGGTTGTCCCGGTATTCCAAAAGTTTATTGATGAAGGGAAAGGTCATATTCCAATTACTCATGCAGATATGACTCGCTTTTGGATTAGTCTTCAGCAAGGCGTTGACTTCGTGCTTAAGAATTTTGAGCGGATGCTTGGCGGCGAAATCTTTGTGCCAAAAATTCCATCGATTCGGATTGTTGACCTAGCAACTGCAATGGCGCCCAATGTACCTCAAAAAATTATCGGGATACGCC
Source organism: Pseudoalteromonas sp. OF5H-5 (assembly GCF_021530695.1). Classification (NCBI taxonomy): domain Bacteria; kingdom Pseudomonadati; phylum Pseudomonadota; class Gammaproteobacteria; order Alteromonadales; family Pseudoalteromonadaceae; genus Pseudoalteromonas; species Pseudoalteromonas sp. OF5H-5. The sequence goes on from NZ_JAKGBF010000008.1 coordinate 170,591, forward strand.
CTGGCGAAAAGCTTCACGAAGTAATGTGTCCTCAGGATTTAAGTTTTGATACTTTTGAATTTTCTGATCATTTTGTTATTGCTCCGGGGATCAAGTTTAGTAGCAGAAGTAATTCTTTTGACCTTAATGCGCTTGGTGAGCAAGGAAAAGCGGTGCAACCTGGATTTGAATACAACTCTTTGACTAACCCAGTTTATATGAGCGTGGAAGAGATAAAAGCGTTTAACCTACAAGCACTATTATGATCCCATACGGAAAGCAATCAATAGACCAAGCGGATATTGACGCCGTTATCGAAGTACTGCAATCGGACTGGTTGACACAAGGCCCTAAAGTGCCAGAGTTTGAGCAAAAACTTTGCAGTTATACCGGCGCAGTTTGTGCCGTTGCGGTAAACAGCGCAACATCTGCACTACATATTGCCTGCCTCGCCCTTGAAGTTGGTAAAGGTGATATTGTCTGGACCTCACCAAACTCATTTGTTGCTTCATCTAATTGTGCGCTTTATTGCGGTGCGAGTGTCGATTTTGTCGATATTGAAATCAGTACCGGTAATATGAGTATTCAAGCGCTCAGTGACAAGCTAGCACTAGCAAAGCCACAAAACCAACTCCCCAAAGTAGTTATACCGGTGCATTTTGCAGGACAATCATGCGATATGAAGGCCATCCATCAATTAGCTGTACAGTATGGTTTTAAAGTAATTGAAGACGCATCACATGCTATTGGGGGTTCCTATCATGATAAAAAGGTGGGTTGTTGTGAGTACTCCGATATCTGCGTTTTTAGCTTTCATCCGGTAAAAATAATTACCTCGGCTGAGGGTGGTGCTGCGCTGACAAACGACCCAGCGCTGGCTAATACGATGACGATGCTTCGCAGTCATGGTATTACTGGAAATCCTGACGAATTTAATGAACCCAGCCATGGGGTCTGGTACTACCAACAGCAAGATTTAGGCTTTAACTACCGTATGACGGATTTACACGCGAGTTTAGGGATAGCACAGCTTACTAAGGTCGATGCATTTGTTAAGCAGCGAAATAACCTTGCTAACACGTACGATACGCTATTGGCCGATAGTATTGGGATCACGCCTCTCGCATGCTCTGAAAGCTCAGTTTCTGCCTATCACTTATATGTTATTCGACTCGAAAGTTGTACGCCTGAACAGCATAACTTTATGGTCAGCGCGCTTCGGAATAAAGGAGTTTTTGCGCATGTTCATTATATTCCAATATACCTGCAGCCCTATTATCAGAATTTAGGCTTTAAGGCTGGCTATTGCGCTGAAGCTGAATCCTACTACTACAGCGCAATCACTTTGCCTTTGTATCCAACCCTCACTTTAACCCAACAAGAGTATATCATTAGCACAATTGAAGCGCTTTATCTTGAGTGTACCAACATTGATGAAAGCTAAAGGAAAGATTATGAATAATAGACCATTGCAACTGGCTTTTATTGGCGGAGGTAATAACTCTGCAGTCGGCTATGTACATTTTTCTGCAGCACATTTAGATAATAAGTTTCAGGTCGTCGCGGGTGCATTTAGCCGAGATGCTAAGGTCAATCAGCACACGGCTGAGCAATGGAATATAAGTACAGAGCGTACCTATAACTGCTGGAAGGAGTTAATTTTAGCAGAGCAAAACGCGGTAGACGCTTTTGTTATTTTAACACCAACCCCTCATCACACAGAGGTGTTAAAGGCCTTATTGGCAAGAGACTTAGCCGTGATTAGTGAAAAGTCATTGACTTGTGGATTGGCTGAGGCGAAGGAAATTGAAGCTTGTTACGATCCCAAAAAACACTTTCTTGCAGTAACTTTCAACTACAGTGGTTATGCTATGGTGAGGGAGCTCAAGCATATCATTTCTAATGGTGCGCTTGGAGAAATACAAAAAATTCATCTTGAAATGCCCCAAGAAGGCTTTAAACGCCCACCAGATATCGCAGGTAAGCCTAGCCAACCTCAATCATGGCGTTTAAAAGATTACGACGTCCCCACTATCTGTCTCGATTTAGGTGTGCACCTTCACCATTTATCTAGCTATCTATTAGAAGTCGAGCCTGAAGCCACCTGCGCGCAATTTGCTAATCACTCCGAGTTCAAAGGATTAGTTGATGACGTTAATATGCTCTTGAAATACCCAAATGGTATCGTTGGCTCAATGTGGATGTCTAAAACAGCAATTGGTCATAGAAATGGTCTGTCCGTACGCGTGTATGGCACCAAAGGAAGTGCTCGCTGGTTTCAGTTAAATCCTGATGAATTAGAACTCAACTATAATGATGGGCGTCGGGAAGTGTTAGATAGGGCTGGCCAATGCCAGTATGCGAATCAATTTCGATATAATCGGATGAAACCAGGCCACCCCACCGGTTTTGTTGAGGCCTTTGCCAATTTATATAGCGATATTGCGGGAGCACTCCAATTACACTTAAGCAAGCAACCAAGCCGTTCAGAGTACGTTTTTGGGTTTGAGCAAGCCAAGCAAGGCTTGGCGTTATTTGAAGCCGCAAAGCGCTCCGCTGAAAGTGGTACATGGCAGCAGGTGAAGTAGTTGACTTCGCCTGCTTAGGTTATTAACTCTATTGACTAAATTGTGTCTTAACGTCGTTACGAAGCACTTTTCCCATCTGGTTTCTCGGTAAAGCTTCCACTCTTTCTATAAATCTAGGCTGTTGATAGTCAGTTAGCTCTTGCAAGCACGCTTTTCTAATTACAGGAATTAAGTCGGTGTCTTGGTTTTGCTCTATGACCACTTTTACAATTTCGCCCAATTGCGCGTCTTTTATCCCAAACGCAACGCAATCTTCTACGCCTTCGACTGATTTGACAACTGTCTCTATATCTTGAGGGAATACATTGATCCCGCCGCTAGAAATCACCTCTTTTTTACGGCCAACGTAGTAGAGGTATCCGTGCTCATCCACATAACCTAAGTCTCCGGTTTTAAAGAAATCTCCCACATAAAAAGCCGCCCGAGTTTGATCTGGCATTTTTAGGTAGCCACCAAAAATGGTAGAAGTGTTACAACATATCTCTCCTACTTGACCAGCTGCGACTTCACACCCTTGATCATCCGTAATTTTCAATGAGACAAATGGCAGTGCTTTGCCAACACTACCACTTTGCTCAGGATTTTCTGAAACCGCAAAATCAGTGACCACACCCACTTCTGAAGCGCCGTAGCACTCATGAAAGCGACAGCTTAGCATCCCTAATAAACGCTTTTTTGTTGTACCTTCAAGCACAGCAGATGATGAAACGATACATTTCAAAGAACTTAAATCTGCACCAGATGTACCTTTTGCAATCAAACTTTCTAGTTGAGCAGCTACGGCAAACAAAAAACTGACCTTATACTGCTCAATCGCACTTAGCCATTGTGAAAGATTAAACTTGGGCATAACAACGGTTGTAGCGCCAAGCATTAACGGCATTAGCACCCCTCTTTGTGCTAAAGAGTGATACATTGGCGTTGCTACTAGGATCATATCTTGTTTGGTCAAACCGTAATATTGGATAGTTGCATCCATAGCGCGGTTTATTTTACATGCTTGGCTTAACACAATTGGTTTCGGCTGCCCAGTGGAGCCTGAGGTCATCGTCAAAATAAACGGCGCATCAAGATCAACACCATGTTGCAAGTCATCTAATTTTTCACAAGATTGAACCGCTTCCCAACTTAACTCTTCACTCACGGCTTTACCAAGAGTTACCAAGTTACTAGGCTCTATCAAATTGGCATCGAGTAATATTTTACTTATCGTCGGCCATGCCACAACCATGGCAACCGGCGTTTTCTTCAGCGCTGTTATTAATGCATTACCTTTGAGGCTAATTGGTAATGGTACAGCTGCGATTCCCAGCTTAGCAATAGCGAGTAGTGTTACGACAAATTCGATGCCATTAGGCGCAAATACACCCACTCGTTGACCGGGGGTAAGACCCGACCGTACAAAGTGTGCACTTAACTTTAATACCTGTCGATTCAGCTCCTCATAGCTCACTTGCTGATCTAGATAGACAACCGCCGCTTTCTTGGGAGTCTGTTTAACATTTTCTTCGAATAACTCGTAAATACTCTTTGTCATGTATTTACCTCTTTACCAACATAATTAAACTCGCAGAGCGATGCATTTGGAAACAACTGTTGCGTTGCGCGCATTTTCTTTTCATCATGTTCGATAGACACGAAGCCCGCACGCTGGTTGAGCAGATTCACAAACTTATTTTCTTTGTTTATTACCGCAAGCCAAATGGCTTTAGGATATTTAGCTGCGGTTTCACGGAGTTGCCACTCCAAAACCATTTGTGCGTGGGCAAAGTTCACCTCATCAGAGGCTGCAAACCACCCACCAACCAGATATTCTTGTGCTTCAATATTATGCATTTGATGCCAAACGTATAGTAACGGTTTGCCGTTAGACTCCATCACAAATGACTCTCTACTGTTAGCAAACCACCACTGATAATGCTCCAGCACGTCAATACCAGAAGTAATTGTCATACGCCAAGTGTTATCTGGTAAATTCCTCGCTGCAAGGTATCTATTTACGTCTGAGTCGTTGACTTGACGGATCTTCACCTGTGCGGTTAGCTGGCATACATTTTCCTCTTGGCTATGTAGAGTTCTTTGTGTCACAGAAGATCTGATGTCATTCGCTAAAACCAACTCTGCGACTCGAATTGCCCCTCGGCCATCTACCTTAACCGGTGCAGTCTCTCGCGCTTTTATTATTCGCGTAGACTGCTTCACTAACGTCAAAATTAACGCGACAACCTCACTAGCCTTTCGCGTCAAGAGCTCTGGTACATGAAAATAATGACCTAAGTCATCAAGCGCGTTTTGTTGATTGTCTTGATTTGGAGCAATCGAAAACGTCAACGCTGGCGTATTGGTTGCGGCCAGCTCATAAAGCGAAGTACCAAGTGCTCCCACAAATAGGCTACAACTTTGATAATAAGGCACAAGAGAAGGCAGTTGCCGAATTAGCTGCAATCTAGAAGTTGTATTCGCAAGCAGAGTTAACGCCTCTACTCTCTTAGCCATCGGCCCTAAGATAACGTCAATTTCAATTTCTGGTGCCATATTTAGCAACAAGGCTATCCAGTCAGAAACACTATGCCAATCCCCTCCACCGCCAAGAGAAAACATCACACGATTTAGCTTACGCTCTTGATGTGTGCAGTGTTGATATGCCGGTGACAGCATAGCAAAATCAGGGCCTAGTAGCTTACACTGCGAGCTTGCGTAGCGCTCACCAGTCTTATCACCACACCACTTGCTATCAATAAGTAGCTTAGCACTATGCGCTCTTTCTAAATCGTCCACTACGACAATTGAGGGAATCTGCTTCGCAACTTCTAGTTCCCATTTTGAGTCAAAACGGTAGCTGTCCACAATAATGCTTTCGACCGGTTTTTGTATCTCAGAAAGTACCTTCAAAGTATTATGAGCATCTTCTTCTTGCGTTTGTGCAAAAGGTAAAGCTTTTATGTTACTCTTCAGCTCAAGTGATAACTGCTCGGGAACCGGTTTATCGACTAGAACTATCACTTTTTTGCCACACGCTTGAAGCGCTAACGCTAACCACTTACAACGCATAAAGTGGCCAAGGCCACATAAGGTATCAACTCTTATCGCGATCATTAACAAGCTTAACCAGTGAATTTACCAAAGTGCCTACATTTGCATTTTCTGTGTCCATTAATAATTCGGGCGGCACCGCAATACGGTAGTCACTTTCTAACTGCATGATTAGCGTTAAAATTTCAAACGAATCCAGTGCCCCTTCGGCGACAAAGTTATAACAATCTATGTCTTTGTCGGCGACCAATACGCCTCGTTCTAGCAAAAACTGTTGAATAGTTTGGGTCAGCATTTCTTTGTTCGCATTCACGATAAATCACTCCATGCTAGCTGCTCACCACAGCGCAGATCTCTATTCACTGACCGACCGATTAAGCTCGGCAGCTCTTTTGGCATGATTTCACCACCGCCGGGGCGCATCTGCCTTAGATGTTCAGTAGTCAGGCGCTCACCTGATTTAATATCTTTTATAATGTAGACACAGCGACGAGCTTTTGACGCTTCAGTAGGATAATTAACCTCACCCATCGCCTTTTCAATCTGTCTAACGCCATGGACTAGCGCCTTCAATTCATCTGGTGTCATTGAAAAAAAGCTATCCGCGGTGTTGTCACTTTTATCGAGCACAAAGTGCTTTTCAATCATGCATGCCCCTACCGCAACTGATGCCAGAGGTACATCATTACCAAGCGTATGATCGGATAACCCCACAGGACATTTAAACGCTTCTCTCATATGTGGAATTGTACGCAAATTTATCGTCTCAGCAGGGGCTGGATAGGTACTCGTACATTTCATCAGCCCAAGCTCAGTTACACCCGCCTCTTCAGCTACTTTCACTGCCTCAGCTATTTCTGGTAGCGTCGCGCCTCCGGTAGACATAATTACAGGCTTACCTGTCGCGGCGACATCTCGGATCAGCTGATGATCGATCAATTCTGGCGAAGCAATTTTATAGGCCGGCGCATTCAGTTGCGCCAGCAGATCGACAGCAGTTTTATCAAAGGGCGAAGAAAAGCAGGTGATGCCAATTTTTTCAGCCAGCTCAAACAGCTCAGCATGAAAATCCCAGGGCATATAGGCCCCTTTGTAGAGGTCATATAAATATTGCCCCTGCCACGGGCCGGTTGCCTCAAAGTGCGGCAATTTGCAGTCCATAGTCAAAGTATCTGCGGTGTAGGTTTGCAGCTTTATGGCATTCGCACCGGCTTCTTTCGCTGCATAAACCAGCTCTTTGGCTTTACTTAGTGACTGGCCATGATTTGCAGACATCTCCGCAATAATGTAGCAAGGCTGATCATGGCCGACACTCTGACCTGCAATGTTGAAACCTGATTGAAACGTCATGATGTTCTCAAATTCAATTTAACTTATTTATTATCTTAGCTTTTTTGCGGTTCCCTGTCTTTGATGTATTGAATCACAGCAAGCTTGGTTTAGGTACAGCGTACAGTTGTGTTTCCAAAAGCCAATGCCCCTCTTGTCTCAGATAGTAATGGTACCGACCTGGAGCATATGATTCGATCAATAACGGGATTCTCCACAAATCCTCAGGTGTATGATACAAAGATAATGCCAATGTTGGTGTGTACTTAGAAATATATTCATCAGCCTGGCACAATGCATCAAAATCAGCGCCTTCAATGTCCATTTTCAATACGTTACACCTTACTTGATGCATTATAGTACCGAGGTTAACACTCTCAACCAAGCAATTTGGTGGTACCTCTTCGTCCGCAGCAACTACGCTGACAACCGTAGCTGACGAATTCTCTTCGACCCTAAGTCTTTGTCCTTCAGGGAGCCCAACAGCAAGACGACGTATATTGACAGGTTTGCCCTCTACACCCATAGCATGCATGCGATTAAGAAACAGTTTGATATTATTGGCGCTGGCTTCAAGCGCCGTGTAATCTTCAATAGACGCCGCATAACGCGCATAGAAAGCTGCAAAAGTGTCACCATCAAACGCACCAATGTCTAATATGCGCATCGTATCGTATTGGTATAAATCAGGTATTCCTTGCGGAAAGTACATCTCGTATTGCTCCGGTATCGGATAATACTGCCGGCAAGGCTTACTACGATAGTTAACAATCTGCTCAAAAGTATGGCGTGAGCGTTGATCACTGAGCAAAGATAAAACCTCCTCACAACAGGTTTTGTTTATCTGGCTGCTCGCTGGCGCCTGCATCCACAACACACCACACTCATTGAGCTTTTGAAGAGCCGCAGGGAAGATGTCAAATGAAGCTAAAGTATCTATGATGTGTTGAAATCCGGCTTGGCGTAGATCTTCCTCTACCCCACTAAAACCGAGAATAGTGACTATGACCGGATAGTTGGTATCCAAGTCAGCATGTGGAAAAGTAACACAAGGCACACCTGCATATTCTTTGAACTTGGGCGCTCTGTCTAAAATAGCGCGTGGTCTGAGACCCATTTCCGTTAAATAGGCAGTTAACGCCTGCCCATAGTGACTCCCACCATAGACATAAAATTGAGTGTCTGCCAGTTTCACTGCATTCCCCTGTTAACTTATTTTCAATCTAGCTTGTGTGCACTACTCCTACTTCCACAGCTACTTCTAATACTGCCGCCTTTTACAAACAAGTTCACCATTGTTTATAAAGCGTTTCTTATAAGTTAACTCTATGCATGATCGTTCTAGGGTGCAAGATTCCGCAGTAATAATCAGACTTTATTATAAATAACGAACGACTATTGAGTTACTTTTGTACAGAACCATCAACTCACTCTATGGATATCCGAATTTGGCTTTACTTGCCTGATGTCACTCATATAATATCCAAACCAACACTGAGCTCTAGCGAATAGGTTTATCTTGAAGGACGTGCAAATAATTATTCAGGCCAGAATGACTTCTACCCGCCTTCCTGGCAAAGTAATGCTGCCATTGTGTGCCAGCTCGGTACTTCAGGTGATGCTAGAACGTCTTGGCGATTTGGCCAAACACATTATCATTGCAACCACAGATGATGGCACAGAGCACCCAATCGTAGAATTGTGCGAAAGAATGGGCATAAACTATTTTCGGGGCAGCACAGAAGATGTGCTAAGCCGATACTACCAGGCTGCGACCCAATTCGGTGCTCAACGTGATACTGCGATTGTTCGTCTAACCAGTGATTGCCCCCTGATCGACGCAACGCTTGTCTCGCAGGCTATTCACTATTTTCAAAATCATGACGTCGATATGGTCAGCCTGGGTCCCCATAGCGGATTTCCACGTGGGCTAGACACATGTGTGTTTGCCTATCACTTGCTTAAACGCACACATCAAAAGGCCACTCATCCATCAGACAGAGAGCATGTCACCTTAGGTATGGCAAAGTTCAGCACGATAAATAGCCATATCATCAGCGCAGGAGACGATCACAGTCATTATCGCCTGACACTGGATGAGCCCGATGACTACACTGCAATTGAGGCGATTTATCAGCAATTTAATAATAATCTATGCTTTAGTTACAGTGAGTTATTAGAAACATTAAAGAACCATCCCCACCTTGCCGATATAAATAAGCACGTTGAACAAAAAACTGTCTAGCACAGCGAAAGTCAATGGCGCCCGCACACATGGGCGTAATTTTTGCTAGAGCATTGTCATGCCGGGTGATTAAAGTATTCAAAAAGAGAGAACAATGAGCAATAAAACCGTTTTAGTGACCGGTGCCACCGGATATAAGGGCACGGTATTAGTACCTAAGCTGCTCGCCAAAGGCTACCAGGTTATCGCACTGGATACCCAGTGGTTTGGTAACTTCCTGCCTGAACATGAAAACCTTACCGTGATAAAAGGTGATGTGCGCCATACCTCAGACATTGAGCTGAGCGGTGTAGACAGCATCATTCACCTCGCCTCTATCGCTAACGACCCATGCGGTGACCTGGACCCCAAATTGACCTGGGAAGTCAGTGCACTGGCCACAATGCAATTGGCCGATAAAGCCAAACGCGCCGGTATCAAACAATTTATCTACGCTTCCTCGGGCAGTGTTTACGGCGTGAAAGATGAAGCTCAGGTCACTGAAGACCTTACCCTCGAACCGATATCAGAATATAACAAAACTAAAATGGTTGCCGAGCGTGTATTGCTGAGCTACGCCGAAGATATGGCTGTACAAATTGTTCGTCCTGCCACCGTATGTGGTTTATCACCCCGCCAAAGACTGGATGTATCCGTCAATATGTTGACGATGCAGGCACTTGAAAATGGCAAAATCACCGTATTTGGTGGTGCTCAGGTACGACCAAACATCCATATCGACGATATCACCGACCTGTACATTTACATGCTGGAGCACCCAGAAAAAACCAGCGGTGTCTTCAATGCTGGGTTTGAGAATATCTCTATTATGGACATTGCCAACATGGTCAAAGCCCAGATTGACTCTGACATTGAAGTGACGCCATCAAACGACCCAAGATGTTACCGCATCAACTCGGATAAACTGTTGGCGACTGGATTTAAGCCCACTAAAAATGTCGCCACTGCGATTGAAGAACTGATTGACGCCTATCGCAGAGGCCAGTTAAAAAATGAAGATCGCTTCTATAACCTTAAGTGGATGCAGCGAGAAGTATTATGACTAAGCAACAAAGTATCATCACTCCGTTACCATCAATTGACCCCATTGTGTCGTTAACTGAAAACTACGTTGAGACTTTGCACAAAGTATTAAGCAATCTTGACGGTAATGCAGTCAAGCAGCTGGTCAGCACTTTACTGGATATGAAAGCCAAGGGCGGTACCTTGTATTTGTGTGGCAATGGCGGTTCAGCCGCAAATGCTATCCACCTTGCAAATGACTTTACATTTGGTGTCCACCCTCAGGGGGATGCCCTGAAAGTGGAAGCATTGGCAGCAAACAGTTCAGTGTTGACATGCCTTGGTAACGACATTGGTTACGACAATATTTTTGCACACCAGCTAAAAGTGAAAGCATCCGCGCAGGATGTGTTGCTGGTTCTGTCTGGCAGTGGCAATTCAGGCAACATCATCCGTGCCATTGAGCAAGCCCAGGCTTTGGGGATGCACACTGTCGGAATTCTTGGATTTGATGGCGGCAAAGCCAAGCCATTGCTCAACCAGGCATTTCACTTTGCGATTCAGGATATGCAGATCTCTGAAGATACCCAGGTGGTGATCGGACACATTCTAATGAAAGCCCTTTATCAGGAGCTCAATCATGGCTAATGCGCCAATCCTTGTACTCGGTAGTAACTCCTTTTCGGGCGCTTCTTTTTGCGCCCATTTACTAAAACAAGAACATTCAGTGTTGGCAGTCAGTCGCTCAGCAGAACCTCACACCGCTCTGTTGCCCTACAAATGGCAGACTAACCAGCCTGATTTTCATCAGTTCGACCTCAACCACCAGCTGGACGATATTATGGCCCTGATCAAACGCCATAAGGTCAGTACTGTTTATAACTTTGCGGCGCAGAGCATGGTGGGACAAAGCTGGCAATATCCGGAACACTGGTTTATGACCAATGCGGTGTCAACCATCAAACTGCACAATCAGTTAAAAGACCTGGATCACCTGGACAAATACGTACATATCTCTACACCAGAAGTGTACGGCAGCTGCGAAGGTCTGGTGAAAGAGCATAATAACTACCAGCCCAGCACCCCTTATGCGGTATCGCGTGCTGCGGCAGACATGAGCTTGCATACCTTTTTTGATGTCTACAAATTCCCAGTGTTATTTACCCGCGCAGCGAATGTGTATGGTGAAGGTCAGCAGCTCTATCGCATCATCCCCAGAACCATTTTGTTTGCGCTGCTCGGTAAGGTATTACCTCTGCATGGCGGTGGTCATTCAACCCGCTCGTTTATCCATATCGATGACGTGTCAGACGCGACACTGAAGATTGGCACACAAGGCACATTGGGTGAGACGTATCATATCTCAACCGAACGCATGATCACCATTCGCGCCTTGGTTGAGCTGATCTGCGATATGCTGCAAGTGCCTTTTGAACAGGTCTGTGCCGTCACCGAGGATCGCCTCGGCAAAGACGCAGCCTACCTGCTTGACAGCAACAAAGTCCGCTCAGAACTGAACTGGCAGGATCAAGTCTCTCTGGAAAACGGCCTGGAGCGTACCATTGCCTGGGTCAAACAGTACCAGAGCGAACTAAGTACATTACCCCATGACTACATTCATAAAGCGTGAGTTCCCTATGTTCGGACAAGAAATCGATTTATTAAAAAATTACCCTAAGTCTAAGCGCGATACTAAGGGCCGTGCCAACGTGATCACCGAAGCAGATCGCGAAATTGCCAGGCAATATGGCAAAGACTTTTTTGATGGTGACCGTACCTATGGTTACGGTGGCTTTAGTTACTTTCCGCGTTTTTGGCAGCCTGTTGTACCGGACCTCAAGGCACATTTCGGCCTTAATGAAAATTCTAGCCTGCTGGATGTAGGATGTGCAAAAGGCTTTATGCTGTACGACCTGCAGCAGATGATCCCGGGTATGACATTGCGCGGACTGGATATTTCTCAATATGCCCTGGAAAATGCCAAAGAAGAAGTCAAGGAGCTATTGACTTTAGGCAATGCCAAGGCGCTGCCCTATGAAGACAACAGCTTTGATGTGGTGATGTCAATCAACACCATTCACAATCTGGAAGAAAATGAATGTGCCATGGCACTGCGTGAAATCGAGCGCGTCAGTCGTGGCAAATCTTTTATTACCGTCGATGCCTACCGTAACGATGAAGAAAAAGAACGCATGATGGAGTGGGCACTGACAGCCAAGACCATTATGCATGTGGATGACTGGAAACAGTTTTTCCGTGATAACGGTTACACTGGCGATTTTTATTGGTTTATTCCGTAGGCGTATTATGACTTTGAACTCCATCGCAGCGCAGATCCGTTACACTTTGTGTGACGTATCCAGCCAGACTAAAACACCACACCTGGGCAGTTGTTTGTCCTGTGTTGATATTCTGACCGTGTTATATTGGCGCACGATGCATATCACGCCCAACAACCCCGCTAATCCTGAGCGTGATTACTTTTTGTTGGGTAAAGGACATGCCGCCAGCGCGCTGTACACAACCCTTGCCTACCGTGATTACTTTTCTCCAACGGCACTGTACGAGCATGGTCAGACTGGCAGCCAGTTTGAAGAGCACCCGGGAATACACGCCCCGGCAGGCGTGGAGACGGTTTCAGGATCTCTGGGCCATGCTTTATCGTTAGCAACCGGCATGGCACTGAGCAAACAGTTACAAGGCGCTAAGAACCGCTTTTACGTGCTCATGGGCGACGGAGAGATCAATGAAGGGACAGTCTGGGAGGCTGCGATGTTTGCAGCCGGTAAGCGCTTAAGTAACCTGGTTGCCATTGTCGACTTTAACAAATTACAAGGTACAGGTGAAAGTACCGAGATTATGCATCTGGAGCCGCTTGAAGAGAAATGGCGTGCCTTCGGCTGGCATACAATGCGCGTCGATGGTCATGATCTTGGTGCGCTGGAACAAGCTTTGGAAGCCGCAAAATCCATCCAACAACCTGTGTGCATTGTGGCCGATACGGTTAAAGGTAAAGGCGTGTCATTTATGGAAAACGACAACAACTGGCACTACCGCATTCCGACTGAAGAAGAAGTTGCTCAGGCAAAACAGGAGCTGGGAATATCATGAGAAACGCATTTGCACGAGTCCTGACTGAGCTTGCTAAAGACGACGAATCACTGTTGCTCTTTTACGCAGATATAGGTAACCGGTTGTTTAACCCCTTAAAGGAGTTTGCCGAAGAGCGCGCTATCAACGCAGGAATTGCGGAAGCGAATATGGCCTCTATGGCCGCTGGTAGCGCCATGATGGGCCATAAGCCCTTTATTTATACTATCACCCCGTTTACCACGTCACGTAACTTTGAACAGATCAAAATTGATATCGCTTATCAGAATCAGCCTGTGGTCATCGTCGGCACCGGCTCTGGCTTATCTTACGCTAACCTGGGTCCCACTCATCACTCATTCGAAGATATTGCGCTGATGCGCGCACTGCCAAATATGCACGTGGTCTGCCCGGCTGACGCATACGAGCTTGAGCAACTGATGCCACAGCTGATAGAGCTTAACGCTCCTTGCTACTTCAGAATTGGTAAGAAAAACGAGCCGGCAGTCCACGAAGGAAACCCTGCCCTTACCTTTGGCAAGGTGCATGTGATGCAACCAGGTGAGCGCATTGCCGTGCTGAGTACTGGTACCATTATGCCTCTTGCACAAGCATTAGTAAGCGAACTGACGGAGCGCGGATTATCGCCAGAACTGGTGAGTTTCCACACCGTAAAACCGCTCGACCAAGCGTATTTAAACGATGCGATAACCCGTTTTGACCATGTGATCACACTCGAAGAACACAATGTCAGCGGTGGCTTTGGTAGCGCTGTGCTGGAGTACTTTAGTGAACAGGCAAACTGGCCACGGGTGCACCGTTTCGGGATCCCGGACCGCTTTATCGATCAGGTGCATTCCACCGCAGATGCAAGAGCCAAAGCGGGTCTGACTGTGCCTGATATTATGAGCACCTTATCAGAGCGAGGTGTGATGTGATCATAGGCATAGATTTTGATAACACCATTGCCGACTACACCGGCGTATTTTATCGCGTCGGTTGTGCGCTTGGCTGGCTACCAGAGACGGTCGGTCAAAGCAAAAATGAAGTTAAACAGTATTTTATTGACCAGGACAACGAAGCCAAATGGACCGAGCTACAGGGTATCGTCTACGGGAAAGAAATCACCCAGGCACGCCCCTATCCAGGTGCACTAGCAGCAATGCAATGCCTTTATGCACAAGGACATAGACTGGCCATCGTGTCGCATAAAACTAAATACCCGATTATTGGGGAGCGTGTTGACTTTCATGACGCAGCCACACAGTGGCTCCTCAGCCACGGTTTTATCGGATCAGCCGATGCGCCTGTTGACTCTGATTTGGTCTTTTTTAGCGAGACCAAAGTACGAAAGGTTGCGCGTATCTCACAGCTCAAGTGTGACGTGTTTATTGATGATCTGCCAGATATTCTGACGCACAGTGATTTTCCTGCACAGTGTCATGGGGTATTGTTCGCACCCAACGCACTTCAGGGGTTCAGCGGCCCGCAAATCAACCATTGGCAAGCATTGGATGCCTGGCTATGTTCTCTGCTGAATTAACAGACTTTATCTCATCTACTCTGGGACAAACCCACTGGCGCAGTTCCAGCTTGCCGCAGGGCGCAAATAATCAGGGGCATAAGCTCTTTTCGGATAACAACGCCTATTTTCTGAAATGCTTTGCGCCAGGCGCACGGGCATTCGACAAGCTTTACAATGAATTTCAGTTTAGTCAGCAGCTACACAAGGCCGGTATCTCAAATATAGCCAGGCCTATCGGTTATTGTTCTAACACCCTGTCTGCCATATACGAGTTTATCGACGGCCACACCTTTGACACAGTGAGAGCACAGGATGTCAGTGCAGCATGCAATTTCATTGCAGCCATCAACAGTCATCAGGTTGAGCGCACGGCGCTCAATGCGGCTGCGGATAGCCCGGCTAAACTGGAAGACTTTATTCAATTAGTCACACGGCGTCTTTCACGATTCGAATCTCTGCGTGACAACGTTGAACTCAATACTCTGCTGACGGCGATAGAACTTCGCACCAGAGTTATCAGCACAACGCCCGGTATAGACTGGCAACAGCCGTGTCCAAACGACGTGGTCTCCCCCTCTGACTTTGGCTTTCATAACGCACTGAAATATCGCGATGACGTGTATTTTATTGATTTCGAATATGCTGGAAATGACAGTGCCTGGAAGCTGCTATGCGACTTTTTTGCCCAGCCAGCTGTGCCCGTGCCACTGTCTTACTTACCACTGTTTTTACGCTCACCACTATTTGCAGCACAAGCATCCGCTGGGAACACTCTAAAGTGCGTCTTTGAGCTCACGCTGCTCAAGTGGTGCTTAATCATGCTCAACGAGTTTTTACCTGATGTTCAGGCCAGGAGACTGTTTTCCTGGAACATTTCTTGCTTAGAAGAAAGAAATGCAAAATTACAGCACATGCAGGCGCAGCAACTTGACAAGAGTCAACGCTACTTTGCTCAAATTAACGTTAAAATGCATACGTTACAAACCCAATTAAGAGACAACTAGAATGAAAGCAGCAGTACTATTTGAAACAGGTCAGCCTCTTAAGATAGTTGACAACATTCAACTGCCGGCGCTTATCACAGGCCAGGTGCAGGTCAAAATTCTCTACAGCGGCTTGTGCCACTCCCAGTTGATGGAAGTCAATGGTGGTCGTGGTGAAGACAAATATCTGCCCCACCTGCTTGGACATGAAGGTGTTGGTATTGTCGAGGCGGTGGGTGACGGCGTCACCAAAGTACAGGTCGGCGACAAAGTCGTAATAGGCTGGATCAAAGGTGAAGGTCAGGATGCTCCGGGCGGAAAATATCCACATGACGGATACCTCATTAACTCGGGGAGCGCGACGACGCTGTGCGATCAAACCATAGTGGCTGAAAACCGGGTTGTGAAGCTGCCTGAAGGCTTTCCGGACAAGCTCGCCATACTACTTGGCTGCGCCTTGCCCACCGGGCTTGGCCTGGTGTTCAACGAGCTGAAGCCTGAGACAGAAAAAACTCTGGCCATTTTTGGACTTGGCGGGATCGGCATGAGCGCGCTGCTCGCCGCAAAGCTGAGTAATCCAACAAAGTTAATCGCTGTTGACGTTAGCGAAGAGAAACTCGCCATCGCCAGGCAGCTGGGTGCCACGCACACCATCAATGCCAACGATTCAGATCCTGTCAGTGCCATCTATGACATCACAGAGGGCCTCGGCGTTGACTATAGCCTGGAAGCCGGCGGAACCACAACCACCATAGAGCAAGCTTTTGAATCTGTGAGAGATGGAGGCGGTCAGTGCATCTTTGCGTCTCACCCTAGCAGTGAACTCAAGATCCAGCTGGAACCCCATGCCTTCCACCGTGGCAAATCTCTTCGCGGCAGCTGGGGCGGCGGCAGCCAACCGGACAAAGACATTCCTATCTTTGTCGAATTATTCAAACAAAATAAGCTGGATCTGCACTCTTTAATCAGTAAGACTTATGAGCTCGACCAGATCAACGACGCTCTGGACGACCTCGCAAACAAAAAAATTATCCGAGCAGTAATTAGGATGGAATAGAAACTATGTAACAAGGGAAAAACATGAACAAACAAGATAAGACATTTTTTGGCACCGGCTCATCTCAGATGGCCAAAGAGACTTGGCTAAAACAAGATGAGAATGTCGACATTGAAGAACAGGACCTGCTGACACTCGGTCCTTATAACAGCCAGGGGATTTTACAAGACCCCAAGCGCTTTGGCTTCTTGATGTCTCGCCATAAATTTGTTTCTAAAATGTTTGCAGACTTCGATAATGTGCTTGAGATTGGTTGCCAGGAAGGGATGGGATCTTTGATCGTTTCTCAGACTGTGAAAAAGCTCACTTCCGTGGACTTTTACAAACCACATATCCAGGATGCACAGAAATATATGGGGAAAAATCTGGACAATGTGACTTTTCAGGGCCACGACATTATTGGTGGTCCGGTTGAAGGCACGTTTGACGGCGTATTTACGATGGATGTATTCGAGCACATCGATCCCCAGCAAGCTGGTTTGTTCATGGAAAACATTGTTGCTTCAATGACCCCTCAGGGTACTTTAATCTTGGGGATCCCCTCGCTAGAGTCACAGAAGTATGCCTCGAAGGCATCTAAAGAGGGTCATATAAACTGTATGTCAGGCGCGGATCTTAAGGCATTTTGTGAACAGTATTTTCACAATGTCTATCCCTTTGGGATGAACGATGAAGTGGTTCACACTGGCTTCTTCCCAATGTGCCAGTACCTGATCATGCTGTGTGTGGCGCCCAAGAAAGAATGAGTTAGTTATGCACGTTGGTATTTTTACCTATCAAACAGGTCATTTAATGACCTACCAGTTGATACAAAAATTTTTAACTATGGGGTATGAGATCTCGCTATTTGCTTTTCCTTTTTCATACCGCCCGAGTCAGCCGCGCCCTTTTGAGGAGCGGCCATTTCAACTCATAGAGCTAGATGTAGAGGCCTTTTGCCATGCCAGTGGCGTTCACTACCACGCTATGAATTGCTGGGGTACAGCCTCGTCAGAGCGTCTGAATACGCTGGCAAACAAACCGGATTATTTTGTGACAGCCATCGCAAAAATCATCCCGCAACACTTTATTGAAGGTAATACTATTTTTAACTGTCATCCGGGTCTGATCCCCGAAAACAGAGGCTTAGACTCGTTTAAATGGGCCATTGTCAGACAGCAGCCAATCGGTATTACCCTGCATAAAATTGATAAGCACATTGATGCGGGCACCGTGATTAAAAAAATGACAGTGTCGGTTATCGCATCAGACACCTACAAAGAGGTCTGTGACAGGGCGTATAACATGGAGTGTGAGCTGCTCTCGCAGTTTGCACTTTATCTCGACGACACTTCGAGCCACTTTACGGTAGACCCGCAAACGCCATTAAGCAGGCAAAAGATCCCGTGCGAAGTCGAAGCTGATTTTGAACAGGTATTTGCACGCTATCTTAAAGCGCTACACAGCGATGTGAATCAGTAATGTTTCAGCTTGTCTGATCCAGGAAGCCCTTATGAGTGAAATAAAAACCCGGTTTCTCGAACAGTATCACAAGCACAATCTGGCCACCGAGCCTTATGCCATTTACGGCAGTGGTGGAGGATGTGAGCAAATTCTGGCGTTGATTAAACAAGATGCTTTAGTCGCTCCGGCGATGCTCATCGATGACAAACCCGGCACAGACACCGTCACCGGATTAACCGACTTAACCCGTGAAGATTTACAGCAGTATAAGATAGTGGTGTCATCACAAACATTTTTTTATGCCATTAAAGATAAATTACTCGAACGCTTCGCTCCGGCAGAGCTTGAGATAATCTCACTGCTTGATTATCAAACCAGCTTTGATAATCCCTTGTATCGCTCAGAGCAGGCATGGAAAGAACACACCCGTCTGGCCCGACGCGACTACGAAGGCGCACACACAGCAGATTTTGCCCGCGACAAATTTTATATTGGCGAGGTTGACCCTGCTTTTGCCGACCGCTTCAGGCAGGTTGCCGAATCTCTGCCTCGCTCAGGCTATGACACAACTGCCAGTCAGTCAGACTACACCTATTACCGCAACTTTGCCTCACTGAACGATGATGCGGAGGTGCAACGATTACAATTAACGCATGAGGCCCGACAGCATATCGATGAATTTCTGGCTCATGTGTATGACGATGTCTGCACTCAGCTTGGCTATAACTGGCAAGTCGTCAATGGCCGCATTACCCGCCTGGCGCAAATATCGGACTCTCAATTGGGCTCAAATGCCTATCACACCGACAGTTTGCCAGACACGGTCATAAAACTGCTGCTCTTTTTGACACCACCCAGTAAAGCGCTTGGAACAACAGCAATAAAAACAGAGCAAGGCCAGGAAGTGTTTGTGACCGGGCCTACCGGCACCTGGGCTTTACTGGAGGTCAGTCAACTACTACACAGAGGCATTTCGAGTGACTCTGCACAGCGCATCGTCTGCGAGCTAACCATTACGCCCAGCCGTCGTCGCAACACTGCGGCCACGATAAAAGGGATTGTCTCACATTATCCCCTTATGCCGTGGCAACGTTGTAGTGAACTCAAAGTGTGTGTTTATCCAATTGGCGCACTGGAAAACGACAACTGGGCCATCTATGGCGACTCACCATCGCTGTTTTACAACACACTCAGCCCAGAGAATGAGCAACCAGTCGACCTCTATCATGACGCCAACAGCGTTGCGCTGGTTTATCTGACCCCCCGCACATTCAATCTTGAGCACAGCCGGTTACAAGCGTTACTGGCCGAATCATTGCGTGTACTTAAGCCCGATGGGGATCTGCTGTTACAAATGAACGAACAAACACAGTCAAACCAGGCAGCGTTACTTGAGCGCACAGCAATGGAGCTTGGATTTACGTTTATTAGCTCGGAGCAGGCGTTACTGAAAAGCATCTTCAGCGATGTCACGACGCTTAATGCAACCGACACACATATTTTATTATTTAAAAAGCCTAAGGGAGACCTTCTATGAGAGTGATCATTTTTGGCACAGGAAAAGGCGGGCAAAATACCCTGCAGCTATTCTTAAATCAGCAAGGGCATGAGGTTGTATGCCTGATAGATAACAACGCTGCACTTTGGGGCTCGATGCGTGAAGGAGTAGAAATCAAAGGGCCTGACGTTTTATCGTCTTTGTCCTATGATCAGATCATCATTGCCAGTCAGTACCACAAAGAGATTAAGCCCCAACTGCTCTCTTTAGGTGTCCCGGAAGAAAAAGTCTATGTCGCGCACCACAATATGATGAACGGGTTTAGCCTGGAGTTTGGCATTTTCACTGGCTACCCACAAGGCAAAGCGCCCGATATTCACACCTATTTTAGCTTCCGTGAAGACGTGCTTCGAACGCTGGCGATGCAAGTCGAGTTAGTCATGGCCAATCAGGTCGCAGGTAATATTGCTGAGTTCGGATGTGGCACTGGCCAATCCAGCTATATGCTTGCCAGAACTCTCAGAGACTGCAGCCAGTATTACAATATGCCGGCTAAGCACCTGCACCTGTTTGATAGTTTTGAGGGCTTGCCAGCTTCTACCCATGATATCGATCTGGAGTCCCCTCTTGTCCAGAGTAACGTCTGGGGAGAAGGCGCCTGTGCAGACATCAGTGCACAACAGCTGGCAGATACACTCAATACTCAGCTCAAGTTTTCAGATTTTAGTATTTATCAGGGTTGGTTCGAAGAAACTATGGTGCAAATCAAACCCGAAGAGCGGTTTGCACTGTTACACCTGGACTGCGATCTGTACGAATCTACCTATCAGGTACTCGATTATATTTTTACCAACGAGCTGCTTTCTAAGGGCGCCATTTTGCTGTTTGATGACTGGAGCTGCAACGGTAACCTCCCGGAGTTTGGACAGCAAAGAGCCTGGGCCGATATCTGCAACAAATACGACATCCAGTTTGAACCGCGTGGCCACTATGGTATCGGCTCATATATCCTCGCGATACGTAGCTACAGTAAAAAATCAGCGAGCAACACCTGATGAGTGTTGCTATCTTCAACGACAAAGACGTGTTGACAGTCGATAACAGTACCTTAGACATGTTAAAAGCGCGTGCGTTGGCCTCCCCGACTAAGCGCTTTAGATTGTGTTGTCATAGAGATAATCAGGACCCTATTCAGGAGATGATTATTGTGCTGCATCGCAGCGCGTTAATGACGCCTCACCGCCACCCGCAACATAAATCGGAGTCCTATCATCTGATTGAAGGGGAAATGGAGGTCTTTATTTTTGACGACAATGGGCTAGTATCACAGCGTATCCCCATGTCAGATAACGGTCAGGATGCCTTTATGTATCGCCTTAGTGCGCCATTATGGCACCTGCCAATTGCCCGCTCAGAGTGGGTTGTTTATCACGAATGTTATGTCGGCCCATTCGACAAAGACATAGATGTTGAATACGCCCCCTGGGCGCCGTCAGAGGATAAACCTGACGAATTGCAAGAGTATTATAGAAGAATAACAGGTCAGTAATGAAAATAGCTTTATACGGTATTAATACAGTCACCGAACAACTTACTTCAACACTAGTAGATGAGCACGAGCTAATATATGCCTGCACATCGGGACAAGAGCAGTTTGAATCCCACCCTACTTTATCTTTGCCTGAGCTAGTCCAGACAGAGGTTGACAGGATCATCATCTGCTCTATGTTTGTCGACGAGATCGCACAAGATTTAGTTAAACATGGTATCGACCTGGAAAAAATTTACTTTTACAACCAGATGCAAAGCATCATCGTAGCGTGCAAGGATGTTATTCTCCCCGCCGTGCGTAAAGACAAAGTACTTTACGCTGTCTTCGATTTATCTCGCAACGTTGCGACATTTGATTGCTGCTGTTTTGCCATCCAAGCTGAATTGTACCGAGAAGAGCACCAATATGATTCCATCCATTTCGTGGTCCAGCCGAAGCGCTCTGCGGATTCTGACTCCCTGAGTTTTACCACTTCTCATGAGCTGGATGATGTAGAATGGCGACTCAATCATATCGTTATTCCTGTTTTTGAAGCGCTTCCAGCCTGCTCGGGTGTGTCTAAAATGTCCTACCGCCAACAAGCGGTCGAGATGTTGCAACATCAGCCCCATGTCTTTCCTGAGTCATTCCGTGAAACACATAGAGGCATCCATCTAAAAATTGAGCAAGTGCTTAAATATAAACGAGCGGGTATAGACACCGCACGTTTCAGGCCGCACGCCCATGCCGAAGCATTAGTGGATAGCTTTGTTCAGGACCGTAATATTGGCGATAAAAAATTGCTGGTCATCACACTACGCGAGTACCCTCTGCATGAACACCGCAATAGTCCGGTGGAAGAATGGGCTGAATTTACCAAACGGGTCGACAGCGAAGAATTCCACATTATTGTCGTGCGCGATACCAGCAAAGCATGCGAAGCTCTGCCCGAGTGCCTGAGTCATTGCGATACCTTGCCGCTGGCTTCTATAGACATGCATGTCCGGTTTGCCCTGTACCGTCGTGCCCATATCAACATGAGTATCAATGGCGGCACCAGTTATACCTACTTCTTTACCGAAAACGTCAATTCGATCATGTTTATCCCCACCAGCCGGGAGCATTTTTCAAACAGCGTCAAAAATGTTGCCACCGGTGGCTATTTCTTTGGTGAACAACCAGAATTTAGAGCTCATGAGAATCAGGTTGTTATCTGGCACAGTGGCACCACTGAAACCATTCATGGTGCCTTCTTAAAACTCCATCGTCAGATACAAACCGGCGAACTACAAGACTTCTCCGACCTTTATGACGATCTTGCTGATATGGAGCAAAGCTAAATAATGAGCGTACACACTTCACTTTCACTGGCACTGGTTGGACTCGGCAGTTGGGGACAAAAAATTGCACGTACACTCAATGAAGAAATCACCAGCGCGTCTCTGGACTTTGTAGTCACAAGCAACGAAAACCCTCACGACTTCGTATTACCGTATTGCCAGGTGTTTAATTCTGTGAATGCGCTACTGAGCAGTGATGTAAAAGTAGATGGCGTGATTTTGGCCCTGCCTCCGCATCTCAACAAAGCTGCGTCACTGAAAATTATGGCCGCTGGTATTCCTTTATTTATCGAAAAGCCTATGGCTATGAGCATTGCAGATGCAACCGAGATGCTTGACTTCGCCAGAGCACGTAAAGCCATTGTGGCTGTCGATCACATCGACCTGCATCACAGTGCAATTACACAACTGCGCCGCCTGCAACCTGGTGTGCCTACACATCTTGAGGCCAAAATAGGGGCGGCCTACAATCCCCGAGAAAATTGGCCGCCACTTTGGGAGTATTCCCCCCACTTTATTGCCGCAGCACTGGAATTTTGCGGCGAATTGCCTGACACCATTTCCAGTCGGGCACTCCCTGTCGACGCTGATCTGTCACAGGATGTATTAAGAGAAAATATTGAAGTGACTATGACCTTTAGTAATGGCAGCACGGCAACCGTTGTTGGTGGGAATGGGATGGCCAAGAAAACCAGACAAATGGCTGTGACCTATGGCAACGATGTCTACCATTTCGTAGACAGAGAGGACCCGGATCTGTTTGTCGAACACCAGGATAGCGGACAAAGTCAGCCGCTTAGCTCACCAAATCGGATGCCACTTGGGCTGTCTCTTGAGTCTTTCATCGCTAAGGTTCAATGCGGTCAGTCATGTTGTGAGGAGTTTGAGCTGGGCCTCAATGTAGTGAAAATACTCACTGGCGCAGATCTGTCGCGTCAGACAAAACAACCTGTCAGGTGGAGTGCGTTATGAGTAAACAACCCCTTGCTATCTTGGGCGGCAACCCGGTACGTACCACACCTATGCCTGCCCGAAAGGCATTTGGCACGAGTGAAATAGACGCGCTCAATAAGGTGATTGCACATTATCAGCACAGTGAATCTGATCCCCCCTACGGCGGCGACTTTGAGCAAGCTTATTGCAACTCCTTTTCAGAGTATATGGGTGGCGGTTACAGCGTAGCCGTTGCAACCGGCACCGCATCCGTATTCGTTGCCCTTGCAGCGCTGATGCTACCTCAAGGTCAGGAAGTTATTCTTTCACCGGTGACCGATTCGGGGCCCCTCGCGTCCATTATTCACCAAGGATATGTGCCTGTGATAGCCGATGCGGCTGAGGATAGCTATAACAGCACCTGGGAACAAATCGAACCGCTGATCACGGACAAGACCGGTGCGATTATTCTGGTTCACTGTGCGGGTATCCCCACCGACGTTGAAACCATAGTGACCCAGGCCCACCAGCGCGGTATCAAAGTCATTGAAGACTGCTCTCAAGCGCCAGGCGCGAGATGGAATGGTCAAAAGGTTGGTGGGTTTGGCGATATCATGGCAACCTCTACCATGTATCGTAAAAATATTGCCGCCCCTGGCAGCGGCGGCATTGTCTACACTAAAAACCAATCTTTATATCACATGGCTCTGGCACATGCGGATAGAGGAAAACCAGTTTGGCAAGAAGGATACGCAGAACGAGACCCCTCGCTTAACCTGTTTCCCGCCCTTAACTGGAACACCAACGAGCTTTCCTGTGCGGTTGCCCATGCTTCTTTGTCTCGTCTTGACGAGACCATCACTGCGCGTAACGCGGTGCAAAATGCGCTAATTGAATGGATTAACACCCAATCGACATGTTGTTATGTTGCCAGGTTCTCTGGCAGTGCGTCACCGTTTTTCCTTCAGGTGTTTATTCGCGAGGAGACACTCAGCGTAGATAAACTGACATTTTGTCAGGCCCTGCAAGCTGAGGGAGTAGACCTGAATCCGGACTATAAATTCCTGATCAGTGACTGGAAGTGGGCATTGCCCTACATCAAGCCCCCATTATCAACGCCAAATACCGTGTCTGCGCGGGACAGATCGTTTAACCTGTACTTAAATGAACAATATACCCAGCAAGAAGTGACGGATATTTGCGCCGCCATTGTCAAAGTCGAACAACACTATGCCAAATGACACTCCACAGAAACACACAAGAACTGTCCTGGTCCAAGGCAACTTTGACGTCTTGCATGCAGGACACATCAGACTTCTTAAATTCGCCAAAGAATGTGGGGACAAGTTGATTGTCGCTGTCAACGCGGACAAATCTATGGCCGTACGCAGCCGTGTCAGTGAAGAGCTTAGACTGGAAGTGGTGCGGTCCTTAGAGTGTGTTGATGAAGCGCATATAACCACGGCCACACCTGAGCAAGAGGTTGCACGGTTCAAGCCCCAAATAGTGGTTAAAGGAAAAGAGTTTGAGTCACGTTCAAATCCTGAACTCGCAGTCTTAAACAGCTACGGGGGTAAGCTTATTTTTGGCTCAGGTGAGTTTGAAAGTAATTCTGAGCACTTTTTCAGCCGCAGCAAAAAGCCGGCGCCGGGCATGGATTTTGCCGAGGCACGAGGGTTTGCCAACCGTCATAAGATTGCAGCTGACGACTTATATGAGTTGTTTGATGCAATGAAATCCCTGCGTGTCCTGGTCATTGGCGAAGTCATCGTCGACGAGTATGTACAAGGCACAGCCGTAGGGTTGTCACAGGAAGATCCGACTATCGTGATCACCCCAAACCGCAAAGACACATTCCTAGGCGGCGCAGCCATCACAGCAGGACACATAAAAGCACTGGGAGCAGAGCATGTAGTGCTGGCTTCGGTATTGGGCGAGGATCAGACCGCTAATTATACACGCTCGCAAATTGCAAACTACCAAGTTGAGCCTTTGTTCTTTAGCGATCAAAGTCGTCCGACCCCTTTAAAAACCCGCTACCGCGCCAGCAATAAAACCTTGCTGCGGGTTAATCAGGTACGTCAACACAAGATATCACAGGAGTTGCAGGCACAAATATATCAGGCAATCGAAAGCCAGCTCAACCAGATTGACCTGTTAGTATTTTCCGATTTTAACTACGGTTTGCTACCACAACCACTGGTTGAGAAAATTGCTGCAGCCTGCCACCTGCGAGGGATCAGACTGGTTGCAGACTCTCAGACTTCTTCGCAAGTGGGAGATATTGCCCGCTACTGCAATATGGATCTGTTAACCCCAACAGAGCGAGAGGTGCGAGTATCTCTGAATAATCCGGATGACGGCTTGGTTATCCTGGCGCAGAAGCTCACAGAGGTGTCGCAGCCAAAAAACCTGGTGATTACACTCGCCGAAGAAGGGATCCTCATTCACAAGCCCAATCACACATTTGATGACTGGGAGAACGACCGCCTGCCCGCGCTGAACACCAACGCCGTCGACCCTGCTGGCGCAGGTGACTGCTTTTTAGCTGCCAGTTCACTGGCGTTGGTTGCAGGTGCAAACATTTGGCAGGCCTGCTACCTGGGTAGCCTGGCTGCCGCATGTCAGGTTGCGTCACTGGGTAATACCCCTTTGTCTTGTCAGCTCCTTGAACAAGCCGTTAAGGATTCATTTAGTTAATATGAAAGCTATTTTGCTTGCCGCAGGCCTTGGCACCCGCCTGCGACCAATCACAGATACTCTGCCAAAGTGCCTTGTTCCGCTCAACGGTCAACCCTTGCTGGGTTTATGGATAGATAAACTCGTTCAACTTGGGGTTGATGAGATCCTGGTTAATACCCATTACTTTAGTGAGCAGGTTGAAGCTTTTGTGGCAACCAGCCCGCATCGGAGCCGGATTACCCTGAGTTACGAATCTAAGTTACTGGGCACCGCGGGCACTCTGGTGCGCAATCGGACTTTTTGGCAGGGAGAGACCTGCATGGTGATACATGCTGACAACTACTGTCAAAGCTCACTAGAGGGCATGCTTGAGGCACATAAACAACGCCAGACGCAGACCGATGCTACTTTACTTTTGTTCGAAACCCCGACGCCACGTAGCTGTGGTATTGTTAAATTGGATGAAAATCAAGTTATTCAGGAGTTTCATGAAAAGGTCGAACACCCTCCTGGCAACCTTGCCAGTGGCGCCCTCTTTATATTTTCACCTGAAGTCTATGAACGCTATTTCTCGCACCTAGAAGTGGATCGGCCCTATGAGCTTAGCCTGGATGTAGTGCCTAGTATGATTGGTAAGTTACAAGGCTGGCTGGTCGATGAGCATTACATTGATATTGGTACACCAGAAAGCTACTCAGAAGCGCAAAAGATTGCCGAAAGTCAGACAATGCCACTGTTATAATGGCGCAAACTTTGCTTAACTTAAAAGAATAATCTAAGTCTAAGGATTTATAATTTATGTCATTTTGTCAAAACTGGGATCAACTTTACCGCAGTAATCAGCACATGTCCGTTTGGCCATGGAGCGAAATTGTGAGCGGAGCTCTGCGCAACACTAAGCTGCGCGAGGGCAATCCAGACTTTACTATTTTGGAAGTCGGATGTGGTGCTGGCGCAAACTTTCCCTTTTTTCTCAGTTATTGTCCCAACGTTTATGGTATTGATGGCAGCGAGTTTATTATTGGTGAGCTGAAACAAAGATTCACTAACATTTCAAATAATCTGTATGTGGGTGACTTTACACAACCCTGGCCCTTTCAAACACAGTTCGACTTAATCATCGACCGGGGCGCATCCGTACACAATCCAGCCAGTAGCATTCAGCGCTACCTAGATGAGGCTTACGATAAACTTAAGCCTGGCGGTGTATTACTGATCACTGACTGGTTTAGCACTGAGCACTCTGATTATGCTAAAGCGCCTGAGTCGGTCGATGAATATACTAAAACAGGCTACACTTGGGGACCATTTGCAGGTGTTGGAAACGTCAATTTCTTTAACGCAGACCTCATCCACCAGCTAGTATCGCGATTTGAAATTGTGTCACTCAGTCACGCTCAGTCTAGCGAGTACGGCAGCGATGGAGTACATGCTGCTTGGAGTATGGTACTGAAAAAGCCAACTCATGAAGAATAAGTTTACTCTTGAGCGTTGTGAGCTGGACCATCACTGGGACAGCTTTATCGCCACATCTCCCCATGGTAGTCCGTTTATTCATAGCCAGTTTATTGCGCTGCTGGGTGTGAAGTATCACGCCTATTATTGCTGTAAAGGCAAGGAAAAAATAGCCGCTGTGCTACTGATCGTAGATGAAAGCGAAACTCAGGTCATCGGCCACCATGATGTTATCCATGACGGCATAGCGCATCGCAATATCAGTCACCTTAATCGTGCTCAGGGCCACTCCGAGTTGTTCGCAGCGCAAGAATATATTGCCGAGTACCTCACAGAGCACTACACTCAGGTGCAGCTCAAATTGCACCCGGCCATTAAAGATATTCGTGCCTTTTTGTGGGTCAATTATCATAACGATGGACCCAAATATGCTGTAACCCCGCGTTATACCTCCATACTTGAGTTGGACGAGTTTGCCGCACCACTGGATACACTAGAACACTCTGACAACTATAACAACAGCTCGGTGTCGAGACGTCAGGAGATCCGCTACGGTATTAAAAAAGAGGTGACCCTCAGTGAATCGCAAGACTTTGCTTTGTTTGCCAAGTACTATGGAATGACCATGGCACGCCAGGGAATTGAAATTAGTACAGAGCAACTGGATGCGCTTGCATTCAGAGTCAAAAGGCTGGCACAACATGGGCTGCTTTGCATGTATCAGGCACAGACTCGTGAGCAGGAAATTGGCAGTTTCGCGACTTACTTACTCCATCAGAACACGGCTTATTATTTTTACGGCGCAAATCACCCTGATATGCGTGACAGCCATACGGGTACAGCTGTTCTATGGCAGGCTTTCCCTTTGCTCGCACAAAAAGGCATATCACGGTTAGATTTAGAGGGGATCAACAGCCCTCAGAGGGGTTGGTTCAAACTGAGTTTTGGCGGCAATGTAGAGCCATATTTTCATGTTCGGCTGGCAAAGACCGACGCTTAAATCGCGTCGGTTGCCTGTATAATCGACTCGTAAGCCTCGATCAGCACCTCAGCCTGGCGCCAGCATTTTCCGCTGAACCGACCTGATACCACGACATTGTCAACACAGTTTGACAATGTCTCGTAGTTTTGCTGATTAACAGCCTGAAACTCTGTAGTGGGTACCGGAAACGTGTTGTTAATCACCTGAGTCTCTCCACTGACGCACTTTGCCTGTGGGTCAACTATGCCCATCGACATAAGCTGCTCGATGATCTCAGACTGGGTAAAGGAGTCAACTTCATCGGGACTGCACAAGATCTCCGCGGATAAGTGATTATGGTTACTCTGCCCGGTTAGATTTGGATACAAGGTCAGGCGAAATATCGCACTACTCGGATCCCAGACCCAAAGATAATGGGACTGCTTATCAAGCAAGGGTCTGTCAAAGTTAAGATGAAAAATAAGCGCGGTGCGCAAAGTCACCTGGCCTCTGGCCGGCGTCAGGCCCATCGCGGCTAAGGCAATAAAAGGTGGCGCACTCCAGAAAAGAAAATCGCAGTCAAGTACGCGTTCACTGTTAGCCAAAACCAGACTAGTCACTTTTTTATCATGATGCGCAATGTTTGCCACACGCTCTGAAGTGATAATTTCAACCCCGGCGCGCTCAACACGCTTTTGCAGTTGAGTGACCCAATAGCCAATACCCTCTCCTGTCGTTGGGTAATAGTAAGTCACCTCGCTGAGATTATCCTGTGCTTTGCGCTGCTGAAAATCGGCTTCCCGCTGATAACCTAGCTTAGCATCAAAGGCCGGAAGCTGCTTAAGGGTGGCTGTTACATCAGCGGGCAATGCCAGAATACGGGTAAAACCAAATAATCCCGCAGCCATAGTCAATGACTTCAGCGGCGCATCCTGCCCATACAACTTACGCAATATTGGCACCACAATACTTTCTGTGAAGACGACACCTAAAGAATTAGCACAGTAGTCATAGAGTAAATTAGACTCTGGTAGATCAGTGTGATTGATGAGTTCACCACAACCCTGCTGATACATGTCTTGTGGTAACTTAGAAGCGTCCGGAAATGGGCTGTTCAAGTCCCAGCTGCCGCCGAAATAGTTGCCTGAGCATAGCCTGGCAATTTTATGCCAACTGCTTGTATCTGCATCTGCGAATAATATCTCGTCTAACTCCGCCACACCGGTGGCGTTGGGAATATGTGAGCCCATATCATAAGCAGCACCTGAGCTGTCTTTAATAGAGCAAAACAAGCCACCAACCGTATCGGCTTGCTCGATCAACACCACATTAGTAAAGCGTTGCTTTAACAGCAAAGCCGCCACCATGCCACAAATGCCGCCGCCAACAACAACCGCCTGAGTATTCGCCATAACTACGCCTCCAGCTGACTCTTTAGAGGGAGCATTTTCAACAACGCATGTGCCTCCAGCTTATTGATTGCACCCGCAAATTCCGTGACAGACTGACTGTACTTTTCTGCAATGTCTATGGTGTCATGCTCCCCATCGCAGTAACAGAGCAACATCTTGATATGATTGAGCTCGTCTAGCTGACGGGTCCGCTCTTCACTGAAAAAACTGAGTGTTGGGTATAACCCCCGGTTGCCCAGGTTAGGCTCGCCGTACGGGTGAGTATTTTCAAACCGCGCACTTTGCTCAAACGCCAGAAAAATTTTTTCCAGTTTATCAATGCTATCCAGCAGCGGTTTTATGCCCATATAGTCTTTGTTATCGAGTGATGTGTGGTATTCCTTATAGCCAGTATGAAAACTGCGGCTTACGCAACATACGGGGAACTGAAACCCGGGTGCATTGTACTGGCGCTCATCGGAGCCGCTAAGCGGGCTAAATGGAATATTGCTATGGCCATGGCCTTGCTCACTCAGATGATACAAGAGTTTGTCAAGTAACCCGTTGTCATTGCGGCTGTGCTTAAAAACCAGTTCCTGAGGGTCTCCCCCTAAGCAGTTAAGTACCAGCCCGGATACCAGGTGCTGGCGAAAATGATCCTGCATCAGGTGCAGTACCCCAAGACTCCCGATGGTCTCCGGGTGCAGCATAAAACGGTATGTGTAGCGGCGGTTCGGCCACTGTTTTATCCTGTGATACAAACCCAGTAACACCAGCGGACCACTCAGCTCATTATTGGCCATGGAAGGGTGGCATAGATAGGAGCTAAGTAACACTTCCTGATCCGATTGCCCCTCAAGCACGGTTTGAGCAAGATCTAAGTGCCCATCGACAAAACGGCTTTCAATCACTGCACGATACTGGCCCGGCTTTAGCTGCTCACGGCGTGACTGGCTAACACAAAAACCCCAGCGCTTCTTATAATAACTGGTCACATAAGGCACCGCCTCAGGCAGCTCAGGTAAACTGTACAAATGAGATTGCAACTCTTCCAGAGACAAAGTGATGTCCACGGGCTCGGAGTAATTCACGACTTCAAGGTTGAGTCTGTGCATATCCGCCACTCGCTCACCATCAGGCCCCAGCAGATACGCTTCATCGCAGTGCCATTCCTGCGGAACCTGCCAGTCAAACAGAGCTGTCCCCGAGGGAATAGACAGCCGCTCCAATGGCATATATCGTCCAAATATGCCGTAACTTTGTCTGAGCCCAGGTCCGGTGATCGACCTTAAGATTGGAAACAACTCGTCATAAAGGTCACTGTAAAATTGCTCACTTTCTTCGTAGTGCACTACTGCAACTCCTTTCCTAGATCACATTTTTCAGTGTAATGTTCACAAAAATGAGTATAAATTTCCTTGATATAACTCATCCAAAGCTGATTCAGCCTTTCATATTGTGCTAAACAAAAAGTTTCATCTTCGTATGTATAAAGTAAGGTTATCATCGGACAGTGATAATACAGTAGCGACCCTTTTACCAAGTGAAATAGGTGTCCCAGAATAGAGTCTCGATATGCAAACAAATAGCGTGATTGACGTCTTAGCTGATCCGCTGCTTCTTGCCTAGACTTCACGGGTTCTGACGCTATCTCACAAATATGCAAAACAAGTTCATTAAGGCTATCTAGTGCAATAAATTCGTCACTTACATCATCAAGATTAAATACATCAAAGCAATCAGACTTTATTAGCTCTACAGTTTCAGTAATATCATAATCTTCTTCAATATCGAGTAAGTCATCTGCTTTTACTGGTAGTGCCTTTTCAATTTTAGCGCCGCTCCCGATATTTAAACACGTTTTGACATCATAGTAATTAAGCAGCTTTTCAAGTTGGGCATGAGCGATCATAAATAGATCGTTTGATACAACGATGCCACCGAGATTACCGTCTAAAGTGTGGCCTTGTATCTCTAAGTGGCCCAACCCCAACGATTCATCATCGTCATTACTAGGTCTGTAAATACTGTCTTTACTGTGATGAGCACCTCTTGGGTCTTTTCCATTATCAACGCCAAATAGGTACACATTTCTAAACCCTAAATACAAGGCAAATGATAAAGCGGTATTCGCAACAACTGGATTACTATACGGGATTTTTGGCAAAGTCTGTGACATATAACGCAATGCGATAATGTCCATCATCGAAGTACCAGCCTCAGAGCCTTTCGCTGCGATGCCAGCCCATTTGTATCTTTTATTTGTATCTGGGTATAAGGTGCTTAACCCGATTAGATTGGTATTTTGATAAACCTCTGGTGGAACAATATCACCAAAGATTTTGTAATTTGAATATGGCCTTTCTACTAAAACGTGGAAATCAACTGGGATCCCCTTTCTGTACAAAGTGGCGATCGATGTGCCTGCAGCAATTACAATTGCTTTTTTGTGATTGCGCTTAATAAAATCTTCAGCTTCATCTAACGAAGGACCATTGCCTATAATGAAAACAGGTGTGTCTTTATTTAAGCTTGTGCTTGCTTTGGTAAGCCATGCCGCTTTGTTTCTAACATGGTGAATGCTGTGAGCTAATCCTGTCACGGCGTCATTGTAAAACCCGTGTCCAAACTGAAAGCGGAAATAATCCTTCGCCCATTGTTGAATAAGCACATTCAATCGTGCATCTGGTGTGTGCTGATAACAAAAGCTTCTAACAAGAGCAAATGCACCAACATCTTCCGCTATTTTTTCAATGTCTCGGATAAACGTACTGTGGTCAACTCCCAAGTGAAAAAATAAGCATCCACCCTGCTCGTCAATATCTGAAATAATCTGGTACCAGTCGGTACAAAATAGGCTCGCAAAAAACTGCTCAAAGTCGGGCTCTATTAGGAAAGTATAATCAAACTGAGTCCGTTCAAACAATAATGGGATGTGATACCCCAAACCAATACCAAAAATAATTGCTGTTGGGAAATGTTCAGGTAAATTAGTTAGTTTTTCTTCGCCTTGGTTTCGAATATCAACCATCAAATTAGTCAGTTCGGTCATATAACGGACATGCAGGCGATCATCTTCTTGATTTTGACCGTATCCGGTATAATCAGTAAGACTTAGTACAGGTTTACTGAGCTGCTTCTCAACTTGAGTTTGGGTTTGTTCTATCGGTGACTGAGAATAAATTGGCGCTGTACAGCCCTTTGGAATAAAGTTACCATGCCCTGATGCAGTCACGTGCAGACAAAAGTCTTCACGAACATGATACTCCTTGATGGTCTGTGCAATACTGGGGAAATATTTTTCGAAACTTTTTAAATTTTGATTAAAACGTTCGTTAGCTTCTTCAGCAAACTTGGCTTCTTTAGCCTGATGAGCAGCGGTATCCGAAAGTTGCTCACTCAGAGACTCTAATTGTTGTGATAAGGGGTCTTTGTTCATACATTTGCCGGTGTCGTATTAAATATTTTTATACGCTTTGATCTTTTTTTTATTGCCAATAACTTGTGATAGTTCTTTTGCAACAGCGCTTTTTTCCTGCTGCAACTGGCTCATTATTGATTGGATATGATTGAATATGACTAAAGCAGATTGTTGAGCTTGTTCTGAATCAGCTAACACATCAGCTGTTAATGTTGTCCGGAGCTGTTTGTCTATCTGAATGAAAAGACATTGAGCCTCTTCCAACTCACCAGCCTGACAAGCAGCATCCAGCTTATTGAGGGTTGCTTCTATGTGAGCTAACTCAGCCGACATTAGCATCCGCGCCGTTAGCATCCAGTGTCTGCTTACGTACATCAATTGGAATCGCGTCCCAAGCAGACTTGATTTCCTTCAGCAAATTCGATACTTCATCAACTATAGCGGGGTCATTTTGCATGCTAGCATCTAACAACCTGTCTAACATGTATGAATAGAGAGCATACAGATTCTCTGTTACTTCGCCACCAACTTCAAAGTCTAAGCTTCCACGAAGTGCTTCAATGATGGCTGAAGCTTTAGAAATATGTTCTGCTTTGGCTTCGAGGTGACGCTTTTCAATAGATACCTTTGCAAGTACCATTTTTTCAACGGCACCAGCCATCAACATTTGAATTATTTCATAACGGTCTGCACCTGCAACTCTCGTTTTCAATGCTTCTCTTTGGTAATTTTTGACTCGGGCGTTATACATATCACATGCCTCTTAGTTTACTTAGATTTAGTGAAGCCAGGTAAATTTGCTAATTGAGCACCTAAATAGGACTGTGTTTGTTGCATTTGAGCAATCAACACGTCTAGACCAGCATATTTTTGACGTAACCCTTCTTCCATCGATTTCATTCGATATTCATGATTCAGGACGTCATCTTCTAAATCATCTAACTGGCTATTTAAGCTCGTCTCACGTTGCTTCAATATGCCTTTAGAATCGACGTAATTACCTAGCAACTCTTCAAGTTGTTTAGCTACACCGTTATCACCTGCAAAAGCCTTGCCAATATCATCGTAGTTATCGTCCATAGCTTCATTAAGACTTCTTACCAGTGAAGATTTTTCAAGATATCCATCTTTTTTAACGCCTAGGCCAATATCAAAAATGGAACCAAATGGACCTGCGTCTGTAAGCTCTGACGATAGAGTCGATATCATCTGGTCGCTCAATGTCCTCATTGAGGAGTCACCGTTTAACGGTCTACCAACTCGAGTGTGAAGACCAATAGTACCAATCAAATTATTATAATTTGCAATAAACTCGTCAATCATTTTGCTAATAGATTCACGATCGTAATCAATATTTAATTTAGCTGTCGCATAACCATCAGTATCGTTACCTTCACTAACTTCAAGGGCTCTAATCGTCATGTCTTGCACCGCATCCTTGAATGTGTTGCTATCACTTGTCACTTCAAGGCCATCAACAGTAATAATTGCGTTTTGCGCAGCTTGAACTGTTGTCATTCCACCAGCACCACCACCAGATGCAGTTGTGCTGATTGCATCAAGCTCTGCAGTATCCGAAGTTATCGTTAAGTCGTTACTGTCGCCGGTGACATTGGAAGTAAGTACAAGCTTAGAACCAACATTACCCGTATTCACGATATTCGCGGTTACCCCGAAATTAGACTCAGAAGAGTTTATTGCGTCTCTAAGCTCAGCAAGTGTCATTCCCGCTGTCACATCTAAATCAAATGACTTATCTGGCCCAGCTCCGAACGAAAGTGTACCTCCGGATGCACTAACGACCGCATCAGTCGATGCAAATGCGTCGTCTGCTGAAATGATTCGGCTACCCTCTGCCAATTGTTTGACGGCAACTTTAAAGTTTCCTACGGATATATCTGATGTTGGAGTAACGCTGATTATATCTCCGCCACTAGGTTGGGTAATGTTTGCTACTCGCTTCCCAAAGTTGTCAGGATCTGCAAGCTTCGCCATCGTATCTTTGAGTTTAGAGATTGCTGACTTTAACTCACCAACCGCAGATAACTCCACTTTTAAAGAGTCTTCTTTTTTGGCAAACGCTTGTAACTTAGGAACATTTTCAGCATCAATTGTCGCTTTAATGATGCTTTCTAAGTCAAGCCCCGAGCCTATACCCGCAGATGTAATTAATGGCATACAACCTCCAACCCAATATTAAGCTGTTTTATCAAACAGCAATCCTCTACTTGACACCTTATCGGCAAACTCTTCGAGAGCTTTAGCCATTTCACGAAACTCCTCGGAAGGAATTTCCCGTATTACTTCATCATTGTTCGTATCGATCACCTTTACAACGGGAGGATCTCCACGTTCGTCAAACTCGAAAGACAAATTAGTTGCTGTAACAGGAATAAACTGATTCAGCTTTTCTAAGTTGCTTTTAATTTCTTCCAAAATGTCAGGCTTTACAGCACCTTGTTCCTCACTTTGCTTCGTACTAGATTCTGTTTTGCTAGTAGACTCAACCGCACGAGTCGTCTCAGCAGAAGATGCCGTCCTAATTAATTCTTCTGGTTTTGTATGATTGACGAATCCATTTGGTGTAGACGCTTGAACTTCTTTCACAACACACCTCCAAACCTTTTACCGTAAAGTATACGCCAAGTTTGAGAAATATTCACAAACCTGACGCTACAATACTAATCAATTAACCTAGTAGCGATAAAGCTACTTGCGGTCTTTGATTCGCTTGGCTCAAGATAGAACTACTTGCTTGTTGCAAAATCTGCATCTTAGTCAAGTTTGCAGTCTCTTGTGCGAAGTCTGTATCTTGGATCCGAGAACGTGCAGCCGTTAAGTTTTCAGCAACATTCGATTGGTTACGAATAGTTGATTGGAATCGGTTTTGAACCGCACCCAGCTCTGCGCGTTTCTTATCAACTACCGCAATCAAGTTATCCATACCAGCTAATACAGCCTGGGCATTCGCTTGCGAAGATACAGAAATACCAGCCGCCGTGAATACATTTGAGAAGACTTTCGCATCTGCTTCGGTACCAATCGTGGTACTAATTGTACCTGTTGTCGCACTGAGTGCCACACCAGTTACACCACTTGCAATGCCTGCGATACCAGACAGTGTGAAGCCGCCATCCGCTTGTAAATCGTTTGCAGTACCTGCTACGTTTTGCATACTAAAGCCGATAGTTTGAACTGCATCGGCACCGACTTGGAAGTTCGCATCATAACTGCCATCAAGCAAGTTTTGACCACCGAATGTTGTATCCGCAGCGACACGGTTTACTTCTTCAGCTAATGAACGAATTTCCTCTTGTAGTGCAAGCCTATCTTCATCCGTATTCGAACCGTTCGAAGCCTGCTGAGCAAGCGTTCTAATACGCTGGAACATCTGAGTGGTTTCATCCAGTGCACCTTCGGCTGTTTGCGCTAATGAAATACCGTCGTTGGCGTTTCTCATGCCCTGATTCAGACCATTGATCTGACCATTTAGACGGTTGGTGATTTGCATACCTGCAGCATCATCTTTTGCGCTGTTAATGCGCAAACCTGACGACAAGCGTTGAAAGGATGTATCTAACGCACCTGAGGATTTATTTAGTTGCCGCTGTGCGTTCAATGAACTCACATTGGTATTTACATATAAAGCCATAATAGCCTCCGCTTTATCAACATAACTCGCTGGAGCGGGATACCCCTACCCTGCTACCAACGATGAATAAGAGTCCTAAATTTATAGTTCTCTAATTCTGCTATCGGCTGCTAAAGCGAAAGCTTGAGCTTTATTTGTAATTTTTTTATTTTTTATTCATTTCTAGCCCTGAAGTAGGCTCAGTGCCGCTTGTGGACGCTGATTTGCCTGGCCGAGAATCGTCTGACTTGCTTGCTGTAATATCTGATTCTTAGTTAATTTGGCTGTTTCTAGTGCAAAGTCAGCATCTTTAATTCGCGATTTTGCTGCCGACAAGTTTTCAGAAATATTAGCTTGGTTCCGTATTGTTGACTGGAATCGGTTTTGTACAGCACCCAACTCTGCACGCTTTTTATCAACTACCGCAATCAGCGCATCCATACCTGCCATAACAGCTTGTGCATTGGCCTGTGAAGAAACCGAGATCCCTCCTGCTGTGAAAACATTTGAGAACACTTTGGCATCAGCCTCAGTACCAATATTTGTACTAATCGTAGCAGTTGTTGCACTTAATGCAGCGCCAGAAACACCACTAGCTACCCCTGCAATCCCAGAAAGTGTAAAGCCACCATTGTCAGCCAAACTATTTGCTGTCGCACCTACATATTGCATGCTAAACCCAATAGTTTGAACCGCATCACCACCAACTTGGAAATTAGCAGCATAAGAACCGTCAAGTAAGTTCTGTCCACCAAAAGTGGTATCAGACGCTACCCTATTAACCTCAGAGGCTAACTGTCTAATTTCTTCTTGAATGGCTAAGCGATCTTCATCAGTGTTAGAACCATTCGCTGCCTGTTGAGATAGGGTACGGATACGTTGGAACATAGAAGTGATTTCATCCATTGCCCCTTCAGCGGTCTGAGCCAATGAAATTCCGTCATTGGCGTTTCGGTTCCCTTGGGTTAAACCTAAAATTTGAGATTGTAATCGATCGGAGATTTGTAACCCGGCCGCATCGTCAGCAGCACTATTAATACGCATACCAGATGACAAACGTTTGAAAGATGTATCTAGTTCATTGCCCGAGTTAGTTAGCTGTCTCTGTGCATTAATAGCACTAACATTTGTATTTACATATAAAGCCATAATTCACTCTCTTTTTGTCAAATCAATATCTAATTGATAGATAGTTAAATGACAAAGCGGCACTTATGCATCGGGTATTCAACCAACTAAGGCAACCAATTGCCACTTTGACGCCAGAATTTACTGTAGCTAGTAGCAAGCAAATAGCAGGCCAAAAATCCAAAGCTATGATTAAATAACACAGGGAACTTAAAAATAGGTATTAAATACTTTGTTTATCGAGGAACGACTAACTAGCATTTCGGCATCTAGCCGCGGCTTTTTTGATGGGTGGAGAGGCTTCAGCTCAAAGTGTAGGGAAATAAAAAGAGGCCAGTTGGCCTCTTTAGATAAATTTGAGAGTGAGTGTCATTTTTCTAGCATAAAGTTGGCATACTTAATGCTTTAATTAACGTGTTCATTGTTTTAATGAACGCTATTGGATTTAAGCACCTCCGCTTTATCATCCAATTCGGTGCCTAAGCAAATACCCCATTCGGCTTAGGCACCTTTACCTTCCAACTGTTATCCTAGAAGACTTAAAGCAGCCTGAGGACGTTGGTTAGCCTGACTTAGGATTGTTTGGCTAGCCTGTTGAAGGATTTGCATCTTGGTCAAGCTTGCAGTTTCCTGAGCGAAGTCAGTATCTTTGATACGTGATTTCGCAGCCGACAAGTTCTCAGAGATATTTGCTTGGTTACGAATCGTTGATTGGAATCGGTTTTGAACCGCACCTAACTCTGCACGTTTCTTATCAACTACCGCAATCAAGTTATCCATACCAGCTAGTACAGCCTGAGCATTCGCTTGCGAAGATACTGAGATGCCGCCAGCTGTGAATACATCTGAGAATACTTTTGCATCAGCTTCAGTACCAATGTTTGTACTAATAGTTCCTGTTGTTGCACTTAGTGCTACACCTGTTACTCCACTTGCGATACCCGCGATACCTGACAGTGTAAAACCGCCGTTTGCCTGCATATCATTTGCTGTACCAGCAACATTCTGCATACTGAAACCGATAGTTTGTACCGCATCAGCACCTACCTGAAAGTTTGCTGAGTAACTGCCATCCAGTAAGTTTTGACCACCAAAGGTCGTGTCAGCAGCGACTCGGTTTACTTCCTCAGATAGTGAACGAATCTCTTCTTGAATCGCCAAACGATCTTCGTCTGTATTTGAGCCGTTTGATGCTTGTTGTGCCAGTGTACGAATACGCTGGAACATTGACGTTACTTCATCCATCGCACCTTCGGCTGTTTGCGCTAGTGAAATGCCGTCGTTCGCGTTTCGGTTACCTTGGTTTAGACCATTGATTTGTGAACTCAAACGGTCAGAAATCTGTAGGCCTGCAGCATCATCAGCAGCGCTGTTGATACGAAAACCTGATGATAGACGTTTGAATGATGTATCTAGTGAATTACCAGATTGCATTAATTGTCTTTGTGCGTTCAATGAACTTACGTTAGTATTTACATAAAGTGCCATGATGGTTCTCCCACTTTAAATCGAGTCTTTCACTCTCAAACTTAGATTCTTTTCCAACCTTTGAATGTTTTTCACTCTCCGGCTTGGTTAATTAAGTTATCGGTCGGCAAAAAATTTCCTTTAGTATTTTTTTTAAAAAAAAATTATCGTCATGATTTCTATATGCTTTTATTATTGCTCAAACAAATATGGCAAAGTTTTGACGCACCTAGGTTACGGTCAGGTAATTATATAAAACTGTATTATTATTCAGCTTGTTACGAGGAAAAGTTGAGTTTAGAGCGGTGTGAGAGTAAACGGCCCGTAAAGGCCGTCTTTTAACGAATATAGTCTAATAGAGAAAGGTTAGTTAGGCGGCCAAATGTTGCCTGAGAGGCCTGCAGCGCAGTTTCATGCTTGGTGAGTTCTGAAATCGCAGAATAAAAATCGACTTCTATTAAAGCCGCTTTATTTGCCTTATTATCTACGTCCAAGTCTGAATTTGCATCAGATACAAGCTTAGCAGCATTTAACCTACCACCAAGCCCCGCTTGTCCTTGCGATATCTTGATTTTGGCATTGTCTAGTCCAGAGATCCCATCTGCAAGTACCTGTTTGTAATCATCGCCCGTAATACTGGGGTCTCTTAATGACGTAATCATAGATTCTAATGTATTTAGAATGTTTTCCTTCTGGGGCTTTTCTAAATCAAAACTGATTTGACCAGAACCGGCACCCTCATATTTAAATTCCATACCTGCTACTTTGACCGAATTACCTTCAAAGCTACCTGTTGAAATAACCGTTCCCCCCTGCTCAAGCTGGTAAGTATTTGGCGTACCCGCTGTCACCACTAAGTCAAAGGTGTTTGCACCTGCAGGCGCACTAGGATCGGCGTTGTAATTTGCTTTATGAAACTTATCAAAAACAGCTTGCTCATCTACATAAACCGATGCAGATGTAATTCCACCAGAAACCACACCTGTATTTGACGTAATATTCAGTCGCTTCTCTGCACTTTCAAATACATCAAAACCGTTATCACTTGAGCGTATTTCAACCCCTTCAGAAACTTTTATTTTATGCTGTCCTTGGTCACCGTTATATACGTACTTTCCAGTGGCAGAATCAAAGCTGTAGGTTTGAGTATTATCTTGGTAGCCGGAAAATATAAACTTACCATCCTCACTTTTTGAGTTCATTAAATCCAAAATAGTATCTTGGATGGACTCTAGCTCATCAGCAATCGCTTCACGGTCAACGTCAGATAACCCACCGTTACCTGCCTGTATTGACTTCGCATAAGCGCTATCAATGGCCGTTTTAATATTTTCAAGCACTGATTCTTGAGTATCTAATCTCGAAGACAACATAGTCAGGTTCTTGGTAAACTGATCGTTTGCTTGGATCCGGTCGTCAAAAAGCATGGCTCTAGCAGTCGCTGAAGCATCATCAGAAGCACTCAGTACCCGCTTTTGCGTGTTCAGCTGCTGTGTTGCTTTATTCACGTCCTGCTGATTACGCAAAATAGAATTAAGATTAGAATTAAAAATTTGATTTTGAGATAAACGCATAATTACCTCGCTGCACTTAATAAGGTATCGAACACAGTTCTCGCTGCCGAAATGACTTGAGCCGAAGCCGAGTAAGACTGTTGAAAACGTAACAAGTTGGCCGCCTCTTCATCTAGGTTTACACCCGATAGAGACTCAAACCATGCACTCGACTGATTAGCCAGCGCTTCAAATGCCGCGCCATTGGTTTTCGCTTGATTGGTAATAACCCCTACACCAGTGACAATATCGGCATATGCTTCATTAAAGGTTTTATGGCTTTCGGTACTACCTGTAGACTCTACATTTTGCCTAACTAAATCCGACGATTTCAGACCATCGAGCGCCGCGCCATTACGATTGTCATCAAAACCACCGGTGTTAAAACTAATCTCAAAACTATCACCGGTATTCGGTGTACCCTCGATATCGAAAGTGAAGCCAAGATTATCAAAAGGTGCAGGTGCCACTCCCACTCCAGAGAGAATATCTTTACCATCGGCAGGAGCCGTAAAGGTATGCGTTGTACCTGAATTACTGGTTAATGTATATTCGTTAGCATTGGCGGTTTTAGTCAAAGTATAAGGACCATCATTCAACGTTGGCGGCGTTCCCGCAGTAAACGCACTGGTTGCTGGATCGGTATCAGTGACAACCCCAGCTGAAATGGTCGCCGTACCATTATTGTCTGCTGATTTTTCAGTACGAATTGGCGACGCTAATGCGAGAGCTTCTGGTCTTTGAGTTGCAAGCTCCAACCCAGTTGCAGCCTGTTGGTTTAATTTCACAAGAAATCTATCGCCTGTTGCACCACTACCAGTTACGTTCATCTGTAAGCCAAAATAATCGCCCGTTCCCGTGATGACTCCACCTGCAATATTACCAGTCGTCGGCGTACCGATAGGATTGCCTTTGGCATCTACAGCTGTTATTTCAACGGTTGTTGCACTGGTATAAGTAACTTGAAAATCGGTAGCTGGCAACTCATTGCCGCGCCCAGGCTCAAGTGTTGCCGTAAGCGCTGCGGTGCCTGTATTTTCGCTGTAAGCAAAACCACCCACGGTAGGTATTTTAAAAATATCTCCACCTATGTTGCCATCTAAGTCCATTCCCAATCTATTTTGCTGATTAAAAGCATCAGCTAATGCGAGGCCAATTTGGCCTAGTTGGTTTTGTGCCGGGATCAACACTTCATCTCTAAATGCCAGTAACCCGCCGATTTTGCCTTTCAAGCTGCCGCTATCTAACTCGAGTTGCACAACATTTTTATCTTTAATGTCTAGGATTAGTTCTTTATGATTAGGATCTGGATTGCCTTTCATCGCAAATAAATTGAAGGCACCACCTTGCATCACAAGCGCATCCCCAGTGCCTAAAAATACGAGCTTCTCGCCATTTTCACCGTCGAGTGTTTCTATATCTACGAGCTCAGCAAGCTCTTTAATTGCTTGATCTCGCTCATTAAGCACGCTGTGATCGACATTGTTAAGATTGAGCGCCGACTTACTCGCCACTTGTTTATTCAATTCACTGATTTTTTGCACAAGGTTATTGGCTTCTTCCGAGAAAATATCCAATTGCTCGTTCACGATACTGTTTTGATCAACAACAATACCTGACAATCTATCCATTTGATCGACTAGGCCTTGAGCGCCCGTCATAAATAAAGAGCGGTTAGTTGTCGATGAAGGCAAGTTAATCGCGCTTTGTAAATTATTAAACATCGAGTTGATGCTCTTGCTCAGACTGTTTGAGTCTTGTGCAAACAACGTATCAACGCGGCTTGCCTCAGTGACAAACTGCTCATAGTAAGATTGATTAGAAATATCACGATTTAATTGCTGCTGCGCAAATTGGTTGATCAAACGCACCGTTTCACCACGACCAACCATGCCACCTATCATCGTTCCGTGCTCAGTCCGTTCACGGATATACCCTTTGGTATTTAGGTTAGCAATGTTTTTACTGGTGGTTTGTAGTAACTCGGAGTTAGCCCTAACCCCTGCTGCACCAATATTTAATAGATCAAATGACATCTCATCTGACTCCCTTTGTTAGCGCACCGGATAAGAAATCGGATACATCAATACGCTTTAAAACTGACTTAATTTTGTTGGCATAATTCGGATCGGTCGCATAGCCTGCATTTTGAAGTTCACTTAAATAGGCGTGACTATCACCAGCCTTATTTAAGGCTTGCTCGTATCTCGGATTACCTTTTAGGAAACTGACATAATCATCAAAGCTTTGTTCAAGCGACTTATAAGCACGGAAATCGGCTTGCTTTTGCACCGGTAACCCTTGCTCAAATTCAAGTGTCGATTTTCTGGCGCTTTCACC
Organism: Pseudoalteromonas sp. OF5H-5; assembly: GCF_021530695.1. NCBI lineage: Bacteria > Pseudomonadati > Pseudomonadota > Gammaproteobacteria > Alteromonadales > Pseudoalteromonadaceae > Pseudoalteromonas > Pseudoalteromonas sp. OF5H-5. The sequence continues at coordinate 214,196 of NZ_JAKGBF010000008.1, forward strand.
ACTCCAGCGGCTATCCGCTTTAATATTGAATAGATTAAAACTGCTACTACCATCCTTTTTGCTGATGATGTGTTTACCCCAACCGGTTTCCAGTGCAGCTTGTGCAACCATTACCGCAGGGTTCAAGCCCAACTTTTTCGCCGCTGTTTGAGCGTATTCCCAAATTCTGTCGACGAATTCCTCAGGAGAACCAAAGCCTGTTTGTTCATCGCTTGAGGCATCTGCCTTTACATTGACAACCTGCGGTTCGGGTTTATTCACACTCTCACTCGCTGTCGCCTGCTTTTTAAAGGAAATATCGCCGTCAGCTCTCATTACTGAGGCAGGCTTATACTTTTCAGAGTTAGGAGACAACTGCTGCACAATCAGATCTGCCAGTCCTAAGCTGCCTTGCTCAGATAAGTGCATCGAAAGTTGCTGATCATGCATTTCTTCAAAAAATTTGACACCACTAGAGTTAAATGGACTGTCTTTATCCTCTAGCGCCTCATTCGCTTTACGCATGCTTTGTAACAACATTTGCGTAAAGATAGACTCAAACTGTTGTGCCGCCTTCTTCAATGCCTGATCTGAGGCACCTTGATCGCCAGCACCTTTCAGCGCCTCTTTACGGATCGAATCAAGGTTTCCTAGGTCAAAAAAGCTTTGATTTTTCAATTGGTCGGTGTTCATACACTCAGCACTGTTTGACGTTAATAACTATACAAATAGAAATGCAAAATCCGAGCCAAAAAAAAGCCCCACAATTGCGGGGCTAACTAGTTGATTAATAATGGAACATCAAATGACGACTAATTGACCATTTATCGCGCCTGCTTCTTTTAGCGCTTCAAGGATCGCCATTAAATCGCCAGGTGCTGCGCCAACCTGGTTAATTGCCCTAACCAAGTCATCAAGACTCACGCCTGGGTCAAACACAAACGCTCGAGAGTCATCCTGATTTACGTCGATAATGCTTTGCTGCGTCACTGTTGTTTCGCCATTCGCCAGCGCATTAGGTTGTGACACATTTTGCTGCTCAGCAATTGTTACGGTAAGGCCGCCATGAGTAATTGCCGCAGGCTGCAACTTGACATTTTTGCCGATAACGATAGTGCCAGTGCGCGAGTTAACGATGATCTTCGCAGCGGTATCCGCTGGTTTGAATTCAAGATTCTCTAGCGTAGATAAATACGCAACGCGCTGAGACGGATCTCTTGGTGCAATTACTCGAACTGAGGCTGCATCCATAGGTTTTGCACTATTTGGTCCAACAAGGCCATTGATAGTATCGGCCAAGCGTTTTGCAGTAGTAAAGTCTGGTCTATTCAAGTTAAAGGTAATGTAATCACCCTGAGTAAACGGACTTGGTACCGCTCGCTCCACTGTCGCGCCGTTTGCCACCCGACCAACAGTCGGCGTATTGATCACAACTCGACTCCCATCGGCACCATCAGCACCCAAACCACCAACAATCAAACTTCCTTGCGCAATTGCATATACGTTACCATCGACCCCTTTTAGAAAGGTCTGAAGTAAAGTACCGCCTCGTAAACTACCAGCACTACCAATAGATGAAACGGTAACGTCAATGGTTTGGCCGGGCTTAACAAAAGGTGGCAGATCTGCGTGAACCGCAACAGCCGCAACATTTTTAATTTTTGGCTTTAAGCTTGCGGGCATCGTTATGCCAAAGCTATTCAACATCGCTTTAAAGCTTTGCTCGGTAAATCTGGTTTGCTCACCGGTACCAGGCAAGCCTACAACTAGGCCGTAGCCAACCAGTTGGTTTGAACGAACACCTTCAACCATACTGACGTCTTTAACTCGCTCAGCAGAAGCCAAAGAAGAAAAACCAACCAACGTAATGGCCGCACCGATAAGCAAAATATTCTTAAGCATATTGTTCATTTTCAGCACCTCAAAACGGCATCAGCGCGCTCATAAAGAAACTCGTTAACCAACCTGCACTTTGCACTTCTTGTTGGTCACCTTTACCTGAATATTGAATTCTGGCATTTGCCACTCGATTAGACTCAACAGTGTTATCTGCGGTCACATCCTGAGGTCTTACCAACCCTTCTAAGCGAATAAATTCCTCGCCAGTATTGAGGGTTAACCACTTTTCACCGCGGATCACTAAATTACCGTTAGGCAATACTCGGGTTACATTGACCGATATATTCCCGAATAAGCTATTTGACTGATTAGACTTCGAATCACCAGAGAAAGAAGAACTGGATTTAGCACCAAACTGTATTGCTTCTTTTCCGATATTAATGGCATTGCCACCAAGACCAATCACAGGGTCTAAGCTCGAATCACTGGATTTATCCAGCTCAGAATTTGCAGCTTTGGTCGCCTGAGTCGTTTCTCTGAGTACGATGGTAATAATATCGCCGACTCTTAACGCTTTTTTGTCAGCATAAAGATCATTGGAAAACTGCGTATTAAATAATGACCCTGTTGCCACCATTTGGGCTTGATTATCCTCGGGATAGATAGGCGCATAATACGGATCGTCACGCACCACATTTTTATTTTGTGTTGTACTACATCCAGATAATGCAGCGACCGTTACGATGGCTAAATATAATGCACGCATAATACCCCCTACCCAATTACAGCTGTTGATTAATGTAGCTCAGCATCTGATCTACCGTTGAAATCACTTTTGAGTTCATCTCATACACGCGTTGTGTCTCAATTAGATTTACAAGCTCTTCGGTCACATTAACGTTTGACGTTTCAAGTGCGCCTTGCACAATCTTACCTAGCCCTTCAACGCTTGGATTACCTTGTACTGGTGCACCACTTACCGCAGTTTCTGTGTACAAGTTTTGTCCAATCGGTTCAAGACCTGATGGATTAATAAAGTCACTGATCGTCAACTGTCCGATAACAACGTTTTCAGCTTGTCCTGCAACTCGCACCGATACTTCACCATCTTGAGAAATAGTAATTGACTGTGCATCGTCGGGTACGTTCATCTCAGGTAACACAGGAAAACCCGCACCTGAGGTAACAATTCGACCTTCTTCATCCGTCGTGAACTGACCGTTTCTTGAATACGCAGTTGTGCCATCTGGCATCTGAATCTCAAAAAAGCCCGGGCCTTGGATCATCCAATCCAAAGAGTTTTCGGTACTTAACATATTACCTTGAGAAAAGTTCTTTTGGTTGGCGACTACTTTGGCACCTGCACCAAGCATCAAACCAGACGGTAATTCTGTATCTTGAGAGCTGCGGCCACCTGGCTGATTGATGTTTTGATATAATAAGTCTTCGAATATCGCCCGACTCTTTTTGTAGCCGACGGTACTGGCGTTCGCCAAGTTGTTCGAAATAACTGAAATATCAGTTTGCTGAGCATCTAAGCCTGTTTTACTTATCCACAATGCCGGATTCATGATCTCTACCTCACTCTTAAACTATGCGTAGGAGCGAAGTGTGTCGCTCATCTATTTCTTCAGCTGTTTTCATCAGCTTAATTTGCATTTCAAATTGTCTTTGATGGTTGATCATATCCACCATCTCATGAACGGGATTGACGTTGGACATCTCTAAGAAGCCACTCATCACTTTTGCGGTTGGTGATATTTCACAAAAGCCACAGATCCCATCTTCTAGCTTATCTTCTTTTGGTCTATAAAGGCCGTCATTGCCTTTTTGCAGCTTATTATTATCTGCTTCAATAATTTTCAGCCGATCAACCACTTCAAGAAAGTTAGCAGGAGCGCCTTGTGGACGCACTTGAATAGAGCCATCGTCACTAAACACCACTTTATCAACGGGGATAGGTAAGACAATAGGTCCACCTTCGCCAATAAGTTGACGCCCATGAGCTGTGACCAACGCACCGTCATTACGAATATTGAGCGTGCCGACTTTGGTGTAAGCTTCTTCACCCGAGGCATCAACAACACTGATCCATGATTTATCATCTACTGCAATATCTAGCTCACGGCCAGTTTCAACGATTGCGCCACCGGTCATATTGGTCCCTGGGCGTTCTTGCATAGCAAAAACCCGTGTAGGTAGCCCTTCACCAAACGCCTGCATTGAGCGCGCTTGAGCAAAATCTGCTTTGAAGCCAGTCGTATTGGCATTAGCAAGGTTATTCGCCTTAAGTGCCACACCACGTAAGCTTTGCTTAGCGCCTGACATTGCGATATACACCATTTTATCCATGACGATGACCTATAAAATTCAAACTTAGTCTAGTTTATGCAAGCACAGTGCCAAAGTGACGAGATGTTTTTGACGGACATAAAAAAGGCTGCCTTTGTAGCAGCCTTTGGAGGGCATAATATATTATCGGATCTGTAATATATTTTGTTGTAATGTTGAGTTAACCTCAAGCGCTCGAGAGTTCGCTTGGAAGTTACGTTGGGCGCTGATAAGGTCAACTAACTCGTTTGTGAGGTTGACGTTCGATTGCTCTAACGCAGATGAACTAATACCACCGAGAGTACCTGTGTTTGGCTCGCCTGCAAGTGGCTCACCAGAAGATAGGCTCTTCTTCCACTCAGTATTACCAATCGCCTGAAGGCCTTGAGAATTCGGGAAGCGTACTAGCGCGACTTGCCCTAAGAACGTTGAGTCGCCGTTAGTATATGAAGCCACAACTTTACCATCAGTACCAATATCAATACCTGCTAAACGGCCAACGGTCGCACCGTCTTGCTCCAATGCTTTTACTTCAAATCGACCCGATGAATATTGCGTTGGTAGCTTTTGAGCAGTATTTGCTTCATCACGCCAGTTAACAACAATATCATTCGGAAAAGTTGCACCGTTATCAAGCAAGTTTGACATACCGATAGTTGGGTCAACTGCATCTTGAGGTCCTGCAAGACTTAAGGGGTTAAATGTCGAGCCAGTATTGTTGTTAAAAACAAGCGGCGTAGCTGAAGGATCGGCAGCCGTCTGTGATGGAATACCGCTAGCATCGAAACGGAACACACTAACTGGCGTATAAGGAACAGGTGGTGTTGCTGCTGGATCAATTTGCTGCGCATTATGGTTAAAAGGTTTATCGTCCATTGTTGCGTAAGTAGACCACTCATTATCCGCTGTTTTTCTGAAGAATAACTGCAATGTATGTGATTCACCCAACGAGTCATATACCGTTATTGCTGTTCTTGAATTATATGAGGCACGTTGCTCAGGATCAAAAGCAATTGTAGGTGGTTGCGCAGTCGCATCTAGGTTAAACGAGGTATAGATTTGCGATGTTGCACGAGGAGAACCTGATGCATCTGGAATTTGAACGGGTGATGTTGTGCTTAAACTCAAAGACGTGGTATCACCTGTAGATGGATCGACTGGAAAGCCTTGCAAGTAATCACCCTTAGCATTCACGATAAAGTTGTCTTTGTTGAGCTTAAATGCACCCGCTCGAGAATAGGTGAAATCTTGTGACTGGAGCGAGTTTGACATGGCAAAATAGCCTTCGCCCTCAATCGCCAAGTCTAGCGAGTTTTGCGTAAACTTTAATGATCCTTGGTGAAACTGCTGTGCAACCATGGTAGTTTGTACACCATCGCCATTTTTCGTTTTGCCAGAGCTAAAAACCGAAGACGCGTAAACATCAGCAAATTCTGCGCGAGACTCTTTAAAACCCGTCGTGTTCACGTTAGCAATGTTATTTGCTGTTACGTCCAAGTCTTTTTGCGCGGCGGCAATACCTGTCAGTGCTATATTGAAACTCATACTCTCACCTCTAAGTTCTTAAGGTTAATTCTTTAAAACTACTATGCTATTTCAGCAATATCAGTTAAGCGCACCGCGCCTTCTTTGGTATTAATGACGATGCCGTTAGCACCATTAACATTAACACTGTCGATATTTCTAAATGTGGCCGACGGTAAAGTTTGATATTCACCTTCAATCATACCCTCCGCTTTTATGGTGTATTCACCTGGAGGCATCATCTCACCGTCTTTATTTTTACCATCCCAATCGAATCGCACAGCGCCCACACTTTGTTCGCCAAATTCAAGCGTCTTTACAAGCGCTCCAGATTCATCATAGATACCCACTGATAGATTCTGAACTGGTTCCTGTACAATCACAGAACCTTTTGTAAGTGCATCGTCACCATGTTCTAACGTCGTTGATTCGAGTAATGCTTTCTTACCAATCAGCGTTGATGCTTGAAGCGCCGAGTTAGAAGTCATCGATGCAGCTAACGAGTCAAAGTTCTCATTTAACTTTGAGATCCCCTCGGCCATGGTAAAACTTGTCATCTGCGCGATCATTTGATCGTTGTCCGCAGGCTTACTTGGATCTTGGAAAGAGAGCTGTTGAGTAAGCAGCGAGAAGAAATCTTCTTGCGATAGCTCATCTCTGGGCTTTTTCTCCTCGGCCTGTTTCTGCCTGTCCCAGTAGAGTGAATCTACACCCGTTGAAGAAGTGGCATTTACATTATTACTCATCAGCTGTTACTCCCAATTTAGCGCTGGCCTAGTTGCAATGTTTTACTAAGCATTTGCTTTGCAGCATCTGCAACTTGAACATTGGTTTGGTAAGAGCGAGAAGCAGAAATCATGTTTGCCATCTCCTCTACCACATTCACATTCGGTTTATAAATGTAGCCATTTGCGTCAGCACTTGGGTGGTTTGGGTTATATTCAACTTGAAGCGGCTTATCGCTCTCAACCACACCTAATACTTTTACTCCAACTGACGATCCCGCGACATTGCTTTGGGAAGCTGAAGCTTTGGAAAGTTCAGCGGCAAATACAGGGTGTCTAGCGCGATAAACATTATCTTGACTAGAACTCACTGAGTTTGCGTTCGAGATATTACTTGCGGTGGTATTTAGTCGCACATTCTGTGCACTCATCCCTGAACCCGCAATATCGAAAACGTTATATAAACTCATAATTATGCCCCTTGTCCGCCGAGTGCCTTCTTAAGGCCACTGAACTTACCACCAAGAAATTGCAAACTGGCTTGGTACTCTAATGCATTCTGTACATACAAATTTCGTTCCACTTGTATATCTACTGAGTTACCATCACCTGTATCTGCTTGATTTGGCGAACGATATAGTTCAGATGAGTTACTCATTTTAGTACCACCACTGAGGTGTTTTGCATCTGTTCTAACCATATCATTGCCGCTTCTTTGCATTGTCTTTGCCGCTTTCAAAGCACTAGCAAAGTCGATATCTTTAGCTTTGTATCCTGGAGTGTCTGCGTTTGCGATATTGCTTGCTAGAATTTCAGCGCGTTGTGAGCGAAGCAGCATAGTATGCTGATGTATACCCAACGCTTTATCGAAACTAATTGCCATTATCTGACTCCAAAAAATTGACTCAGGTATGACAAAGCAATCTTTAGGCCAGTTTTAAGGTTAAATTTATCCCTTAAATTTCATAAAATTAAACTATATTTTAGGAATAATTAAACTTGAATCAGTGTTGAGTCAGTAACGTAAATAAGAGCAAATATTCGAATAATTGACAACTTGGCTGAAGCAATTTGAGGCTAAAAGGTAGGAGATGGTTATTAGAATTACGTTACACATTGCAAATACTAGCTATAGCGACTATCCCTGCCGCTATATGTGAGTATTAAGTCTTTTTCTGATAGATAATCCCAGGATTACAACGGATCATATTAAAGTCGTCACTCAACCCCGCCATCGATTCCGACGCCCCTAAAAACAAATAGCCATTCGGGTTTAACGACTGAGCAAATTGCGAAATGATTTTGGCTTTCACTTCAGGTGAAAAATAGATCAGGACGTTACGGCAGAAAATAACATCAAACTTACCCATCAACGCGTAAGAATCTAGCAAGTTTAAATGTCTAAAGCTGACCATTTTACGGATAGGTTCAACTACCTTAGCCATTCCATTACCGCTATCCATAAAAAACTTCTTTCTGCGCTCAGGCGACAACCCTCTCGCCAACGCCAACGCGTCATATTCAGCATTCTTACACATATCAAGCATCGTGTTAGAAATGTCTGTACCGACGATCTGAACACCCATTTTCAGCGCGCCTGGGCTTTTACTCACATATTCACTCGCAGACATCGCAATTGAATATGGCTCTTGTCCTGATGAACTTGCCGCCGACCAAATCTTAACTGGACGTCTCAAGTCTTTAAACTCTGGTAAGATTTTCGATTTAATTAGCTCGAACGGATAAGTATCCCTAAACCAAAGTGTTTCATTCGTTGTCATCGCATCCACCACAGCGGCACGCAATTGCCGCTCATGGGGACTGAGTGTTTTAGCTACTAAAGACGATAGTGTTTCCACACCAAAGCGAGCCATCAGAGGAGCGAGTCGGCTTTTGACCAAGTACAATTTATTGTCACCCAGTACAATACCGCACTGTTGCTCCAAAAAGGTTCTAAATTGGTCGTACTCTTTTTGCTCTAAATGCTTATTTTCCAAGTGCTACCACCAGCTTTAATCACAATGAACCCATTTTTTAACCGCTGAAGCTAATTCATCTGGGTTAAACTTAGCAATAAAATCATCAGCGCCAACCTTCTCAATCATGGCCTGATTAAATACACCACTCAGTGAAGTATGGAGTATCACATGCAATGGCGCTAATTTTGGATCAGCTTTTATTTCAGCCGTTAGCGTATAACCATCCATTTCTGGCATTTCAACGTCAGAAATCAATAGCCCAACTCGCTCGGTGACATTATTTTGACAGTCCATTTCGGCAATTTCACGAAGCCTGATAAGTGCTTCTTTACCATTCTTTGCCAGCTCAGTCTGAACACCTAATGGCTCCAATGCACGTTTGACCTGATTACGAGCAACCGCAGAGTCATCAGCGATAAAGACAATACGTTCGCCTAAATCTTTTTGCATTTCACCATCAGAGACAATGTCAGCACTGACTTCCGTGTTGATCGGGCAAATTTCATTGAGGATCTTTTCTACGTCTAATATTTCAACTAGCTCGTTTTCAATTTCTGTAACCGCTGTCAAATAGGAATAACGGCCTGCCCCAGATGGCGGGGGCATTATTTTTTCCCAGTTCATATTCACAATGCGTTCTACCGCACTGACTAAAAAGCCTTGAACTGAACGGTTGTATTCCGCAATTACAATAAAACAATTGCGAATATCTTGAATAGGAGGCCCACCAACCGCAAGTGACATGTCAATTACGGATATTGTTTGGCCTCGAATATGAGCAACCCCTCGAATCAAAGGGTTTGACTTGGGCATGCTTGTCAATGCTGGACATTGAAGCACTTCTCGGACTTTGAAAACGTTAATGCCGAAGCGCTGTCGACCTTGAAGTCGAAAAAGTAATAGCTCGAGACGGTTTTGTCCAACCAGCTGTGTACGTTGGTTAACCGAGTCTAAAATACCTGCCATTTCAATCTCCTACTGTATAAACCGCTAATCGGAACGATCTTTGCTTCGACTCTGATATGGTTTACCACCCTTGATTAGGTGCAGTTATTAAAGCAGAATCTTTATACCTTGTTTCACCCCATAAGCATAGTCGAAACATCATGAGTTTGTTAAAAAAAACCCATTACATTCAGTTTTTTTGTTTGTTCGCTTATTTTATAGGCGTTGACTATGGTTATTGTCAGCAATATGACAACAAAACTTTAGAACAAAGCGCAATAGAATTTGTTGAACCAAATGTAGAGCAAGATCCCGACAGCCAGCTATCACTAACTGCTATACCACTTGATTCAAGAATTCCAGCAAGGGATTGTCAATCGCCGTTGCAATATAGTACAGCAATGACTCCGCCTTTTGACACTCAAGTGACAGTACAAATTAGATGCAACGATACCCTCAGCTGGACTCAATACGTCCACGTGCGTATCGATCACCTCTTCCCTATTTTAGTTAGCGCGACCATGTTAGAAAAAGGCCGTGTTATTCAGGACGACGATGTGAAAATAGAGTATCAGCCGAAACGTTTTCGTAGAGTTTCCTATATAGAAGATAAGTCGATACTAATAGGCAGTAGAAGCAAACGTAATATCAGAGAAGGTCAAGCCTTTACTCAGGCTCATATTTGTATGGTCTGCAAAGGCGATACGGTGACGATTATTGCTAAATCAGGTGGGCTTGTGATCAAAACTCAAGGAGAAGCGCAGCAAGATGGCAACCGTGGTGAACTTATTAATATTAAAAACGCTCGCTCTGGCAAAACCTTACGTGCTAGAGTAATAGAAGTGGAAACAGTAGAGGTGAATTTATAAAAAATTTGCTAAAGTAATACTATTAAACGCCGATAACAAGGCTGAGAGTATAATTTTATTGGGTCTACAATCATGGTTAATCAAGTTAACGGTCAGAATCAGTCTACATCCGTTGCTAATAATGTTAAGCAACAGAAGGCTGAATTGCAAAGAAATGATGCTAATAGTGCGTCAGTTAAATCACCGGCTACACCGAAAGCAGCTGCGGATTCAGTGAGCCTGACTCCACAAGCGCAACAGCTGAAAACGGTCAACGAAAAAGCGCAGCAGTCATCAGGCTTTGACGACAAGAAAGTCGAAGAACTGAAAAAAGCGATTGCAGAAGGCAAGTATCAAGTTGACGCGGAAAAACTAGCCAAAAACATAGCTGCATTTGAGTTCGAAATATATGGATGATTTGGTTCGGCTCTGCCACCACAAACTTTCAGAACAAATCTCGACGCTAGAAGCGATGACCCAGCTTCTGGCTCGTGAGCTTGACGAGCTCGCGTCTCGGCGTGGCGACAACTTAAAAGAAATCGCTCGTGAAAAGCTAACTCTCATTTCAAAACTGCAAAAGCTCGACAATGAATTGTCAAAAACTGAGTCTCACGTCTTTGAAAGCAGTGAAGTAGCCCCGCTCGTTGCTAAAGTGCGAGCACTACTCAGTGAGTGCCAAACCAAAAATGAAATCAATGCTAAAACGGCTCATCAGGCTAATGTAAGCACACGTGAACTAAAAGGGATCTTAATTGGAGCACCAACTTCAATTACATATGGTCAAGATGGCAGCGTGAAAAGTAGCGACAGTGAATTGGTACGTAACCTAAAGGCGTAGCCACGCCTGTCGTATTTTAGTATTGAAGAACAATCGAAGTGAAGCGCATTAAGTAAGCGATATATGATGAGTGCTTACTTAAAGCTATAAGATATCTTCTTAATTTTCTGCGGCTTGACTTGAGTAATATACAAATCATAAACGCGTTTCATATCAAGCTCTAACTCCGTCGCGTAAGTATCACCAACTGCGTAACTTTTCAGCACCTTAGCCCCACGAACAAGTCCATTTACTTGGCTCTTAAGACCGTCGTTTTGCGCAACCGCTCCTTTTACCGTAATAGTGGATGTCAAATTCTGGCCATACAGTTGCTCAGCCAATTCACGATACGCTTCTAATTTTGACACTTTAATTGCCATTAGCTGCTTCTCACCCGCAGTATTACCCGGCTGAGCACTCAAAGGAGCGTACCCCACAGCCCGTAAAACAGGAAAAGTTTCCGGTTGCACTGTTTCATATTCAATATGCTTATCAACGAGGCTTGAACAGCCGCTGAGCCCTGCTAGCGAACAAACCATAACAACTGAACTGATAGAATTAGTGATACGCATTTCACCCCACTCCGCTACAATATATACCAATCAAAATTAAGCACTTCCCCAACATCTTGGTCTCGCAAGGGTTGTTGTGGTTTCATTGAGTATTGGCAAGAAATAAAATTAACTTTCATAATGTATGATTATGCACGAACCTTGCCAAAATTTGGCACAGGTATTGCTGAGTTGAAGAGTAGTTTTTGATCTGGGCATTTAAACATGAAAAAGCAATTCGCGACCAGTCTATCACTGTTGTGTATCACCTTGGTTCATCCAGCTTATGCTGAATGGTTTGAAGTTACCGGCATAGCTGACGTTAAAAATGGCGACCATCAAAAAGCCAAAAGAAAGGCGGTAAATGACGCCATCACACAAGCTTTGCTGTTTTCTGGCGCTTCGGTGAGTAGTGTGCAAACCGTCACCGATGGTGTACTCACCCAAGATCAACTTAAGATCCGCTCAAATGCTGAAATCCAAAGTGCCAACGTAATTGCTGAAGCAAAAGTTGGTGACTCATGGCAGGTGACATTACATATCGATATTACCCCACAGAGTGCTCAGTGCCCTACTAGTGCTTACGACAAACAGGTTGCAGTCACACAAAGTCAGTTAAAAAATAAACACCAAGCAACACTAGGTCAAATTTTTGACATAAATAAAGCGGTGAGCGAGCGCCTATACCAGACAATGTCTGAACAAAAGTTGAGCTTAGAACCTGTTCCTTATTTCGCACAGACCATAGATGTTAACCGCTTTTTCAGCCAGCGGTTTGATTATAATGAACAGCTAATCGAGACCATTACGGCAAATACGAACAGCCAATTTGTATTACTGAGTCAAATTACTGATATTGCAGGTGTCGATAAACTTAATAGCGACTTCGCATTTTGGCAAAGTGATAAATATTTAAGAAGCTTCAAGGTAGACTTTGCGCTGTTTGATGCACTTTCTCATGAAAGGGTGTGGCAAAAGCAATATGCCACTCAAGGCGTGTGGCCGTTTAAGAAGACCAAATTAATTGATGTGTACAGTGAGCGCTTTTGGCAGACAGATTATGCTGATGAGATCCAAACCACGCTGATACAAATCGCAACTGATTTAAACGCAGCGGTGGCCTGCTTACCAACCAACGGCAAAATCCTACATATCGATGATGAACAAGTCGTTATTAATTTGGGCCGCATGCATGGCTTAGAGAATGGCCAGATCCTTAACGTAGCGCATAGTAATCCGCTGACTAATGTCGATGGTAAAATATTTATGCATCAAATTAAAACCATTAATAAACTGCAAGTGATCCAGGTGAATGCGCAAAACGCCATTGCGGTAAATATCAGTAATCGCCCACTTCACAATGTGCAAATTAATGATTTGGTTGAAATTCAAATAGAAAATGAAAATGAGTTTGAACTGTAAGGTTAAGACTACTATGACGCAGACAAGATTTTCGACGACTTTACACACTCTACATCATGCTTCCGCCGCCCATTTACTTTGGTAATTCCACGCAAAAGTGATACCAATGGCGTCCCCAGTAGGAATCGAACCTACATCTAAGCCTTAGGAGGGCCTTGTTTTATCCATTAAACTATGGGGACAATCTCTAAAGTCAGATAACAATCGCCTTTTTTGACCTTCACTAGCGGGATCTGCGGTACTTAATACCAATGAAAGTCGAGAATTGTTGATTCTCTGTTGTACTGCATCTCAGTGACTTCGCTTTAGTATACTGATCTTAATGAACTTTTAAAGGTTAATAGTCAATTTATTCGCGGTAATAAATGAGCTGGCTCAGTAGGTGAATACGCAGCAGTTAAGACCCACTACTGCGCTATCAGTTACTTCACTTGAGGTGTGAATAAGAAGTAGGATAGTTCTTCGTTTAATAAAACCTAAACGGTATTTTCTTCTAAAAACCGCTATTTGAAGTACTACCTTGCAGCGGTTGCCTGATCATCAAGGATAAAATACGGGATGGTCACCACCGTGCTTGCGATCACTAAGTTAGTGTTAAACTCTAACAATCTTGCATTTACCTCCACGCCTCGTGGACGGTAAACCATAGTGCCTGTGAGCAAATGGCTGGGAGATTGCGTGTTTTTCAAGCGGCTTGCTTTACGCGAAAAAGTCAAGTCACCACTGGATGTCACTTCAATTTTCCCCAATGCTTTAAAGTCTAACGCTTGATAACCCAGCTTTTGCATTTGATGCATTAAGGACTCAGCCAATTGGTTTCCTAGCTGGTTTGTATCCCTTAATGATTCATTAAAGTTGACAAAACTGGCTACCGCTATCGACTCAGGCTTTTGCCCTAATACAGTATCTGACAGTTCCAACGCAATTTGATTGGCGTAGTTAGCAATTTCTTTGCGATGACGATAGCTAACGAAACCAATATCTTGCAATACCGAGGCTTGTGAATCTTCATTACGCTCTTGCTCTTCCATCATGGCATACAATATTTCCATGTCGGATTGCTGCGTTTCTGTAGGTTCGGAAGCCGTTTGTTTTGTCATTTCGCAGCCACCGAGTAATGCAAGTGTCGTCGCGAATAGCACTACATTTTTCATCATCGCCTCCGAATTAGTTCGCACGCTCTATACGAATGCCATCGTATGCCGCACCATCTTGTAGGGCGTTAACTACGTTTTGCGGTAAAAAGCCTTGAGCAGAACCCACGACACTTTTACTTCTAAGCCCAACCACTCTGGCATTAACCATAACCCCGCCCTGATGATTCACCAAAGTACCACCTAGCACATACAAAAAAGGATGGTCGTCAGATAGCTCTAAAAAGTCACGGCTAAAAATGAAATCGCCTTCAGGTGTCACCCGGATATAGTCTGTTGTTTTAAAGTCCACAACAGGGATCCCAAATGCATGAAGCTCATGGATAAAGCTTTCAGCCAACTGGTTACCCAGCAAGGAACCTTTATCAAATTCTTTATCTAAAAATACAAAGCTTGTCACTGCTACCGGCGTTTTCTCATTCACGTGTTTCAAGTTTGCAACCATGTCTTGCATAATAGACTGGACATAGTGAGTGACATTTTTACCAGCCATTTGCTGAGAAACAGAGAATTGTTTCATACCGTTTGGATTACTTTGATACATCGAAGATTTTTCAAAGCCATTACGCACGGGCTCAGCCTGAGCATTATCCACCGCAAAAAAGTTACTCTGAGCACAGCCAACCATCAATGAAAGCGGCAAAACCAAACTTAATACTTTTTTCATTACTTTCATCTCCACTAATATTGGCTTCGTATAATCTGACCGTCACGATTTGTGACACGCTCCGTACCCCACATAACAGCTTTTGGAATGCTGATTGATGCGGCTGAGACGGCTCGATTATGTAACGTATCGACCAGCCGCGCATTGACCAAATAGATATCCCGACTTTCTACGATTGTCCCGACCACCACGAGGTCAATTTTCTGGCGCTGATTCAGCACATTCAATTCTCGACTTAACATACTATCGGCAGAACTTTGTAAAGATAAAGCGTTTCTGAGTCGATATTCCACGACATCTGCCCCCATTTGACTTAAATGGGTCATGAGGGATTCTTGCAAGGCCACGCTCAAGCCTGAACCTTGCCCAGCAACGGTATCATCCAGCTGATTAGCCTTAAAAAAACTTGTCACAGCAACCGTTGAGTTCGGCTTGAACGGCCGTACATACCGCCCGAGTTCCGCGGCTAACTGAGCGCCAAACCCATCTAAGTCAGGTAAGATTTCTTGCTGCTGGGTCGCTTCTCTTTTGCCGACCTGTTGGCTGTTTGTACACCCTGCCAACAACATAATCACTATGAGTGCTAGATATTTCATTTCACCAAGCCCACGATAAACTTATTGGATAAAATGCAAAATACGCACCAAGTTTTAAAGTCGATGACTGGTGTAATGGCTAACCAAACAGCTTAAACCTGCACGCTTAAGTTGCTGGCAACCTTTGTATGCAGAGGCCTTATCTGCAAATGCACCTAATTTGAGCCGATAATATTTCGTATTTTGAATATCTATTTGCTCGATATTCACTTCGCTTGTTGCAAAGTCTTGCGGTAACTTATCCTTGAGTTGCTCGTAGGTTTGCCTAAGCTTGGTATATTCCGTTGTAGAGGCCAATTGAATTGCGAATTCAGCTATCTCGACAGGCTGTTCTTGTTTCTCGGTGGGCTTTGTTTTTTGCTCTATCACTTGCTCGGGTTGCTCTGCTAAAAGCTCAGCATACTTTTGCTTTGCAAGCGAATTTGATAGCTGCATCGCAATAACATCTAAATCTTCCTGCACTTCTTCAAACTTAGCAACCTGCTGTTTTAGCGCTCTGAGCTGTTCTACTTCTTGTTGTAAGGTGCTTACCTGCTGTTCCAGTAAAGATAGCTGCTTCTTCATTTGTAATGAGTCAAGTTGACTCTTGCTCGCAGTTGCTTGGCAACCACTTAACGCAACGAAACTGAGCATAATGAGATGCCACTTAATTGATTGCATTGTTTTCTCTTTCATAAATAGTTAAGGCTTCCACCGTGCAAGAAACTTTGAAGGGAAGTAGATTTTGGCAAATATTTGCCGCATTTTGTGTGGTGTCATCTCTTAATATAAGTAAATAAGTGGCGTCGCCTTCTTGTTGCGCATACCCAAAACCACCGCTTAATAACGCGGGATAACGCTTAGCCAAAATCGCCGCATACACTTTTAATATCGTTAATGTCTTGAAGCGTCCAACTACAGCAAACTCTTGCGTGGTTGCGCGCTGTCGTTGTAATTCGTGATTTACATCAAGCAGCAAGTCTCCCTCTGCACTTAACTCCACTTCTATCTGTTGAGTACTGGCTACCGCGAGCCTTTTCGCATCACTTATCGCTGTACGGTAAGTCCCAGGCTTCAAACTAGTAAATACATAGTAGCCGTCATATGCCGTCTGAGTGCGCGCGACTTCGTTACCCATTTCATCAAGTAAACTAACGGTGGTGAACCCTGCAGGTCGGCGCTCAGTACCCTCATTGATTTCAACAATACCTTCAACTTCCGACGAGTTTACAAATGGTATTTCAACATATTCAATATGACCGGGTCTTGGAGTGAATGAAAAGCCATCGTTAGCGGGAATTAAAAAGGGTTCGGGGATCGTTTCTTTGTCAACAATAATATCTGTTCGTTTGTAATTAACCATTGCGGGTAATAGAGCCACACCGTCGTCGTCAGTTTTACCTTGTGCAAAGTTTTGCAATGCTTTTATAGTTACCCCCTTCAGCGGTAACTCCCCATCGTCAAGATAGCCGTTATTATTTTGGTCGATAAAAGCACGAATCATCAAAGAGCCAAACTGCGACAAGCGTTTGCCAGTTAAAAAAACCTGATCTACGGTTTCGCCTGCTCCAATACTTACTTGTCCAGAGAGGCCTAGTTGCCAGTTATCATCGTTATCGTATTGCAAGTCTGTTAACAACCGAAACTTATCATGGTTCCAGCTCAATCCAAGTTCGGTTTTATAGTATTCCGCAGCAAAGTCTTTGTATAAGGTAATGCCAAGATCAAGCTCAGGACTTAGCGCTTTGCTCAACTCTAGCTCAGCGGCTGTAATTTCATTAGCAGGTTTTATGTCATACCAAGTAGTAAAACGACTATATATCCCAAAAATCCTTCGCTGCCAGCGCAAGTAGCCACTCACATCGCTGGCTTGATCTGTCTGCGCTTGCCACACAAATTGGTTACTGAAAGTGCCCCAATAATTCCCCGTGCTAAACAGCAGCGACGCTTGCTCGGTGGTGTCTATATTAGCTCTATTAAGCTGAAAGTATTCAGCACGATAGTAAATTTTAGCGGCATCAAAAAGAGACCAATCTCCCGCCGCCGTTAATTTTATCTCGGTCGCATTTTCATCCCGTTCTAAATCTTCCTTTAGCTCAAATTTAGCACCTACCTGCTGGCCAAATAGACGGATTCGAGTATTTGCAGAGAGACGTTGGTTCGCTTCGCTCTTACTATAGTCAACATCCAGTAATAGTCGTTTATTAATATTGGTGTTAAATCCTGTAGAAAAGTATTGTTCTGAGGCGCTATTTTTTACACCTTGACGATGCTGCAAGCCTGCATACACCGCAAAATTTTTAGTAAGACCGTAGTCAAATCGACCATTTACTTGCCAGCTTGATGCTCCTGATACCGCAGTCTTGTCGCCCAGTATACTTTTGCCCGTCTCAGTAATTGATACGGCAAAAAAGCCTTCATCTTCGTTTACGGTGCTCTGTTCAACATAATAGGTCTGCACTTCTTTTGATACTTGACCTTGCCCTCCATACATCACCAGTTCAAAGGTATTTTCACCAAATAGTAAATCAATATTTTCAAACTCATAGCGCCCAGATTGAACATTATTTTCTTGCCCTATTAGCAATCCATTTCGATAAAGCTCTACGTCCCACCCTACCTGAACAGGACCTGAGATGACAATACGCTGACGGTTAGTGCGGCTATCTAACGGCGCGTTACTGAAGTTCACTCCTCGCCCTTCTTCATTTAGCGCATCAACTCCAACTTGAACACTCTGTACATCACCGAGCGATACCTTGGTAAAGTTGCCAAACGGTAAAACATCGGCTTTTTTAGAAGCACGGTTTAGGGATAATCGTGAGCGATTAATCACATCTCCCTCTCTACCAGCAATAAAATACTGAGCTTGCCAATAGGCGATGTCTTGCGAACCAATAAGGGAATAAGACGTCTGACTAATGTCTTCAGTCACCTGCGCATTTATCTGAGCATCCAGCACTGGTTTACCGATGCTTTGATAAGGACTTGGTCGCCACGGTAATGTTGCGCTGGCATTGCGGTCAAACCTGACAACTTCTCTTCCTAATCGCTGTTGCTGCGCTTCTATTGGCAGAATTAGCCTACTTTTAACCGTAAGAGATAAATCCTGTATATCGGTAAACAGGCTCACATCGAATAAGGTCGCAACGATATAATCGGCGAGAAATACCTCACCATTGATAACCTGAACTTCCTTATCACTCAATTGCGTTCGCTGCCCTTTGCTCTCAACTAAATGCGCTTTGGCATTAAGACTAAAGGTGTTTTCAGGTGTGAAGAACCAGCCATCAAAAGTTCCTGATACATCTTCTGATACCACAAAGCCCAAAGCTGAAAACAAGCTCAAGAGTTCCACATTGACGCCTTGTTCCGACGTCACCGCGATCACTTCACCTAAATATAAATTTCCTTTATAAGCGGATAAAAACAGTTCCGTACCAACATCAACCCGAGAGACCACCCGCTCACTTTGCTGTATCGCAAGTTTTGCTTTCACTCGTTCAACCCGTTCTAATAGCTGTTGCAAAGTATCAACCTGCGATGCCATAGCAGGTTGATAGCATAGTATGCCAATTAGTAACGCGCGCCAAATAGCGGGGGCTCTCATTACGTTCGCTTACCCTAAACTACAAAGATACCGAATCATCTACAAAGGTGCGGTCAGTGTACTCCTCATCACCCACATACTTGATTAAGACCTTGCCTGATGGCCCAAGCTTAATTGCAGGGTCTATCGAGAATTCTACACTCCTTTGATTAAGCTCTGGATATACGGCAAACTTATTTAATACTCCGATCCGCACTGGTTTAACGTCATTTTTCCCCTGCCAATAAGCGGATAATTCGCCAAAGCTACTATATTTCCCGGTTCGATTAAGTAGTACCGTAATTGCCTGACGACCATTTTTCGCGTTGCTTACAATGACATCCTCAAGCTGTACTTGCGGGTTCGCATCGCCAACTCGTAGCATCACCGGAATGCTATAGCTCATCAGCACGTCAATATTGATACCTTCTTGCAGCTTGCCTTTATTATTCGGCAGCTCCCTAAAAAGCAAATGTGAGCGATACTCTCCTTGTTCCATATTCGCCTTTCTGCGCACAGCCAGCTTTATTACCTGACGCTCACCAGGCCCTAGTGTTACTTGCCTAGGTGAAATACGAATGAAATGGCTTGCAGCCATAGGGTTCATTTTTTGCTCGGCAAAGTTGGCATAACCACCTTCTTTAAGTGCTAGCTTCTCTTGAAATTCAAGTCGATAAGATTTGGTCACATCACCATTATTAATGATTGTAACCCTCTCAATTCTCTGACGCTCTTCGAAAGCAACCCGTGTTGGGGTGATCATCAGATTGGCGCTTACTTTACAGCAACAAAACAAAAGCAGCGTTAATATTAATTTATTCATAATTTAGTAAGACAAAGTTATTTCAACGTTCAAGGTTTGCACTCCATCCGATAGCGATTTACCATTGCCAGCAAAGCGCAATTGACCACCGACCTTAAACTCACCAGACCCAACACTATCGGTGTAAATCGCCTTCTCGTGATACAGCTCTGTCAATTGGAAGGCATCGGATGCGCCAAGATTCCAATATCCAAACCAGTCGTTGTAAATGGTAGATTGGACGCTAATTTGGCGATTGTGAGGAAAATCGGTCAAGAGGATTTCCGCCGCATGACCAAACTCTACGAATAGAATATTGCTTGAGGTTTGTGGCCTAACATTAGGTTCTATTGTCACAGTGCCTGCGCTATTTTGGTCAATAATCGCAATAGTGCCAAAGCTCAATTTCTTAACGACCGATATATCTTGAGCTTTGGCCCAGTGACTGGCAAAAAGCAATGCCAGTACCATGTAACGCCACATGTTTTAGTAAGCGATTTCGATATCAACTTTACTGGTGTATACACCACCACCATACGTATCTGTTCCAGAAAGTGCTTTCGTACTTAATGTCGCACCAACGGAAAGCGTTGCGGCACCATTTGCATCAACCCTAAACTTGTTGTTTGTCACTTCACTATTAGGCTGTGCACCACTTACCACATAAAACTCAAAATCCTTTAAATCAAAAGAGGCATTACCCACGCTATCAACCGTAGTTGCGGCCGGAACTGTAATCGTTAGCTCAGTGTTTGGCGCTGCATCAGTAATATTGATAGAGCCTGCTCCACCTGTACTAATAAGGTTTATTACTGCGTCACCAGTATTCTTGATTTCAGGATCGGTCAGTGTTGGATCCGCCTCAATCTTCATCGTGGCGACATCAGCTGCATCGCCCTGCACTCGAATGATACCGAAATCAAGCGGATCACCAGCTTCCGCTGAAAATAAGTTTTTAACTTCTACTTTAACTTCAAGACGGGCAGTATCTTTAGCAATTGCTGAAGAAGTAAGTAAAGCAGCGGAAATAGAGCTTGCAACAAGCGCAGATTTAATCAGTGTTTTCATCTTTAAATTCCTTTAGGAGTCATTTTTATCATCACCGCAATGCCATTTTTTTGGTGACTTATTGTTTATCGTTCCCAAATGGGAAAACTTTAGTAAAAATTAAAGCATTAATCTCCTACAATCAATGCTTTGGATAGAAAATAGTCTACAGTAGATTTTTGCTTCTTGAGTTGATCTTAATCCAGAAACTGTTGCCCAATCCCACATTTCAAATGCTTGAATTCGAAATTCTGCCTCAGAGAATATACTAGGAAACTTTCGCTTTACTGCCGCTAATAGCGCTTGATGTTGCTCAACTTGAGGCATGGAATTGATGGATATTGGAAACAACTTGAGTTGAATTCCAGTCGTTTGATTCGCCTTTTGTTTACTGGCGGAATAACGCTTAACCTCTACGTCAGTAGTCGATGCTGCTTGGATATTATCGACGCTAGCTTGAGACTCTAACAAAGTCAGCAGGTTTGAGAGATCCTGTTCTAACGAGCTCAATCGCTTAATACTTTTGAGCTGTTGCTCACTTAACTGCGAGGGCTGTTGAACTGAATGACTACAGCCACCTAAGGTGATTACAGAGCCGAGTAGTAAAAGTTTAAAAAACTGAATATTCACAATAAGTTATAACAAAAATCCATTTTCTGCTATGGTACATAAATCGCGGTAAATAACCAAATGCTTTTACCGCAAATATCGGTACATTTAACTTTTTGCAATAGAGTCGATAAGAGAAGCAAGCTCAGTTGAATACTCTTCTCTTCGCATCGCATGCTCAACTATCGCTTTTAAATAGCCAATTTTACTTCCGCAATCATGGCTTTTTCCACGTAGCGAGTATGCATCAACTTGCTCTCGCTCCATCAACATGGCAATCGCATCGGTCAATTGAATTTCACCACCAGCACCTAGCGGTGTTTTTGCCAAAAGTGGCCAAATAGATTTATTTAACACGTAACGACCAACAACAGCTAAGTTTGAAGGCGCATTTTGTTGTTCAGGCTTTTCGACAATAGACTGCATTGCGCCTGACTCTCCTTGCACTAGCGCTGCTCCTCCCAAATCCACAATACCAAACTGGGAGACGAGTTCAGGCGCTACCGCTTCTACCATCACTTGGCTATTACCTGACCCTTTAAAACGCGCGATCATATCAGCAAGATTATCTTTTGTTAGATCGCATGCAGCGTCATCGACCAATACATCGGGCAGCATAACCACAAAGGGCTCATCGCCAATCACAGGTGCAGCGCAGTTGATGGCATGACCAAGGCCACGAGCCTCACCTTGACGCACATGGATCAGCGTAACGCCTTTGGGGCATATAGATTGTACTTCTTCTAGCAGCTGACGCTTAACCCGTTTTTCCAGTGTTGCTTCCAACTCAAAGCTTTTATCAAAGTGGTTTTCAATTGAGTTTTTACTTGAATGGGTTACCAGGACAATTTCTTTGACGCCAGCGGCCGCTGCTTCATCTACCACATACTGGATCAGAGGCTTATCGACAATTGGCAGCATTTCTTTTGGAATGGCCTTCGTTGCTGGTAACATGCGAGTGCCAAGACCCGCCACTGGAATAACGGCTTTCATAAATGCTCCTAAATCGCGACCGGTGCCTTTATATGCGGATGACATTCGTAGTTCACCAGTTCAAAGTCTTCAAACTTAAAACCAAATATGTCTGTTACTTGAGGGTTGATCTGCATTTGCGGCTTCGCAAACGGCGCTCGGCTTAACTGCTCGTCAACTTGTTCCATGTGGTTTAGGTATAAATGAGCATCGCCGAAGGTATGTACAAAATCCCCCACTTCTAAGTCACAAACTTGTGCAATCATCATCGTTAACAGCGCATAGCTTGCGATGTTAAAGGGCACACCTAAGAAAATATCCGCACTGCGCTGATAAAGCTGGCAAGAAAGCCTGCCATCTAGTACATAAAATTGGAATAACGTGTGGCAAGGTGGCAACGCTTGTTTGCCCATCGCTGCATTTTCTTTCGGTGAATAGTTAGTATCAGGCAAAAGCGCAGGGTTCCAAGCACTCACAATCAGGCGACGAGAGTCAGGGTTGGTTTTGATTTGCTCTACAACATCTTTGATTTGATCTATCACTTCACCATTTGGCCCCGTCCAAGAGCGCCACTGGCTGCCATAAACTGGCCCTAAGTCCCCTTCATCCGTTGCCCAGCCATCCCAAATGCTAACGCCATTTTCCTTTAGGTATTTGATGTTAGTATCGCCTTGCAAGAACCAAAGTAGCTCGTGGATAATCGAGCGTAGATGACACTTTTTCGTCGTTACAAGCGGAAAGCCTTCTTGCAAGTTGAAGCGCATCTGGTATCCAAAAACACTCACTGTGCCAGTGCCAGTGCGGTCTTCTTTTTTTGTGCCATTATCACGCACATGGCGCATCAGTTCTAAATATTGCTTCATTGTTCGCTACTCTTTAACTTTTAACTTGCTCGTTAGATGGGTTGCTACCTTCTCGCTTATATGCCCATACCATAAGGATAGCGCCTGCAATCACCATAGGGAGGGATAAGATCTGACCTTGAGAAATAAAGCCACCATATAAGCCAATATGTGCATCTGGTTCACGGAAATACTCGATTGAGAAGCGGAAGACACCGTAACCGGCTAAAAATAGACCTGCTACGCTGCCCGCTGGGCGCGGTTTTTTTCTAAACCATACCAACATCACAAACAATACCAACCCTTCAAAAAACGCTTCATAAAGTTGTGATGGGTGGCGCGGCTGTGGTCCGCCCGTTGGGAAAATAAATGCCCAAGGAACATCCGTTACGCGACCCCATAATTCGCCATTAATGAAGTTACCGATACGACCAGCAAAAAGCCCAACAGGCACCATAGGAACGACAAAGTCACCTACCGATAAAATCGAACGTTTGTTTTTAAGCGCATACACGATAATTGCCGTGATAACGCCCAATGCACCGCCATGGAAAGACATACCGCCTTGGTCCACCCTAAACAAATAAAGCGGGTTTTCAATAAAATGAGAGAATTGATAAAACAACACGTAACCAATTCGCCCGCCCAAGATCACACCGAGCATACAGTAAAAAACTAGGTCGCCAACTTGGTCTTTATTCCAACCAGAGTCTGGTTTTTTTGCTTCTTTCCCTGCCCACCACATGGCGAACATAAAGCCGATTAAATACATTAATCCATACCAACGAACACTTAACGGTCCGATGGAGAAAATCACAGGGTCTATCTGTGGAAACTGCAAAGCCATAGCCTTTCCTTAATTCATTAACATATTGCCAGCGATAACAATGAGTAACGCCGCAAACACTTTCTTAATCGTTGTGACTGGTAAGTGGTGCGTAGCTTTAGCACCAATAGGTGCCATAAACCATGAAGTTGCCACTATACCAAACAAAGCCGGTAAATAGACAAAACCTAAAAATCCATGTTCAATATCCACATGTTGGCTGCCAGAGGCGATATAGCCAAAGGAGCCAAAGATAGCGATAACAATACCACTGGCAGACGCACATCCTATCGCTTTTTTCATATCAACAGAGAAAAATGTCAGTAGTGGGACGATTAATGCTCCCCCGCCGATACCAATCATTGCAGACAGCGCCCCCGTTACCGAGGTTAGCATCGCAAGTATCGGTCCTTGCGGTATAACTCTGGTTGATTGTGGCGGTCTTCTGGAACTCCACGCCATTTTCAATGCAATGCCCACAACACTAACCACAAAAATAATTCTGACGAGTTTTTCAGGCAACATCACTGCGGCAAAACCACTGCCCAACGCGCCGACTGCCACACCTAACATCACCCATGGAGCAATGTGCCATGGAACATTGTCATTTTTATGATGCGCTTTGGCTGAAGATGTCGAAGTGAAAATAATGGAGGCGAGAGACGTCGCAATTGCAACTAACACCACTTGATCTGTGGGTATAACATTAAATTTGGTCAAGATGACAGATAAAATAGGGACTATCAGCAGCCCGCCGCCGATACCAAGTAGACCTGCCAAAAAGCCAACTGCACAGCCGAGCAAAGCGCAAAGTACAACGATGAGTATAATAGTTTCCATCAACAAGCTCTTATTCTTATAGCGCCGTAATGGTAGCGTAAATAGCCTTAAGAAGCACCCTTTGCTTGGTGGCTGGTATAGAGTAATTCTGCAAAATGATGTTCTATCATAAATTCTTTAATAATTCGGCGCACTTGCTTAGATGACGGCTGTGCTAAACAATTTTCAAGTAAAGCTTCCATATCCGTTACTCTCAGTCTACGTAACACCCATTTTACTTTGTTCAGTGATGAAATATTCATACTCAAACGGCGATACCCCATTGCAATAAGCAAGATTGCTCCCTCAGGCTCACCGCCTAATTCTCCACACAGGCTAAAAGGCAGCTCGTGTAATTCACACTGCTGTGCAATCTGGTTTAACACTCGTAATACACTGGGGTGATAAGGGTCAAAAAGATCCGCTACTTGCGCGTTGGTTCTATCAACGGCTAATAAATACTGCGTCAAATCGTTACTGCCCACAGAGCAAAAATCAATTTTTTTCGACCACTCAGGTAACAAGTACACGCTAGACGGTACTTCGAGCATCACGCCGATTTCTGGTCGGTCGATGGTATAAAAAGGATCAGCCCATTCGTCTTGCAGCTCAAAACAAGCCTGCTCAATGAGTGCCATCGCTTCATCTATTTCCTCACTATGACCCACCATAGGCAACATGATCTGTAAGTTGCCAAGACCTGCGTTTGCTTTGATCATCGCTTTGATTTGATCCAAGAAAAGTTCGGGGTGATCCAGCGATACACGAATGCCCCGCCATCCTAAAAATGGGTTTTCTTCTTTGATATCAAAGTAATCTAGAATTTTGTCGCCACCGATATCTAAAGTCCGCATCACTACGGGCTCAGGGTGATAACGTGATAGCACCTCGCGATACCAGACTTCTTGCTCCGATTGTGTTGGGAATTGGCCTTTTTGCATAAACCAAGACTCAGTTCGATAAAGACCAACGCCATCGCAATAACTGGCGCTTAATGTCTCGGTCGATAGATCAAGCCCAGCATTTAAGAGTAAATTTATACGCTCACCATCGAGTGTAATAGGCGGCAAATCATGTTCCGCTTCAAACTTATCATGCAGAATGTTGTCTTTACGTTTGATTTCAACGTACTCATTGACCAACATTTGCGAAGGCGAAATATAAAGCCGCCCAGAATACGCATCCATGATCATAGACTTACCATCAAACTGTAATAATGGAATGTCTTCTATGCCCCAAATAGCGGGGACGCCCATCGCACGAGTGAGAATGGAGGCATGAGAGTTGGCCGAGCCATGCACACTGACGACCCCTTTGAGCTTTTCTTTTGGTACTTGCGCTAACATAGTTGGAGTCAAAGTATGGGCGATTAGAATCGTATTATC
The DNA here is from genome assembly GCF_021530695.1 of Pseudoalteromonas sp. OF5H-5. Taxonomy (NCBI): domain Bacteria; kingdom Pseudomonadati; phylum Pseudomonadota; class Gammaproteobacteria; order Alteromonadales; family Pseudoalteromonadaceae; genus Pseudoalteromonas; species Pseudoalteromonas sp. OF5H-5. The sequence goes on from NZ_JAKGBF010000008.1 coordinate 240,443, forward strand.
TGGATAGTGTTTAACAGCTTGTTCTGTTGAGACTAAATGCTGGAGCACACGCAGGCCAATATCATTAACATCAATCGCACGCTCTTTGATATAAGGGTCGCTCATCATATCAAACTGAGCCACAAGCTTTTCGATAACAAGCTTTAGCGCTGTTTTCGCGTTCCAGCCTTGTTGTATTTCAGACTCTACTTGTTTACCTAAACTCTTGGCATCCAAAAGTTGTTGGTAAACCTCAAACACAGCTACCGCTTCTTTTGGAATATCATCACTCAGAGTTTTGGCTAAAATATGGAATTCTTGCCGAGTCGCGGCCACCGCTTGATGAAACAGCTGAATTTGCTGCTGAATATTGTCACTATGCTGTGGTTCAATACTCGCAAAATCAATATGGGGTAACACCACATAACCATCGCCTAAGGCAATACCTGGAGCACTTGATACCCCTTTTAACACTGAGGTTCTGTGACTGCTTGCATCTTGTTGAAGTAAAGTTTGGATCTCGGTGTTGGCAAGCTGTGAAGCCAATTGCGCTGAAAGCGTAATAAGAAAGGACTCTTCATCATGGCTAAATACACGAGCAATCTTTTGCTGCACCACAATAACTCCAAGCACTTTACGCTGGTGTACAACAGGTACTGATAAGAAAGCATTGTAGCCTTCTTCATTGACCTCAGGTGACAGTTTGAATCTTGGGTGTGATTGGGCGTGGGCAACGTTAATTGGCTCTTCACGCTGGGCAACAAGACCGACTAGGCCTTCGGTAAATCCCATGCGGAATTTTCCGATTGCTTCAGGGTTTAAGCCATCCGTTGCCATCAGGATAAAGTTATCTTGACTGTAATCGGCAAAATAAACTGAGCAGCATTCAGTGTGCATGGCATCTTTGACCATAGTAACAAAGCAATTTAACGCGCTTTGTAGGTCACTTTGCTGTGCCACTGACTCAGCAATCGATCTCAACGTTGCTAACACCTGCTGCTCCTATTTTTATCGTTTTGTGCGCCAGAAATCCTTTTGCCCTTGCTGTTCACGTTTACCAAATGGCATCGCAAACGGAGCGAATTCCTTCATCACTCGACGATAGACATCACGCTTAAACGATACAACTTGACGTACTGGATACCAATAGCTAACCCAGCGCCAATCATCGAACTCAGGGTGATGCGTACGTAATAAGTCTACGTCTTCATCTTTACACCTAAGTTTCAATAAAAACCATTTCTGCTTTTGCCCGATACAAACTGGGCTTGAATCTCGTCTAATTAACCTTTTTGGTAGTTTGTAACGTAACCAATGTTTAGAACTTGCTACTATTTCAACATCTTCTGGCCTAAGTCCAACTTCTTCATGAAGTTCACGATACATCGTTTGCTCAGGTGTTTCCCCTTGATCTATTCCGCCTTGAGGAAATTGCCAAGAGTGTTGTCCGTAACGACGGGCCCAAAAAACCTGCCCCTGATTATTACAAATCACTATTCCGACATTGGCACGAAACCCTTCGGCATCAATCACCTTAGTGCCTCATTTATAAGTCGATTTTTAATGATTGTTCCACAACTCCCGCGCCACGGCAAATTTAATTCCATTCTATACCTAAATTATCTCAGCATACTCTCAAGTTACCCACAACTTGTGCATAACTAAGTGTTTTTCAGTTCAAATTACGAACAAATCCACAATTACACACTTCAAACCTCAGGTTTTCCACATATTCTGTGGATAATTATGTTTATAGTCTTGTATTTATCCAAAGCCATAAGATTTCCAAGCCGCTCTGACTGTAGCAAAATAAAAATAACTTCATATTTATCATATAGATAATAAAGTTATTACTTTAACCATATGTTGAAATAACAAACCACACTTAAGTTGAGTGCAAAATAACCAACTTACTTCACCACATGATTTCTTTTATAATCGTGTTTTTAGGGGATAGACTCAGGAGTATCGCTTGCCATCAGTTACACCACCACGCTCTGTGGGCGAACTTATGCAGCGTGTTGAAAACATAGCCGGTTTAACATTAGGTGAACTCGCTCATCAGCTCTCGTTTAAAACACCACAAGACTTGCTCAAAGAGAAAGGCTGGGTAGGACAACTCATAGAAGCGGCCTTAGGTGCCACCGCGGGCTCAAAGCCTGTGCCTGATTTTGAGCATATTGGCGTTGAACTCAAGACTTTGCCCATAAGCTATCAAGGCAAACCGCTAGAGACCACCTATGTTTCTGTCGTGCCGCTGACTCAGTTAACAGGATTAACATGGGAAGCGTCGAGTGTTAAAAAGAAATTAGCTCACGTTCTTTGGCTACCCATATTAGCCGAGCGAGAAATTCCTTTAATAGATAGGGTTATTGGACACGGCTTCTTATGGCGGCCAGACGCGCATCAAGAACAATTGTTACGAAGAGACTGGGAAGAGCAAATCGAGTTAATCGCTACGGGCCATGTAGAGGAAATCTCAGGGCATCTTGGAGAAGTCATGCAGATAAGGCCAAAAGCGGCAAATGCCAAAGCGCTCACCGATGCAATTGGGCCTAACGGTAAAATAGTGCAAACTTTGCCAAGAGGTTTTTATTTGAAAATCAATTTCACTCAATCGATATTAGCGCAAGAGTTTGGTGCTTAAAAACACCTGTTGACTTTTTATACAAAAAGTACAAATGTAACACAACCAACATCTTGTATGGATTTGGTTAACATTTATATTTTTTATAGAAGGAAACGACAATGAAATTAAAGTTCAACAAAAAATCGATTAAAGAACTTAGTGTGAACAAAATACTTGTGACCAAGATGACACCAGCTGTTGCTGGAGGTAATGGAGCAGCAACGATGGATGATACTTGTAATTCACTTCAAGTCTGTTGGACATTCCGATATGGCCAAGGACATTGTGAAGTTTGGTGATGAACGTTAGGAATAAAAACGCCAGTAACTAAACTGGCGTTTTTACAATACATCAAGTAATGCTAATTACTGACCTTTGATTTCACTACGGCCTTTGTATACCGCTTTTTCACCTAGCGCTTCTTCAATACGTAGTAACTGGTTGTACTTAGCTACACGATCCGAACGACAAAGTGAACCTGTCTTAATTTGACCTGCCGCTGTCGCCACTGCTAAATCAGCAATGGTTGCGTCTTCAGTTTCACCAGAGCGGTGTGAAATAACGGCGGTAAAGCCAGCATCTTGCGCCATTTTGATGGCATCAAGCGTTTCAGACAGTGAACCAATCTGGTTGAATTTAATCAAGATTGAGTTACCAATGCTTTCTTCAATACCACGCTTTAAAATCTTAGTGTTAGTAACAAAAAGATCATCACCCACTAGCTGAACTTTATCGCCGATTTTATCTGTTAGGACTTTCCAGCCAGCCCAGTCGCTTTCGTCTAGGCCATCTTCGATTGATACAATTGGGTAACGTGCTGCAAGATCGGCCAAGAAGCCTGCAAAACCTTCCGAGTCGAATGTTTTACCTTCGCCCTTTAGGTCATACTTGCCATCGACATAAAACTCAGACGCTGCACAGTCAAGTGCTAGTGTTACGTCTTTGTTCATTTCGTAGCCAGCTGCTGCAACCGCTTCAACAATCACTTCTAGCGCTTCTTCATTTGACTTAAGGTCTGGAGCAAAACCACCTTCATCACCAACAGCAGTGTTCAGGCCACGTGACTTAAGTACGTTTTTCAAGCTATGGAAGATTTCAGCACCCATACGTAGTGCTTCACGGAAGCTCTTTGCGCCAACAGGCTGAACCATAAACTCTTGAATATCAACGTTGTTATCCGCGTGCTCACCACCATTGATAATGTTCATCATCGGAACTGGCATTGAGTACTGACCTGCTGTACCGTTGATGTCTGCGATATGCTCGTATAGCGCCACGCCTTTGTCTTGTGCAGCTGCTTTTGCTGTTGCTAGAGATACCGCAAGGATGGCATTCGCACCTAGTTTTTCTTTGTTTTCAGTGCCGTCTAAGTCCAACATGATTTGGTCGATTGCACGTTGCTCTAGCGCGTTTTGACCTTCAAGTGCTGCCGCGATTTCGTTATTTACGTAGTTTACCGCTGTTAATACACCTTTACCTAAGTAACGAGACTTATCACCGTCACGTAGCTCTAGTGCTTCACGGGTACCCGTAGATGCACCTGATGGCGCACATGCACGGCCCCATGCACCTGACTCTAGGTGTACGTCCGCTTCTACTGTTGGGTTACCGCGTGAGTCCATAACTTCACGGCCAATCACTCTAACGATTTTTGACATCTTGATTCCTCTTATTCCCAAAGTGGTGTGTGTTGCACTGCTTCTGTCGCAGGCGAATTCAGGGTCGATAAACCCGCTTTAAAGTTTGCCTTATCTCTGTTGCTTCGCAAAGTGAAGAATTTACACGTATCACATTGACGCGCCGGCAGATAAGAAAAAGTTTGGCGATAAACACTACACGTAGTGCCTATTGCAGAACCTTCTGCAACAAAAAAGCCGTGCAAGAGCACGGCTTTTCTTATTACGAAGATGCTTTTTGGTGGCTGTATGCCGCCGCAACAAAGCCTTCAAATAATGGGTGACCATCACGAGGCGTTGACGTGAACTCAGGGTGGAACTGAGCCGCGATAAACCAAGGGTGATCTTTATTCTCGATAATCTCAACTAGTTTCTTGTCTTCTGACAGACCAGTAAATTGCAGACCCGCTTTTTCAAGCTCAGCAACATAGTTGTTGTTTACTTCGTAGCGGTGGCGGTGACGCTCAACGATTTCGGCATTACCGTATACTTCACGCACCTTAGAGCCCTCTTTTAAGTGGCAAAGCTGCGCGCCAAGACGCATAGTGCCACCAAGATCAGAATCGTGGTCACGTACTTCAATCTTACCATCTGCATCTAACCACTCAGTGATCAGACCAACCACTGGATGTGGGCTTTCAAGATCAAATTCAGTTGAGTTAGCACCAGTAAGACCTGCAACGTTACGTGCATACTCGATTAGCGCAACTTGCATCCCTAAACAAATACCTAGGTATGGTACTTTGTTTTCACGTGCATACTTTGCAGCTAAAATCTTACCTTCAACGCCACGGTTACCAAAGCCACCAGGTACTAAGATAGCATCAAGGTGCTCAAGTAACTCAGTGCCCTTGCTCTCGATATCTTGAGAGTCAACATATTCAATATTCACCGTTAAACGGTTTTTCAAACCAGCATGCTTCAATGCTTCGTTGACTGATTTATATGCGTCCGGTAATTCGATGTATTTACCAACCATACCAATTGTCACTTCACCAGTAGGATTTGACTCTTGATAAAGTACTTGTTCCCACTCAGATAAATCCGCTTCCGGACGCTCAAGGTAGAAACGACGACAAATGATGTTATCAAGCTCTTGCGACTTCAATAGCGCAGGGATCTTATAAATACTGTCTACGTCTTGTAGCGAGATAACTGCTTTTTCTTCCACGTTAGTGAATAGTGCAATCTTCGCGCGCTCGTTCGCTGGTAGTTTACGATCTGAACGACAGATCAAAATATCAGGTTGAATACCGATTGAACGAAGCTCTTTCACAGAGTGCTGAGTTGGCTTAGTTTTCACTTCACCCGCAGGGCCTAAGAAAGGCACCAGCGTCAAATGCATAAACAAAGCGCTCTCACGACCAAGCTCTGTGCCTAGCTGACGAATTGCTTCTAGGAAAGGTTGTGACTCGATATCACCAACCGTACCACCGATCTCTACGATAGCAACATCATGGCCTTCCGCGCCTTCAAGCACGCGACGCTTGATGTCGTTTGTGATGTGAGGAATAACCTGAATAGTGGCACCTAAGTACTCACCTCTACGCTCTTTGCGCAACACGTCTTCAAATACACGGCCTTGTGTAAAGTTGTTACGCTTGGTCATTTTAGTGCGAATAAAACGCTCGTAGTGACCAAGATCAAGGTCAGTTTCCGCGCCGTCTTCGGTTACGAATACTTCACCGTGTTGGATAGGGCTCATGGTCCCAGGGTCAACATTGATGTAAGGATCCAGCTTTAGAATCGTTACTTTCAAGCCACGTGCTTCTAAAATAGCGGCTAAAGAAGCAGCTGCAATACCTTTACCCAAGGAGGATACTACTCCGCCCGTTACGAAGATAAATTTTGTACTCATGCGAACCCTAGAAATTTCAGGAAAATTGGAATTTAAATAAGAATCAAGACGGGGCGATAGTATAGCAAAAGCAGCTAAGTCATTCCAGCTAAAAATGACTTAGCGCGGTAATATATTTTATCAGGAGGTCGTTTTAAGTAACGAACAAACCGTAAAATCAGTCTCAGTTTTTACTGCGTTGACGACGTTTCACTGTCTCCCAAGCACCATCCATCTCCTCCAAGCTCGCATCTTTAAGTGATAGTGAGGACTCATTCAAAACGGCTTCGACTTGCACAAAGCGATTTTTAAATTTCTCATTGGCTTGACGTAGCAGCTGCTCCGGATCTCGTTTTATATGTCGGCTCACATTCACAGTTGCAAACAACAAGTCGCCCACCTCTTCCGCTGTATGTTCAGAGCGTGGATCAACTTGCAGCGCCTCGCTCACCTCTGCGACTTCCTCTTGTACTTTATCCCACGCGCCGTGGTAACTTGGCCAGTCAAATCCAAGTTTGGCTGCTTGCTTTTGAATTTTGTAGGCTTTTGATAATGCAGGCAAGCTGCTTGGAATATCTGCCGCGAACGCCCCTTGTTTTTGTGCCTGTTTTTCTTGCTGTTTAATGGCGTGCCATTGCTGTTCAAGCTCTGCTTCGCTTAAGCTTTCCTGATTTTCAAATACATGAGGGTGGCGTCTCACTAATTTGTCATTGAGAGTTTGCACTATGTCAGCAAAATCAAACAACCCCTGCTCTTTTCCAAGCTGAGCATAAAAAATCACTTGGAACAGCAAGTCCCCCAACTCTTCTTTTAAGTGAACAAAGTCGCCTTGCTCGATAGCATCGGCAACTTCGTGTGCTTCTTCTAACGTATAAGGGACAATGGTTTTAAAGGTTTGCTTCTTATCCCAGTCGCATCCAGTGCTTGGGTCGCGTAGCTGCGACATAATCTCTAGCAGCTGCTCTATCCCCATTGTTGCCGAAGGCTTAGAGTCGTTTGGCATCAAAAACACCTTCGATTTGCATCAATTTAGTCAGCAAGCGATGCATAGCAGAAAGGTCATCCACCTCTACCTTCATCATAAATACCGCCACGTTTTTATCGTCTTGGGTTTGTACATTCATATTGAGCACATTGACTTTTTCATTGGCAAGCACAGCGCTAATGTCTCGGATCAACCCTTGGCGGTCGTGCGCTTCAATTTTTAATGTAATGGCGTACGACGCTTTAACATCCTCTGACCAACTGACTGCAATCTCACGCTCTGGATGTATATCCGTAATATGAGCAAACGACTCACAATCAGAGCGATGCACGGCAATACCTCGCCCTTGCGTGATGTAACCCACAATTTCATCGCCCGGTACTGGCTCACAGCATTTCGCCATATGACTCATTAAGCTGCCTACCCCATCAACGACCACTGCATTTTTGTCGCCTTTAGTGTGTTTTGGCGAGGAGATTTTTAACTTAGGTGTATCCTCAGGTTTATCTTGCACGTAGTTCAGGAATTGATTGATACGAATATCACCGGCACCAATCGCCACCATTAAATCGTCGAGTTCTTTAAAGTTAAAGCGGTCAATCGCGGGTTCTAAATCTTTATAGGTAATATCTAGTTTTTGCAGATGACTATCTAAAATTTCCTTACCCGCTTGAAGATTTTTGTCTCTATCTTGCTGCTTAAACCAGTGATGGATCTTACTGCGTGCTCTTGAAGAATGAATATATCCCAGCGACGGGTTTAACCAATCTCGACTTGGTGAAGCATTTTTCTGGGTAAGAATCTCTACCTGATCGCCTGTGCGCAATGTGTAAGTGAAAGGCACTATTTTACCAAACACTTTTGCACCAATGCAGCGATGTCCAACATTAGAATGAATGTAGTAAGCGAAGTCGAGTGGCGTCGAGCCTAGTGGCAAATCAAAGATATCGCCCTTGGGCGTGAATACATAAACACGGTCTTCGACAACCTGATTCTTCAGCTCATCTGCTATTTCGCTGCCATCTACCACTTCTTCTTGCCACTGCAACAGTTTGCGTAGCCAGCTAATTTTTTGCTCGTATCCTGAGTTTCTGCCCGGCAATGCACCTTCTTTGTACATCCAATGAGCCGCCACCCCAAGCTCTGCATCTCGATGCATGGCCTCAGTACGGATTTGGATTTCTACCGTTTTGCCCTCAGGACCAAATACCACGGTGTGGATAGACTGATAGCCGTTTTGCTTAGGCGTAGCAATATAGTCGTCAAACTCTTTGTTTAAATGCCGCCAACTGGTGTGCACAATGCCCAACGCGGCGTAGCAATCTTGAATTTCATCTACCACCACACGCATCGCGCGAATGTCGAACAACTGTTCGAATTCATAGCTTTTCTGCGCCATTTTTTTATAAATGCTATAAATATGCTTAGGGCGACCGTAGACCTGCGCTTTAATGCCTGCATCCGCAAGTTTTTGTGCCACCGAATTAACCATATTTTCCATATAAGCTTCGCGGTCTAGGCGTTTATCAGAAAGCTTCTTGGCAATAGACTTATACGTATCCGGATGCAAATAACGGAAAGAGAGATCTTCAAGTTCCCATTTTAATTGGCCAATCCCCAAACGGTTCGCAAGTGGTGCAAAAATATTGGCAGCCGCTTTTGCAGCAACGACTCTTTCTTCTTCAGATGCTTTCTTAACCGCACGTAAATGGCAGATTTGCTCAGCAAGCTTAATCACTACAGCGCGCACATCTTCCACCATAGCGAGTAACATACGGCGGATGTTGTCGACTTGTACCTTACCGGAGCTTTGGTGTGCCAACGTACTAATAGTGTCCATATTCTCCACCCCTCTTAAAAGCAGAGAGATATTTTTGCCAAGCGCTTCTTCCACTTGCTCAAGGGACAACTTTCCAGCAACAAAATAAGGAGTTAAAAACGCAGTTGCTAAGGATTCGCTATCAAAATTTAAGTCTGCAAGGATCTCTACCATTTCGATGGCGTTATTGAGATGTTCCGTTGACTCATCCGCAGGACAAAGTTCATAAGCCTTTTGTAGCCATGTTCTTTGATCTTCAGACAAGTTTAAGATAGTGAGTCGCGCATCAAACTCCAGTGGCAAAGTGGTTTGATGCGACTGCCGAGTAGCAACCATGTTTTAATACCTCCTTAAAATTACTTACCCGCCTCATTTTCGGGTAAATTATCTAGCCTAATGCTCGGGCAATAACGGCCTCATAGCTCAGGTTATTTACACTGCTTTTTAAACAGCGCCATGGTTTCGATATGTCCTGTGTGGACAAACATATTCATTAAGCCAAGCTTTTCTATTTCAAAGCCTGCCTGCGCTATCACCAAAGAATCGCGCGCCAGTGTAACTGGGTCGCATGACACGTATAAAATACGGGTAAACTGCGTCAAAGGTAATTGCTGCAGTACCTCAAGCGCCCCCGGCCTTGAAGGGTCCAGTACTAATACATCCAGATTTGCGTCGAACCAAGCAGCCTCTGCAATCGACTGGGTTAGATCAAAACAGTGAAACTGAACATTACTGATTTTATTAGTTTGCGCATTTTGCTGAGCCATTGCAACCGATTGCGCTTCACCTTCTACCCCAATCACATTTTTTGCTTGTTTTGCGAGCACCAAAGAGAAATTTCCCACCCCACAGAAAAGGTCGAGGACACTTTCATCGTTACTCAGCTGTAGCCAGTCTGTCGCTTGGCGCAGCATTGCTTCATTTACCGATTGATTCACTTGAATAAAGTTGTTCAATTTAAATTCAAGTGTTAAGTCAAATTCACCAAGGTGATAGTGCGGCAACTGGGAATACACAACTGGCGTCTCGCCATCGTCAAACAGTACCTGACAATTTTCCAGCTCGTTTTGTAGCGTTTCGCGAGTCGAAGCGGACAGTGGCTTTGTATGACGACACAACACATAGTTATAGTTGTCAGCCTGACAAAGCTGAATATGACTGATTAGTCTAAACTCACTTAGCGACTGTGCTAGCAAACTTAGCGTGTTAACAATACGATCAAAAGGCGACACCAATACGTCACACTGCGCTATTTCGATAATCTGCTTCGACTGACTTGCTCTAAAGCCTAACTTGACGCTTTTGCTTTGTTTATCAAAAATGCATGCCAAACGAGCTGCACGGCGATAATGAAGCGCCATAGAGGTGATCGGCGCTTGCCAAGGTAAGTGCTCAATGTTGGCAAAACGCGCAAAAAGTTTTTCGACTGCATGTTGCTTTTCATTGAGCTGACCATCAATACTTTGATGCTGCAAGCTACAACCACCGCACTGCTGGTAATGCGGGCAAAACGGTTTAACACGCTCTTTGGAGGCATTAAGTACTTTTATCACCTTCGCTTCCAACAGTTTAGACTTTGCCTGTACAACCTGTGCTCTCACTCGCTCACCAGTCAAGGCACCAGCCACAAAACAGACCTTACCTTCATGGCGAGCAACACCTCGCCCCTGATGATCCATTGACTCTATGCTTAATTCTATTTGCTTTGACGGCTTAGCAGCTTTCTTAGCACGAAAAATCTGTGCCATTGGGTTCCTCATTTGTTTGCTTATCACGTCGGTAAAAGATAATCTTAGTTACAGATTTCTCTGCACTTTTTTGACCCTATGACAAAATTAAACCTGCGTGACAGTATTTTATTACTCACTCTTTTGCCAACCCTTTTGGTTGGCTTGCTACTTGGTGGTTATTTTACTATAAATCGCTACGTAGAGCTTGAGGAAATTCTGATAAGTCAGGGAAATCGCATTGCAGATTCACTTGCCATGTCAGTAGAATACCCAATAGAAAAACAAGATAAAGCGCACTTACACCGCATTTTAAGCCAAGCACACAATAAACATGCACCACTGGTAAAAAGCATCGCGCTGTTTGATAGCCAAAATCAGCTTATTCTTACCAGTAATTATCATAGTGAATTCGATAAATTACATTATTTTGGTGAAGTGCAAAAGCTACAAACCACCGAAGTCACTACACTAAAAAATACCTTTGTGTTTTATTCACCAGTTAAAAACCATTTAGCAAAAAAAACCGATTGGCACAGTGCAGAGCCGGCTACGCTGGCGATTTTAGTTGTAGAGATCAGTAAAGACCAAGCACTGATCTCGCAGCAGCGTGCACTGATCTTGAGTGCCATTGTTATTATTTTCTCCTTTTTACTTAGCGTTATGTTGGCCATGCGATTGTCACGTATGCTAACCAAACCAATTGCCAATTTGATTTTAGCCACAGACAAGCTCAACGAAGGTAAACAAGACATCGCAATCAATGAGCCGATGCGGGGTGAATTTGAGCTTTTGCGCCAAGGCTTGATCGTTATTGGCAGAAAGATGGCCAATCAAAAAGACGAAATGCAAAAGCACATTGACCAGGCAACTAGTGATTATCGTGAAACCCTAGAGCAGTATGAAACGCAGAATATTCAGCTCAATATTGCCAAAAAAGAGGCACAAGATGCTAACCGCGTAAAGTCGGATTTCTTGGCTAAGATGAGTCATGAACTTAGAACGCCGCTCAATGGTGTTATAGGCTTTACCCGTCAACTTTATAAAACACCATTAAATAAACACCAAAAAGATTATTTAGATACCATAGAGCTATCTGCAAATAGCCTGCTTACCATCATTAGTGACATCTTGGATTTTTCAAAGCTAGAAGCTGGTGCTATGGAGCTGGAGAATATCCAGTTTGAATTACGCGACGCCGTCAATGAGGTCATGACCTTATTAGCGCCAAGCGCTCACGAAAAGCAGTTGGAGTTTTCCATTTCTGTTAATCGCCAAGTGCCCGACAACTTAATTGGCGATCCTACGCGATTTAAACAGGTATTGACCAATCTGATCAGTAATGCCATCAAGTTCACGGAAAAAGGCTCAGTCAAAGTGGATATTAACCACCGTCTGATGGATGAATCTCAATCCTCGTTGCTAGTGTCTGTCAGCGATACCGGGGTCGGTATTGCTCAGGATAAGCAAGACGCACTATTTACACCGTTTGCTCAAGCCGATACTAGTATTACCCGTAAATTTGGTGGCACAGGTCTAGGTCTTATCATTACTAAGCATATTGTTGAGGCGATGAATGGTCGTATCACTCTTAACTCAGCGCCAGGAAATGGCACCTGTTTCTCATTTAACGCGGTCTTTGCATTACCAAACCGCCTCTACAACGACAACTTACCAAGCAAGCCACTTGAAAATAAACGCGTGCTCTACTTTGAACCACAAGAGCATACTCATTATGCGGTAATAGCTCAACTACAAGCGTGGGAAATGCAGGTCACTCGCTGCCTTACCGAAGAAGAGTTCGATACTGCCTTAGGCCAAGATTTTAATTACGATATCTGTTTAATTGGATCTATGGCAAGCGTCGACCAAATGCAAACCGTTAAGAGTTACATCAAACAAGCTCGCGGATCCGCAGACTACCTATATTTGATGGTTAATACCGTCTCACATAATATGCGTGAGGCGCTTATTGGCAGTGGAGCTGACGCTTGTTTAAGCAAGCCACTTAACCACAGAAAACTATGCGAAATGCTTGCAGCACCTTATCGTTTAGACCATCCAGACATGAGTGCCAATGAAATCGAAGCCACAAGTCTGCCACTTAAAGTGCTGGTTGCAGACGATAACGATGCTAACTTGAAGTTGATATGCACATTGTTAGATGAACAAGTAGAGGCAATAGATACAGCGCATAATGGTGCTCAAGCAGTCAGTTTATGTAAATCAAGAAAATACGACCTGATATTTATGGATATTCAAATGCCCATAATGGATGGTATAAGCGCCTGTAGGAGCATAAGAGAGTCGTCCTTAAATGAGGATACTCCTATCATCGCCGTCACCGCACATGCACTTGCTGGCGAAAAAGAGCAACTGCTTAAAGATGGCTTTAGTAACTATATGACTAAACCCATAGATGAAGATATGCTCAAGCAAATTATTTGCGACCATAGCGCGTCTTCACCAGTCGCGAGACAAAAAAATATTGAGAGTCATCAGCACAGTGTGCCGCCATTTAATAGCCAAATGTTAGATTGGGGATTAGCATTACAGCGAGCGGGTAATAAACCTGATTTAGCATTGGAAATGCTCAATATGCTGCTTTCTAGCGTGCCCGAAACGTTGCAGCAGTTGGAGTCTGCACAAGACGCAGAGGATCTCCCGACGCTGCTCAAAGTAGTTCATAAATTCCACGGTGCCTGCTGTTATACTGGCGTACCAACCCTAAAGAAATTGGCTGAGATCATTGAAACGGGATTAAAACAAGAAAAACCACTCAGTGATATCGAGCCTGAGCTATTTGAGCTGGTTGATGGACTAACTGTATTACTAACAGATTCTGATCTCACTCAATCCAGTTAAATCTTATACACACCTATCTGCTCGCTACTTTATAAAAACCCTTTTGAAGTGGCGAGTAGATTAGGGATGTAAGACAACAACGATTTCTTAAACAGATAACACTTCAAACAACGTTTCCCGACAATTTATTACACTTTCTAACAGCACTTCCCCAACTCTTGTAACAAACTTCTTACATTCTAAATTCTCGCAATTTTTAACTTACGAAAGGAATTCTGTATGTATCTAATCAAGTCAGCACTCACGTCTGCTGCCGTCTTCACTTTAACCTTTGCTTCTTTTAGTCATGCCATTGAGCCGAAATCTAACGAATGGCAGGTTCGTTTAGGGGGAGGAGCCGCGGCTGCAGATTTGCCATGGAAAGGCATTGACAGTGAGTTTATCTCAATTCCCATTATAGATATTCAAAAAGGAAATTGGTTTATCAACAAAGATAGCCTAATTGGTTACCGCTTTCCTATTACTGAAGATTTATCTGTCTACTCTGGGTTGGGCTATCGTCAAGATGGCTATGACGGTGTATTCCGAGACGCAAAGTCTGAAGATAAGATTTTTGACGGATATGACGCGCCGGATGGCGATGTCACGGTTAACTATGGCGTCACCTATCTGTGGTTTACGCTCGCTGGTCACAGTGATATTTCCGATAATTCAGATTCAACCACGGCTACTTTTTCAGTATCAATCCCACTGTACAACGATGGTCGAGGATTTAAAATCTCGGCAGTAGGTAATGTAGAATGGCAGCAGTCTGATTATGTTAATTATATCTATGGAATAACTGGTGAAAATATCGATATTAGCCGAGGCCGATTCCGCTACTTAACTGCTGATGACGCTGTGAATTATTCCGCAGGGTTGACTGCGCATTATCAGATAAAAACACAACTCAGTCTGGTTGGTGGGATAACTCGAACTAAACTCGATGATGTTATTGCCAATAGCCCTTTGCTAGACAGAGACACCAGTGACCTCGCTTATGTTGGCCTAGTCTATCAATTTTAGGCTGTTGTCTGAGTTAAAATTAAATAAAAAACCCAAGTTAAACTTGGGTTTTTTATCATAATGCTTATTCACATCATCAACTAGTTTAGTCGCTTTCGGTGCTTTCCGCTTCTTGATTGTGTAGCTCAAGGCTTGCAGACATCGCGGCTTCACGATTAGACTTTGCCGAATCGTTGCGTAGCTCATCAATATGGTTGAGGTAGTTCTGGTCAACGTCACCTGTGATGTATTGACCATCAAATACCGAAGTCTCAAAGCGAACGATCTCTGGATTTTCTTGACCAACGGCTGCAATCAAATCGCTTAGGGATTGGTAGATCAAACCGTCCGAGCCAATACTCGCATTGATATCTTCCACTTCACGACCATGAGCGATTAGCTCTGATGCAGAAGGCATATCGATGCCATATACGTTCGGGAATCTTACCTCTGGTGCTGCTGATGCAAAGTACACGTTCTTCGCACCCGCTTCACGCGCCATTTCAACGATTTGCGCTGATGTTGTGCCTCGCACAATCGAATCGTCGACAAGTAGCACGTTCTTACCAGCGAATTCTCTGTCAATCGCGTTAAGTTTACGACGTACAGACTTCTTACGCAGCTCTTGGCCAGGCATAATGAAAGTACGGCCAATGTAGCGGTTCTTAACAAACCCTTGGCGATAAGGAAGCCCTAGCACGGAAGCAATTTCAAGTGCGATATCACATGATGTTTCAGGGATTGGGATAACCACGTCGATATCTTTGTCGCCCCACTCTGTCGCGATTTTCTCACCGAGCTTGGTACCCATATTCACGCGAGTCGCATAAACAGACATTTTATCAATGTTTGAATCTGGACGAGCAAAATATACAAACTCGAAGATACAAGGTGCAAGCGTCGTTTTAGCAGCACAGATCTGAGAGAAAAACTCACCTTTTTCGGTTACGTAAATGGCTTCACCAGGTGCAACATCTCGCACAAACTCAAAGCCATCCGTTGCCAATGCAACACTCTCTGAAGCGAACATGTATTCCATGCCACGCTCAGTTTCTTTCTTACCGAACACAAGCGGACGAATACCATGAGGGTCTCTAAATGCCAAAATACCATGGCCGATGATCATCGCGATACTCGCGTAACCACCAGAAACAATAGACACAACCTCAGTTACTGCCGTAAACATGTCTTCCGCGTCTAATTTCATCTTGTCTGTTTTGCCAAGCTCGTGAGCTAAGATGTTCAGCAGGATCTCTGAATCAGACGTAGTATTAACGTGGCGACGCGCTTGAGTAAACAAACGCTCTTTTAATTTTTCTGCATTGGTTAAGTTGCCGTTGTGTGCAAGGGCAATACCAAATGGAGAGTTTACGTAGAAAGGTTGAGCTTCTGCTGAGCTTGAAGAGCCAGCAGTAGGATAACGTACATGACCAAGACCAATGTTGCCCTGTAGGCGTTTCATATGTCTTGTATGAAATACGTCTTTCACTAGACCGTTTGCTTTTCGTAAGCTAAACGTATTGTTGTCAATGGTAATAATGCCAGCCGCATCTTGGCCGCGGTGTTGCAAAACAGTTAAGCCGTCATAAATCGCCTGATTAACAGGAGATGTTCCGACTATCCCAACGATACCACACATTAAAAATTTCCTCGCCGATTAACGGTTTACTGAATCTAAAAAGCTCGAGTTATGTTCAAGATAGGAGAAAAACCACTCTATCACAAAGCCAAATTCAGGAATTAAGTTTGATGTTTTCCACCACTGCGTGTCTGGCGCACTGGTAAACGCATCAAGGAAAAAGAGTAAGGCGCTAACGACCAACACACCTCGAAGTCCACCGAATACAATCCCAAAGATCCTATCGGTGCCTGAGAGCCCAGTTCTTTGAACCAGTTCACTCAAGACATAATTAACAAGCCCGCCTAACATCAAGGTCGCAAAAAAGAGTATGGCTATTGCGGCTGCATTTCTTAAAAGGGGTTCTGAAATGAATGTTAGGAAGGTTGCGAGATATTGGTAAAAAATACTAGAGATGAAAAAAGCGCCGATCCATACGACAAGTGACATCGCTTCTTTGACAAAGCCACGAAGCAAGCCAAAGATAGTCGATAAACCAACAATACCAAGAATGGCGTAATCAACCCAGATCATAGTAACCAATAAGTCGTTAATGTGGGGCGCATTCTAAAAGGTTTGGCATCTAAATGCCAGATCATTTTGTCACTTCAAATTGTGTCAAACGACCATTTAACTTAGTTAATTTCTTTAGTTCTGGTAACTTAGCTTCAAGTTCAGCTTTATTTAAGTCTGGTCCGACAAACACTTTTGTCAGTGTACCATTAGGGGTTTTAACGGGTTTTGTAAAGGTTTTAAAGCCATTGTCAGCAAGCTTCTTCGTCAGTGCATCGACGTTCGACTTATGCGAAAAGCTACCAAGCTGAATGACATAGGCCATTTTTGAAAAGTTAGCACTCTCTGGACGCGTTAATTTCGCCACCTCAACTTTGTCGGTTGTTGCGACGGGTTTCGCCTCAACGTGTGTAGGTGACGTATCTGATTGCGGCGCATTGGCTAGCGTTGTCTCTTCCGTGCCTTCTAGTTTTGCATCATCGGCGTGAATATCTTCCAACGGATCAGAGGGCAACTCAGACGCAAGCTTGGCTTGCGCATCCACTTTTTCTTGGAGATCAATGGTTTTGAACTCAGGTCTTTCAGGGATCGCTTGAAATCCTTCCTTGTAGTGGACCTTTTCACCATCAAGGATATTTGGAATAAAGATCACCGCAGCAACCACGACGATACTCGTTCCAACAAGGCGATTTATAAATACTGAGTTCACAACTTTACTCTCTACTAAACGTTAAATCTTCTTTGGTTATTTTCGCCAGTATTCCATTGCCTCAGCAACGGTAAAGAACGAGCCAAATACCACCAATGCCTGATCGCTCGTAAGGGTATCGAGCTGAGTATCAAGTGCTGCTGTAACGCTATCGAATAAGGTGACATTGCAACTTGAGTCAAGCAATGGTTTAAGGTTTTCCGCACGCTCTCCACGAGGCCCTGAAAGTGAAGCTAAACTCCAGCTATCTACATATTGGGTGACTTCTTTCAGCACACTGGCTTTGTCTTTATCCGCAAGCATAGCGACTAAGGCATGAATTTTAAACCCTTTTTGCTTTAGTTCTTGTAACTTAGTTGCCAAATATCTTGCAGACTCTGTATTATGAGCAACATCTGTATAGACTAGCGGCGTGGTATTGAGTCGCTGAAAGCGGCCTTCCACTTGCAAATTTGCCAAACAAGTCTTCACTGCATCATAGCTAGGTAGCAACTCAAGTTTAGCTAATACCGTTAACGCTGTCGCAGCATTTTGTGCTGGAATGGCTGGTTTGTCGAAGTGCCAATCAAAATCAAGATATTGCCATCGAAACTGAGAATCTAGCGGGGTAAAATAAAAATCGCGCTTTGATAACACCATATCTGCCGCAATTTCGTTGCCATAGTCTGTAACCGTATGTGGAATATTTAAATCACCAACGATTGCAGGCCTACCACTGCGGAAAATGCCAGCTTTGTCATAGCCTACCAGCTCTCGGGTATCACCCAGATACTCTTTATGATCTAAGTCAACAGTCGTGATAACAGAGGCAAATGGCGAGACTATATTCGTCGCATCAAACCGCCCGCCTAAACCAACTTCAAGCAAAATATAATCAACCTTACAGCGCTTGAAAATACTTAACGCGCCAAGCGTACCAAACTCAAAATAGGTCAGCTGAGTGTCTTTGCGGGTGTCATCGAGGAATTTAAATGCATCGATATGATACTGATCTTCAAGCTCTTCCCCATTCACTCGGACACGCTCGTTGTAGCGCACTAAATGTGGTGAAGCGTAGGTGCCAACCGAAAACCCTTGTGCGAGCAACAACGACTCCAAGCACCTGGCCGTTGTGCCTTTACCATTGGTTCCACCAATTAGAATAATTTTACTGAAAGGCTCAAGTAATCCGGCTTGCTCGGCAACTTGCGCTACACGCTCAAGTCCCATTTCAATGGTGGCTGGATGAATTGCTTCTAAATAACAAAGCCAATCATCAAGGCTTGATGATTGGCTAGGCTGTTTAACCGTCATAAGTTGAGTAGCTCAATTTGAAAAATTTACGCTACTCTATGCTCTTGTTCAGTGGAAGGCAAGTCCATAAACTTCGCCAAAATACGCGCTAACGTATCGCGCATTTCACGACGGTCGACGATCATGTCAATCGCACCGTGCTCTAATAAGAACTCACTGCGCTGGAAACCATCAGGTAGAGTTTCACGTACAGTTTGTTCGATAACACGTGGACCCGCAAAACCGATAAGTGCTTTTGGCTCTGCCACATTGATATCACCAAGCATTGCCAATGATGCAGAAACACCACCCATAGTTGGATCGGTTAATACAGAGATAAATGGCAAGCCTTTGTCACTCATTTTTGCCAATGCAGCACTTGTTTTTGCCATTTGCATCAATGACATAAGTGCTTCTTGCATACGTGCACCACCAGATGCAGAGAAACAGATTAACGGCATGTTATGTTCTAAACAAACGTTAACTGCATCAACAAATCTCGCACCAACAACCGACGCCATTGAACCACCCATAAAGGAAAACTCAAAAGCAACAGCAGCAACAGGAATACCCTTTACGCGGCCTTTCATTGCAACTAAAGCGTCTTTTTCACCACTTACCTTTTGCGCTTGAACGATACGATCTGAATATTTTTTAGAGTCTTTAAACTTTAATACGTCTTGTGGCTCATGCTCTGTGCCAAGCTCTTGACGATCTGCATCATCTAAAAAACTTTCAAGGCGCTTACGTGCCGTAATGCGCATGTGATGATCACACTTAGGACATACGTTTAACGACTTTTCTAATTCCGCTTTGTATAGGATTGAATCACAATCTGTACACTTTGCCCAAACCCCTTCTGGGATCTCTTTTTTACCAGAAGATTTAGTGGTTTTAGGTAAGATCTTTTCTAACCAACTCATTTGCAACTCTCTATCGTGCTTTATTCTGTTCCGTCAGTAAAGACAGACATCTTTTCCCAATTAAATCATGATTTAGCTATAGGTGATATAAAAAACTGGTCTTAAGAGTACAAGGTACTACATAAATATGACCGTTACACTAATTCCTCAGGCAAGAATAAAGGCCCAAGCGGCATCTTTTCTATTTGCCATTGTTCAGGATAGTCCACATCAACTAAATACAATCCGTTAGGTTTTGCCGTAGCACTTGCTAACGTGCGATCTTTTGCAACAAGCAGCTCCGCCATCCACTCAGGCTCTTGCTTGCCAACACCAATATCAAGTAAACAACCTGTAATATTGCGCACCATATGATGCAAAAACGCATTTGCTTTAATATCAATGACAATATATTTGCCAATGCGTTTCACCTCTAAGTGATGGATATTACGAAACGGCGTATTAGACTGACAATGTACCGCCCTGAAAGAAGTGAAATCTTGCTCCCCTATCATCACAGGGCATGCAACTTTCATTCTTTCAACATCAAGCTCGTGGTGAAAATGCGTTACGCCACTGCGTAAAATACCCGGCCTGTAGGTGTGATTATAAATAACGTAGCGGTATCGACGAGCTGTCGCAGAAAAACGAGCATGGAACTCAGGGTCGACTTCTTTAGCAAATCGTACCGCAATGTCGTCGGGAAGCTGAGAGTTCATTCCTAATGTAAAAGCGCTCATATCGCGAGCAGAATCCGTGTCAAAATGCACGAGTTGACCCGTTGCATGAACCCCTGCATCAGTGCGCCCCGCGCAAGTTATCTCAACGGGGTGATTACAGATATTCGATAGCGCTTTTTCTATTTCTTCTTGGACACTGCTGACATGATTTTGCCTCTGCCAACCACTATAATTTGCACCATTATATTCAATGCCTAACGCTACTCGCATACTTTTTCTATCGCAACCCATAACAAAAACGACATTTTATGCCATTGGCGATGTGAATTAAAGCGCTTAAGCTAAGAAGTAGATGATGATACCGGCCAAACAAGGCAATTACTTTGTTTGGTCGGTATCGTTGATGTGAGTATTAAGACTCTGTAAGACTGGATTTAAGCGACTTTGCCTCAGCTTGCACCGAATCCGGACCGTTCTCAATAACATCGTTGAGCGTTGATATAGCCGAATCATAATCTTGAATTTCGATGTAAGCTTTTGCTAGATCTAATTTTGCGGCAAATCCTTCATCCTCTAAATCAACATCCGTGGTATTTTCACCCGCTAATAGCTCTTCAAAATCGCCAAGCCCAACGTCCATATTTGCGCCAACGTAAGGTTCAACATCGCTATCAAGATCGTCGCTTTGTTCAAGTAGGTCTTCAATTTCTAAGTAGTCTTCTGAACCTTCGGCGTCCGTTGGTAACGCTTGGGCTTCCCCTGCGACCAATTCGTCTTGTAACAAGCTATCGAAATCTACTTCAAAATCTTCTGCATTTCCGGCGTCAAAGTCACTGGGATCGTCCAGTTCGCTGAGTAGAGCATCGAAGTCTGCTTGGGTAAAGTCAGCCATAAATTCTTTTTCAATCTCGGCTTCATTGACCTCTGGTAATTCAGATTCAGTTTGTGGCTCAGAAAGTAGAGTTTCCAAGTCATCTTCATCGTTTAATTCTGGCAGCACGTCTTCGATTTCAAGCTCAGGTTCAGACTCAAGCGTATCACTTTCAGCTTCGTCGAGCGGCGCTTCAGATTCGTCTTCAAGCAAAGTCTCTTCATCGAAATCTGCAGTTAACTCTGGCAGCTCGTCTTCGATTTCAAGCTCAGGTTCAGGCTCAAGCGTATCACTTTCTGCTGCTTCGACTGGCGCTTCAGATTCGTCTTCAAGCAAAGTCTCTTCATCGAAATCTGCAGTTAACTCTGGCAGCTCGTCTTCGATTTCAAGTTCAGGTTCAGGCTCAAGCGTATCACTTTCTGCTGCTTCGACTGGTGCTTCAGGTTCGTTTTCAAGCAAAGCCTCTTCATCAAAATCTGCGTTTAATTCTGGCAGCTCGTCTTCAACTTCCAGTTCAGGTTCAGACTCAAGCGTATTACTTTCTGCAGCTTCGACTGGTGCTTCAGGCTCATCTTCAAGCAAGGTTTCTTCGTCAAAATCTGCGTTTAACTCCGGCAGCTCGTCTTCAACTTCCAGTTCAGGTTCAGACTCAAGCGTATCACTTTCTGCAGCTTCGACTGGTGCTGCAGGCTCATCAGCAAGCAAAGTCTCTTCGTCAAAATCTGCAGTTAATTCAGGCAGCTCGTCTTCGATTTCAAGTGCAGGTTCAGACTCAAGCGTGTCACTTTCTGCTTCTTCTGGCTCGTCTTCAAGCAAAGCCTCTTCATCAAAATCTGCAGCTAACTCTGGCAGCTCGTCTTCGATTTCAAGTTCAGGTTCAGACTCAAACGTATCACTTTCTGCTTCTTCGACTAGCGCTTCAGGTTCGTCTTCAAGCAAAGTCTCTTCATCAAAGTCTGCAGTTAACTCTGGCAGCTCGTCTTCGACTTCCAGTTCAGGTTCAGACTTAAGCGTGTCACTTTCTGCTTCTTCGACTAGCGCTTCAGGCTCATCAGCGAGCAAAGTCTCTTCGTCGAAATCCGCACTAAATTCAGGCAAATCATCTTCATCAAAGTCAGAGATTTCATCGTCGAGAAGATCGTCATCAAGCCCATCCTCTATATCAAATTGAGCGTCATTGGATAATGCTTCTGATAGTGCTTTTTCGGTTTCGCTTTGCGAGTCAGTAGTTTCAAGTTCTTCACCAAGCTCCAGCTCTGGGTAACTATCTAGTTCTGCGCTTGGTTGCAGATCTTCTTCGTCAAGAAACTCTTCTTCTGCCAGTAAATCCACTTCGTCATTAAGTGGATCATCTCCCAGTTCAATTTCAACTTCTTCATCCGAGAAGTCGTCTTCAAGTTCAGCATCCAACTCAAACTGTTCTTCGGCTTGAAGCTCCTGTAATAGCTCATCAACACTTTTTAAATCAGGATCTTCAAATTCACTGTCTTCGTCAGCTTGAACATTCTCATCACTAAAATCTGCTTCATTGGCTAGATCGGACTGTAATGTATCTTCCACCGGTTCTTCTGATGATTCCGGAATTGCATCCTCTTCATCCAACATACCAGACAAGTGTCCTGACTCCGTTTGCTCAGGCTCAGCTAAAAGCTGTTCAGATCCTAGTTCACGCTCGTCAGATACCTCTTCCAGATTTGGTAAAGCATCTTCTGGTGCTTCATCTAATAAAGCATCAAGCTCGTTATCTGCTGGCTCACCAACTTCCTCTTCAAGCTCCGGCAAAGCTTCTTCTGCCGTTTCGTCAACTAATGTATCGAGTTCAACGTCGGCCAGTTCATCAGATTCATCTTCCAGTTCTGGCAAACCATCTTCTGGTGTTTCGTCAACTAATGCATCGAGATCGTCGTCGGCCAGTTCATCGGATTCTTCTTCCAGCTCTGGCAAGGCTTCTTCTGGTGTTTCTTCAACTAATGTATCGAGTTCAACATCGGCCAGTTCATCAGATTCTTCTTCCAGCTCTGGCAAACCATCTTCTGGTGTTTCTTCAACTAATGTATCGAGTTCAACATCGGCCAGTTCATCGGATTCTTCTTCCAGCTCTGGCAAAGCTTCTTCTGGTGTTTCTTCAACTAATGTATCGAGTTCAACATCGGCCAGCTCATCAGATTCTTCTTCCAGCTCTGGCAAAGCTTCTTCTGGTGTTTCGTCAACTAATGCATCGAGATCGTCGTCGGCCTGTTCATCGGATTCTTCTTCCAGTTCAGGTAACAGCTCTTCCTGTACTTCATCTAATAAAGCATCGAGTTCATCGTCGGCCTGTTCATCGGATTCTTCTTCCAGTTCAGGTAACAGCTCTTCCTGTGCTTCATCCAATAAAGCATCGATATCATCACCAGCGAGATCATCTGACTCTTCTTCTAATTCCGGCAACGTATCTTCTTGTACTTCATCTAATAAAGCATCGAGTTCATCGTCGGCCTGTTCATCGGATTCTTCTTCCAGTTCAGGTAACAGCTCTTCCTGTGCTTCATCCAATAAAGCATCGAGTTCATCACCAGCGAGATCATCTGACTCTTCTTCTAATTCCGGCAACGTACCTTCTTGTGCTTCATCTAATAAAGCATCGATATCATCACCAGCGAGAGTATCTGACTCTTCTTCTAATTCCGGCAGCGTATCTTCTTGTGCTTCATCCAATAAAGCATCGAGTTCATCACCAGCGAGAGCATCTGACTCTTCTTCTAATTCCGGCGATATATCCTCTTGCGCTTCATCCAATAAAGCATCGATATCATCACCAGCGAGATCATCGGACTCCTCTTCTAATTTCGGCAACGTATCTTCTTG
>NZ_JAKGBF010000009.1:0-233539 GCF_021530695.1 Pseudoalteromonas sp. OF5H-5
TCAAAGTGACTGTTTATCAATACATACAAATAGTAAATGAGAGATAAATAAAAGAAGCAACAAGGCTGTTAACACAACCTTGTTGGATGAGTATTACTTGACAGCAGCTGAGCGTCCATATATGTCATCAATGATAATCATCATCAATGATAATCAATCAGCAGATACGTTTGCGGTCTGCTGGGTTGATTTGTTATCTTCACGTTCTGCCTCTCCAATAAGTTTTCCCAACTCAATCATATTTCTCAAATAGGCCTGCATTTTTTCTTCAACGAATAACTTTCTGAATAATTCGTAATTAGGCTGCCGAGTCAAAGAATCACCACATCCAGCAGCAAGTAACCCTCCGAATGAACCAGATTGCCGCATATCCTCAATTAGTTGCACGACATCTCTAGAGATAATCTCGCTATTCTGAAGCGATGCCTTCTCCATAATACTCATTCCCTTCGATGTAAATTGGCAAGTAAGTGTGGCGAGGTTTTTATCCCCATATTGTGGGATTTTTGACAATTTAGAAAAGTCTACTTCAGCAAACTTTGAAAGTAGGCCGACATTTAATATTCTTTGTAACTCAACAACATTTCTTTGCCGTTTTTCACCACTGACCTCCCAATCTAGTAGCATGAATGGGGTTGCAACCATGCCCCAGCCTATCCTTACATCTTTCAATGCAATGGACTGGTAAACTTCTTTAGTCAAATGATCGTCAACGGATTTATATATATTGATAGATATACCCAGCGTTGCGACAGTTGCCGCGACCCACCCGACCTTAGTGATCTTCTTCAAGCCTTGTCGTTCACTATGATAGGTGTCTCCAAGAACAGCGGTAATCGCACCGATAAAGGTAAATACATGACCTAGTGTTGTGAGTAAAATATCCATCTTTAACTCCTTGGAGAAGATAACATTTTAGTATTTATGCGACACGCAGTTTGTGTTGCATAATCGCTTGTTGGACTGAGCAGCTCCCCGTTCGATGTGTCATAGGAATTTGCTTTCTATAGACATTAGCCAAATCATTTAGTTTGAACAGCTAATCTATTATTAATGAAGCTTTCCCTGCATTGCTCAGCGCTTATTATGTATTCATTACACCTAAATTTGCCTTAATAAGCAATTATATTTTTTACGCGTACAAAGGCCGCTAGCCTGAGCAATTAAGTAGGTTAACTAATTGATTTTAATTAGCTATCTAGCTGCTAACTCTTTCGGTCTACTTTGCTCGGTGTTGCATCTAACTTAATTACGCCAATTAGCCGCAAGATACCTGTTCGACAATGTAGACAAGGCCAATGCGGTATCAGTGTCACGTTTTCTGTCTTTGGCCTCTTTGCTCTGCGTGTGTACGATGCCAGCAACCTTATCAGCCTAACTTTCGCTTACGACATGCATTGGCTAAAAACCGTAATGCCGAATACGCATTCGGCCCTTTAGACAAAGTATCTACACTCATGTTTTACAGCAAGACGCAAAACGCTGTTATTAACCCTTTGAGCAAAATTTTCTAGCTTATTTTGGGCAGGAATGAGCTGACTAAACGGCCGCTATGTAGAATAAGGCTAACATTGACGACCGTCTCTTGTTTGCTCTAAGGTGAAGTCTAAACCCGCTCTTTTTAACTGTAAGATCGGATATGATACTACCCTGTTTAACATACACGAGCGTTGTTAGGGCTACTCTACCCTAAGCTTGATCACCATTCGAAAAGGTGGGCCATTTTTGAAATTGTTTTCAAGCCAATGCCATGGCTATTACGCTTGGCATATAAGTGCTGTAGGGATTTATCTTTAATTTCACCGACAATGACTTCTTTCACTTGATAACCCATTGCCACAGCAGCTGACGCATAAGCAACAAACTCCCATTTCTTGATATTGGTGTTATCAACAACGACCAAAGGGATACCTTCAGCTAAGGCGTTAATAAACCGGGCTAAGTTTAAGTTGTGATATTCTGAAAGGCGTTGTTTTTCAAAATGATACTCGCCGTTTTCATTAAGAAAATAATCATCGGTTGAACAGATAAAATACTGTGTTTCATCGCCGGAGACTAGGTCGTCGGCTAGCGTTTGCGCATAATGCGATTTTCCAGAGCCAGGTAGACCCCTCAAAATAAAAACTTGTTTCATCGAGTTTTGAACGTCACTGTTAGTATTAATAAAGCTATTTTTATCATCGAACATTCATAATGCCACAGTCCGACTGTTTTTTCATGGCTTTTACTCATTCTTTTCAGCCCAGTTTTTTGCATTTCAGTGTTTTTTTATTTGTCCATCGCAGGTAAGATACGGCTTACATGACGATAAGACACTCTGTCTTTTAATTTACAAATAAAAAATAAATCATTTGGAGTAAAGATGAGCCACACAGCGATAACGGAGCTACTAGCAGGCACCGTTGCGGTTGACAGCCAAGTAACAGTAAAGGGCTGGATCCGTACACGACGTGATTCAAAAGCAGGTATTTCATTTCTAGCCGTTCATGACGGTTCTTGTTTTGACCCTATTCAAGCCGTAGTCCCTAATTCGCTGAATAATTATGACGAAGTGACTCGTCTTACTGCTGGGTGTTCAGTAGCGGTGACTGGTGTGCTTGTACAATCACAAGGTCAAGGTCAATCTTTTGAGATCCAAGCGAACAGCGTTGAGGTATTAGGCTGGGTTGAGAATCCAGATTCATACCCAATGGCTGCAAAACGCCACAGTATTGAATACTTACGCGAACATGCGCACCTTCGCCCTCGCACTAATGTTATGGGCGCGGTTACGCGTGTACGTAACTGTCTTGCACAAGCTATTCACCGTTTTTATCATGAGCGTGGCTACCAGTGGATCAGCACGCCTATCATTACCGCAAGTGACTGTGAAGGCGCAGGCGAGATGTTCCGTGTATCTACACTTGATATGAACAACCTACCACGCACAGACAAAGGCGATGTAGACTATTCAGAAGACTTTTTTGGTAGAGAAGCATTTTTGACCGTATCTGGTCAGCTTAACGGTGAAACATACGCGAGTGCCCTTTCAAAAATCTATACTTTTGGTCCAACATTCCGTGCTGAAAACTCAAACACTTCTCGTCACTTAGCAGAATTTTGGATGGTTGAGCCTGAAGTGGCATTCGCCGACCTTAACGACATCGCAGCACTTGCAGAAGACATGTTGAAGTATGTGTTTAAAGCAGTACTTGATGAACGTCGTGATGATATGGAGTTTTTCGCACAGCGCATCGAAAAAGATGCCATTACTCGCCTAGAATCATTCATCGATAAAGACTTTGCTCAGGTAGATTACACAGATGCTATCGAAATTCTAAAAGCATGTGATAAAGAGTTTGAATTCGCTGTTGAGTGGGGTGTCGACTTACAATCAGAGCACGAACGTTACCTTGCTGAAGTACACTTTAACGCACCAGTAGTTATCAAAAACTACCCTCGTGATATCAAAGCATTCTACATGCGCCAAAACGAAGACGGTAAAACCGTTGCTGCTATGGACGTCGTTGCGCCTGGTATTGGTGAAATCATTGGTGGCTCACAGCGTGAAGAGCGTTTAGATGTGCTAGATGCGCGTCTTGAAGAGATGGGCTTAAACAAAGAAGATTACAGCTGGTACCGCGACCTACGTAAGTATGGAACAGTGCCTCACTCAGGCTTTGGTCTTGGCTTTGAGCGCTTGGTTGCTTATGTTACTGGCATGGGCAACGTACGTGACGTTATTGCCTTCCCTCGTACTAAAGGCAGCGCGACTTACTAAAACGTCACAAACTCAGCTTTGCTAAAAACGCTCCCTTTTATGGGAGCGTTTTGCATTGTGCGTTTAGAGAGCTCTCATGATAACGTCAGCACTTTACTATAGTTGTACCAACATAGCGCTCACCCGAGTTCAAAGAACCCTACCAATTCAAACGCCTAAGCATTCGAATGCACAACACAGCCCTTAATGTAATGTGATGTAATCGATTAATTTGCATAACCATACTTAAATTAAACACCGAAAACACTTTATTAACAAACCTTTTAAAGGGAGTTTTTTATGTTTAATACTGTCACCAATCAGCAAGCAAAAGCCACAGCAGATCACCTACAAGCTGCACTGCAACCTAACAAGCAAGGTTTTGTCCCAGATTACAATATACCTTTACTCGCAACAGGAGGAGGAAATAGCCAGCCAGAAACCCTCAGCGCACTTGGGCCATTGGCAGATCTCATCGGCACTTGGGCAAGCGCTCGTTTTGCGGGATTTAACGTCATGCCGCTGCCGCAAGAAACTGCTCCAGAAGGGGTTATACTATTTAATTTCCCTTACTACGAGGTGATCACCTTTAGCGCCACACAAGGAAAAGTAGTAAATCGAGGTGGCGATTATCAACAAAATAGTTATACGATCTTTTATGAGCAACGTGTATTTTTTGCCGACGGTGACAAGAAAGACCAACTTGTGCATGCTGAAAATGGCACTTGGCTCAATTTAGCCACCACCAATCAAGGTTCAGGTAAATACAACCGCCCTCCTTATATCCCCGCTCCTTCAGGTGGAGCAAACGTGCCAATACAAAATCCAGAGCATGCGATAGTCAAACAGGTTTCAATTCCACACGGTAACTCAATTTTAGCACTTGGAAATCATCACTTTGTCGATGGTCGTCCAGAAATTCCCATTGCCAACACGCTGCCGCAACCAGAAACTAAGGCAGGTACTGCCATTGCGGGTTTGTATGGAGAAAACTCACCGAGTAATCCAAATATCAATCCGAATATCGTGTTAGAACAACAATTGCTAGTTAACCAAGCATATAACCCTATCACTAAAACGGATATTTTGACCGTTAACAGTGACAATGATGGATTAGTTTCAAGTATCCCATTTTGTAAAAACCATGTAGACGTTCCAAACTTTTCTACCACTTACTGGATAGAAAGGTTATCCAGTGGCGCGTTGCAACTGCAATACACACAGAATATTTCGCTACAGTTTAACAACACCAAAAACAGCAAACTACTGTTTCCCCACATTACTGCAAACACCCTGTTTAAGGTGGGATAGCGATACTAGGATTTCGCTTAGGTTCAAAATATAAGTTGATATCTACAGTGTAGTTAGTCAGGTCTCAACCTTGTTGTTATTTGCCATGGCGAATTTAGCGGTGTCTATCGCCCGGCACCAAACATCAATCTAAAGCCATGACTTTGGTCATAAAGGATTTGAAAATGAGTAATGACGTTAAAGATCTTCAGGTTCAGCTCACAGAGCTAAGTTCAAAAGTTAAAGAATTAGAAAAGCAATATTCTGAGCAGCAAGCAGAGGGAGTACGTAAATGCGACGCTTGCGCCCTTACGTGCAGTCCTTGCTATTTATGTACTCCTTGCACTCCTTGCACTCCATGTACTCCATGCTCGCCTTGTACAAACTGCCTCCCTTGTGTTGTCAATTTCTGTAACTGCTGCTTTCACTGTCAGCCAACAGCTACGCCAGAATCTGCATCACTGCAATGTCTACAGTGTCAACCTTCAGGGGGCGCTAGCGCTCAATGCGCACAAAGCATACAGTGTGTTCCTTGCATCGTTTCGTTCTGTGTAACCTGTCAGCCTGCGCAGTGTGTTACTTGCCAGACAACACAATGTGTTTTATGTCAACCGCAGTGCGTTACTTGTCAACCGACACAATGTGTTTTATGTCAACCGCAGTGTGTTACTTGCCAGCCAACACAATGTGTTTTATGTCAACCGCAGTGCGTTCCTTGCCAACCAACACAATGTGTTTTATGTCAGCCGCAGTGTGTTACTTGCCAACCAACACAATGTGTTTTATGTCAACCGCAGTGTGTTACTTGCCAGCCGACACAGTGTGTGTTGTGTCAACCCTCAGTTAATCACTTTCAAGGTGCACAATTGTGTGCCGGAAGTAACCCAACATACCAATGTTATACCTGTACACCAGGTCCAATCTATTGCTGTATGTTGAGTGCAGTTCAAGGATAAAGACATTAGCGAAGCCTCTTTATCGGGGCTTCCATAACTTACAGAGGATGCATATGAATAAAGATAAAATAAGGCTATCACCTGCCGCAAGTATCTTACCTAACGATGAGGGAGTATTGTTACGCTCTGACCTTGGAGACTTTCAACTCCACGGAAAAGACATAAGTACTTTTGTTGACGACATTATTCCTTTATTAAATGGTGACTTTGGCCTCGATGAGATTGCATCACAAATAACGCAATACTCTAGCGCTAGTGTTGAGCAATTATTGCGCCTATTGGAGCAAAAAGGCCTCATTGAACGCGTTATTATCGACTCAACTTCAGCTCCTTGGCCTGAACAATACCGCTTTAATAACGCGTGGCAAAATGAGGCAAAGCGTGACCCTCGAACACTCAAAAATAACCGAATTCTGTGCATAGGGTTAACGCCTTGGGCAATGCCTATGCTAGAAGAGCTGTTGAATGCTGGCGTGGGGTATATTCATATTCTTGATAATAATAATTGTACTAACCAAAGTGGCTATTATCATCATGCAGTTAATCACCTACCAAGTAATACTACAACGATCGACGCATTCACAGACTACCTAAAGCAACGCTTTGTTCACTCAGAAGTTAGTGCACAAACTGCCGAACTGAACTCCTCATTAGATGAAGTTATTCTTCAAAACTGGGATCTGGTTGTTATTTCTCTACCATCGGACTCGCTCAGTGCGCATACCAACATCGCCACGCATTTAGCTACGCTTGCACTACCTACTTTTTACGTCTCCATTGATGGACTAACCGGGCATGTAGGTCCATATGTTACCAATCAAGGTGGTGGATGCTGGAACTGTTTACGGCTGCGAAAACTTGGCACCGCAATAAATCCGCAAACTGCACACAAGATTGATGAGATCACGAATAAAGCACATTCCGGCGCTCGAGCCCATTCAATTTTAAGTAGTATGTCAGCATCAATCGCAATGCAGGCTGCAACTGATATACAAACCATTTTGTTACAGTACACGCAATCTGTGCTGCAAAATACTACCAGAACAACCAATTTGGTTAGTGGAGAAAGCTCGCTCCACCCTATTATTTCAGTGCCTGAATGCCCAGTATGCTCTGGCCCTAGCGAACAAGATATCTCTGCTAGCAATAACACCTTACCAGCCATTTCTGAATTACAGACAGTTGAACAATTTAAAACAATGATGCGAGGTTGGGTTGACCCTGAATTTGGCGTGATAAAACAACTAACGGGCCATGCCCCCCACTTGCCTGAACTCCCTGTCACCGCATCTGCAAGCCTAAGTAGTTTTACAAGTGGTCAGTTTGATCCGAGAACACAAGGCCAAGTTGGTTCAGGCAAAGGATT
Organism: Pseudoalteromonas sp. OF5H-5; assembly: GCF_021530695.1. Classification (NCBI taxonomy): domain Bacteria; kingdom Pseudomonadati; phylum Pseudomonadota; class Gammaproteobacteria; order Alteromonadales; family Pseudoalteromonadaceae; genus Pseudoalteromonas; species Pseudoalteromonas sp. OF5H-5. The sequence goes on from NZ_JAKGBF010000009.1 coordinate 7,352, forward strand.
AGACTCGCTTTCAGCTCATATTAGTGCCGTGGGTGAAGCGCTTGAACGTTATTCAGCAGCGAGATACGATATTCGTAACTGTCGTTATGCCACGGTAAATCAACTTCAAGGAGACTATGTAAACCCAGCAGATCTGGTCCTCTATTCTCCCGAGCAGTATGCAACACCTGAGTTTCCCTTTAGCAAATGGCGAAGCAAACAAAAAATTCATTGGGTTGAAGGCAATTGGATTGGCACAAGTCGCGCTACTTGGGTACCCGCATTAGTGAGCTACTTTAATTTTAGTTGCCCTTATGAAGAGCAATTCAGTCAAGTTTCTTCCAATGGCTTAGCGGCAGGTAAAGATAACGAAGATGCCGCTATCAGAGCTTGCTTCGAACTCATTGAAAGAGATGCGATGATGCTTACTTGGTACGCCCAACTCCCTTGCACTAGATTAGATGCCGACTCTTTGCTAACTGGTAAGTTGAAGCTCATGGTCGAATCGATAACGCAGCGAGGCATAGCACTAGAATTATACCTTCTTGACGTCGGCATCCATATCCCAACGGTGGTTTGCCTTGGTCTAGGCGATGGCATCACCACGCCTGCGGTATCAGTTTCATTAGCAACCCATGACAACATCAATGTGGCTGTCACCAAAGCATTATTAGAGCAAGGTCATGTTATGCCCTATCTTTGCAGCCTAATGCAGAGTGGGCATAAAGCTCCACAAACCGTAGAACAGGTCAGGACGTTAGAAGATCATGCCGCGTTTTATTTCTCTAACGCGCACTTATCCACCTTTAACTTTATGAGACAGCCTGCATCTGAATCTAAACCGCTATCATGTTGGCCTTATCCTACACTTGAGGGAGCCGCAGATCTAAGACAGCGCATTACCAAAGCAGGGGTTGATATTGCCATTGTTGATGTCACTGCCTCCGACGTTGCATTAAGTCCATTTAGAGTGGCTCGAGCCGTTGGCGTTAATATGCAGCCTATTCATTTTGGTGAACAATTCAAGCGCACTGACAACCCAAGATTGCATAAACTCTTGGCTGGCCGTGCGGTTAACTTGTATCCACACCCCATTGCATAAGGACTCAGCTATGAAAGTTTTAGTATGCGGAACAAATTACGGTGCTACTTATATTCGGGCATTACAATTTCAAAATACGGGATTGATGCTCAGTGGCATATTGTCAACAGGTAGCCTTCGCTCAACTCATTACGCTCAGTCCTTTGCGGTGCCACATTACACCGATGTAGAACAGATAACAAACCAACAAGTGGATATTGCTTGTGTGGCTATCGCTGGCGATGCCGGTATTGAGATTGCCACCGCCCTATTAAAAAAGCATATTCATGTAATTTGTGAGCACCCAATTGGGCAGGCCTCGATGACAGAGGTACTAGCAGTAGCCAAAGCTAATGGCGTTAGATTCTGGGTAAACGCCCATTTCGCCGATCTGTACCCTATTCGTTCTTTCTATGACAGCTACTTCAGTGCCGCAGCACAAGGCCAATGTATGCATCTAGACATCGCCGTTAACCTCAGGACACTGTATTCGGGACTGGATTTAATTTGTCGTCTGTTTACCGACGAAGTTGATGTGACAGTAGCCATTCAACCGAAGGCTACTTCGAGCGCGTTTGTTAGTATTTTGCTACAACGCGGGGAGATGTCCATTTCGCTGCTTTGTCAAAACTTTGCGTCTGAGTTTGATGATGGTTCAGCAACATTTATCAATCATAGAGTCTCAGCCATATTTAACCATGGCACATTACTGCTAAGCGATACTTATGGTCCGTTAACTTGGTTACCATCACCTATCACTATGTCTAGTAAAGAGTGGCGAAGCCACTACCTGCTGGAGCAACATGCGTTTACGGTGAATGAAATAATGACATTGCGCGATAAAGCCAACTTAGCCGTACTTGAACAACTTAAAGCCGTTATCTATGGCGACAGCGACTGTCCCCATTTTCAAACGCCTGACTACCTAATTGCATTATCAAAGCTTTGGGAGAATGTGTATTTAGTATTGAATGGAAGCAATGAGGCGGGTTAAAGAAAATATGTCGAAAAAGTAATAACAGCTAGCGTAGCTCAGTGACCCATTTTGAGGCGATAGCACAGCTGTGGGCAAGGTAGCGACGTCTGTGTCGGCAAGGTAAAAGTTTTTGTTATTTAGTCGCTCAATTTGAGGGAGTATTAACGCTAAATGGAATAATAGAGTGGATCGAACAGATCCACTCAAAGCATAGACTTAAAGTACGTCTAGTAGTTCAACGTCAAAGATCAACGTTGAGAAAGGTGCGATTGCAGCACCTGCACCACGCTCGCCGTATGCAAGCTCATGCGGCACGTATAGACGCCATTTAGAACCTGCTGGCATCATTTGAAGTGCTTCAGTCCAACCTTTGATCACGCCATTTACTGGGAATTCAGCTGGTTGACCGCGCTCGTAAGAGCTGTCAAATGTCGTACCGTTGATTAGAGTACCGTGGTAATGAACACGTACTTTTGAATCTTCAACAGGCTTATCACCTTCGCCAGTTTCAACTACTTCATACTGAAGACCAGACTCAGTTACTGTTACTTCAGCACGCTTTGCATTTTCTTCTAGAAATGCAACACCTTCAGCTGCTAATACTTTCGCTTCTTCTTCACGACGCTGTTGGATTTCAGCATTGATCTTCTCAAATGCTGCTTGAATTTCAGGGATCTCAACGCGGAAGCTGTCACCAGCATAAGCGTCTTTCATACCTTCGAATACAGAGTTAAGGTTTAGACCTTCAAAAGGGTTTGCTTTAAGTTGCTCACCCATTTGTAAACCAATACCGTAGCTCGCTTTATCTGCGTCTGTGTTGAATTGAGACATAGTCTTTCCATATTTTTTATTAACAAGAACCTTAGATTGTATCACAGCCAAAATAGGCAAGATACCGGAGCTGCTTGATTATCAAGCAGTCGAGCTATTCGTCGGACACAAAAAAACCGCTAGCTAGCGGCTTTCTCTTCGGCATATTGTTTGAGTTTTTTCATTACAAAGGTTGCAAATGGCAGCAATAATACAAGGCCTATATTAAGCTCATCACTGTACTCTCCCAAGCTACCAACAAAGTAGTGTCCAAATCCAACCACACCAAATAATGCAATAACCACACTGGCGATTTCTGGCCAGGATTTTTCATATTTAGTGATCAGATGACCAACGAGGCAATTGAATAAAAAAACATGCAGCAGCGTCATCGAAATATCAGGGTCTTGTTGCGAATCAATCGACAACGTTAGCGCCATGTTTAGGCCGCTAAGATAAAAATAACTAAATACAATCCAAATAGAACTATGTTTTATTATTGCCATGTTACTAGCCGCAGACATACACGCCTCCAAACGAAAAAAACCGCCATTTGGAGGCGGTTTTGGGAATGAGGTGGCGGAGAGATAGGGATTTGAACCCTAGATACGCTATTAACGTATGCCGGTTTTCAAGACCGGTGCTTTCAACCACTCAGCCATCTCTCCGTTGTTGGCGCGCATTTTATGGAGTTATCCATCGGTTGTAAAGCACTATTTCGATTTTTGCATTCAAAAGCGCAAATAATAGCCGAATAATCAATAATATTGCTTTGGCCTTTTGGCAATGTAAGCAAAAATACAACTGGCGATAACCATTGCAATCACGATGATCCCCGAATCAATCATACCGATGACTGCGTTTTTTGCAGGCAGCACTTTTTCAATGATAACCGGAATAGATGAAAACAACACAACGGTACTAAGCACTTTGAATGCTCTGGAAAAATCAAATCGCTTGGTGTAACTCATCCATGTTGTTAGTAATCCTAATACCAAAATAGGCGCTAATAGCCCCATCCATATCTCACTGGTATAACTCGATAATGCAACGGTTGCCGTGCATCCTATCAAGCTCCAAATAATCCAGGCGGTCCAATTTTCCCGTTCTTTTAAAAATAAATTACCCATGACACATCTTCTTTCAATTAGCTTGTTATTTTTATTATTGTTATAGAAAACAGGATTTACTGTCTTAGAGTAGCAAACATACTGGCTATAAAACAACCACATCGGTTGTGACAGTTTAAATAATGAAAAGTTCAACAAAAAGTATCAAAGAATGTGTTACCACAACATTAATCGCTGTATAAAAAAAGCGCAGCTATTGCTGCGCTCACCTTACTTTATTTTTACCCGTGGAATTTAACTTTCAGCTTTATCAAGTTCATCCACTAATAATTTGGTTTCATCCGCCCTCGGTTTTGTAAATCTCGCTAAACCGAGATAAACGACAGGTGTGAGGTAAAGCGTAAAGAATACTGCCAAGCCTAAACCGCCAAATACGACCCAGCCGATCGCATTTCTCGACTCAGCACCTGCGCCTACCGATAAAATCAACGGTAAAGCACCAAGCAATGTGGACACCAAAGTCATCATGATAGGACGCAAACGGATCACTGCCGCTTCTTCAACGGCTTGTCTTACTGACCGTCCTTTGTCACGTAACTGATCAGCGAACTCAACTAACAAGATGGCATTTTTAGCAATTAAACCAATCAACATCACTAAGCCGATTTGCGAATATATGTTTAGCGAAGTACCAGTAAGATACAGCGCCAATATGGCGGAAGTGATCCCAAACGGAACTGTGATCATAACTACAACGGCACTATTCACGCTTTCAAATTGTGCAGCAAGTACGAGCAATACAATTAAGAATGCCAGCACGTAGGTAAGTAACACTTCGTTGGCCGTTTCTTCAAACGTTAACGCTTCCCCTTTAAACGCCAGCGTCACGCTGTCGGGTAAACTCTGATCTGCTAGCGTTCGTAATTTTTCAACCACTTCTGCCATAGGCATGTCTTCTGGCTGTTTCATATCCAGCTCGATACTACGACGCTGCGCATGGCGTTCAAGCTCGGCAGCTACGCCCTCTTCTACAATAACGGCAAGGCTACTTAGCGGAACTAATGCACCAGAGCGGCTGCCAACATAAAGGTTAGCCAAATCACTTGGGTCTCTGATGGTATGGTTTTGAGCTTGCAGCATAATTGGTATGGATTGATCGCCAACATTCAAATCAGCAACATCATCGCCATTAATGGCCGCCCTAAGTGTCGTTGAGATATCACTCAAACTAACGCCAAGCTCTTCTGCTCTTCGACGGTCAATGTTTACGCGCAGCTGAGGTTGTGAGGGTTGATAAGAGATTTGCACTGGAGCCACGTCTGGCATTTCTTTTTCAACCAAAGCCGCAAATTGTTGCGCTGCTTTAAAAATCTCTAAATAGTCGTTACCAAGTAGCGCAAGCTCGATACCACCACCTTGGCCTCTTAGGTTTAAGCTATTTGCACCAAAGGCACGAGCAGGTGCACCTGGTATATTACCAAGCGGTCCTCTGATCTTATCGATAATTTCCTGTTGCGAGAAATGACGCTCATCCCAATGCTTTAATGGCACAGTGATAAATACAATATTTGGATCCCACTGACCAACAACCGTATAGATAGACTCTATTTCTCCACTTTCCACAAAAGGTAATAAAATGTCCTCCATTTGTTTGGCTTGTCGGTCCATAAAGTTAAGGCCAACACCGTCAGGCCCTCTTGCGAAAATCCGAATTTTACCTCTGTCTTCAGATGGCAAAAGCTCATTATCCAATTGCGAATAGAGCGCACCTGATAGGCTCGCAATAACCACAAATACACCAAAGGTTAGCCATGCATGGTCAAGTACCCAGTGGATCGTACCGCGATACATTTCTGCGAGTTTCACACCAATACTCGAAAACAGGTGCTTTTTGCTATCTTGCTTTACTTTTAACTTAGATGTTAATGCTGGCACCAATGACAGTGCCACAAATGAAGAAATAATCACGGCACCAGCTAACACGCCACCAAACTCCCTGAACAATCGGCCCGCAGTCGAGGGTAAAAAGGCAATCGGTACGAATACCGCAGCAAGTACTGCGGTTGTCGCGACTACAGCAAAGAAGACTTCTCTTGTCCCAAGTACCGCCGCGGCGCGACGACCTATCCCTTCGCCACGACGACGCTGAATATTCTCACTAACAACAATCGCATCATCGACGATAAGTCCAGTGGCCAACACCAGTGCTAGCAAGGTTAAAATATTAACAGAGAAGCCAAGCGCCCAGATCAGCGCCAAAGAGCCGATAAGCGCGACCGGGATTGCAAAAGCTGGAATAAGCGTCGCACGCCACGAGCCGATAAATACCCAAAGCGTGAATACCACCAGCAATATGGTTATCACTAACGAGCTCAAGACTTCGTCTACGGATGAGCGAATAAACTGTGCATCATCGGAGGTGACGAATAGCTCCAGATCTGGAAAGCGTACTTTTATCTTATCGACGAGCTGTAGTACTTCATCTGAGATTTCAATGGTATTAGACTGTGCTTGGCGAATGATCTCAAGCCCAATTACAGGCTCTCCGTCGAGTCTAACCATCGAGCGAGGATCAGCCGGTCCAAAATACACAGAGGCGATATCCCCCACCCGAGTCTCACCACGAATGATGATATCACTCACCTGCTCAGCGGTTACTGAAGTGGCATCAGCACGGACAATCAGCTGTTGATCGTCCGACTTTAAACTGCCTGCAGGTACATCAAACGGGGCTTGTCTAAGCGCCGCAGCAACATCCGGAACGGTTAAATTAAAGCTTGTCAGTTTTAACGGATCAAGTCTTACGCGCAGCACCCGCTCTCTATCGCCGTTCAGGCGCACATCGGCTACGCCAGGAATAGTTAAAAACTGCGGCGCTAAGTCTTTTTCTACTCGCTCGGTCAATCCTTCAAGTGTTAAAGAGGCACTACTTACAGTTAAAGACACCACGGCTTCTGCATCATTATCCGCTTTTATAATGGACACCCGTTCAACTTCTTCAGGTAACTCTCTTTGTACTCGAGAAACGGATTCGCGTGTTTCATTTGCCGCATCGTCTAGGTTAATGCCCGGACGAAATTCAACAACAATCCGTGCATTATTCTCTTCACTTTGTGCACGAATGCTTTTTACACCACTGACACGCGCGACTGCCCCCTCTAACTTACTCGTTACTTCGGTGTCGACGGTCTCAGGCGAGCCCCCAGGAAACGATGCGGACACCGTTAAACGCGGCCTATCTACATCAGGCAATTCACGAACTTCAACGCCGGCAAGAGCAGCAATACCTGCAATAATAATCAATAAATTTAATACAACGATTAACACCGGACGGCGAATGGCCATCGACGGTAAATCTTGTAACTGTGGTAACTCCGGTTTAGTCACGATTTATTCCTTCGCCAGTGCATTCGTCACCGCAATTTCTTGCTCAGGACGAAGACGTTGCACCCCTTCTACAACTAATAACTCTCTTGCAGCCAAATCGCCTGATACCAGCAATTTACCCGGCAGCCGCTGTTGTATTTTGACATCAATACGCTTAGCTTTGCCATCTACTTCTTTCCATACATAAGGACCTGTTGCGCCCCAAAGCAGTGCGGCTTCAGGAATAACGGCAAACTCTTCACCCAATACCGTTAGCGATACTCTAAAGCTCATTCCAGGCAAAAAACGGTCATTGCGGTTTTCAAAGATGGCTTTGATTTTTAGTGTGCGGGCTGTTGGGTCTATTCTAGAGTCCATTTGCGCTATCTTTGCGTCGATCCGTGTTGAATTATCATTCCAAGGTGTCAGCAGCACGCTATCGGTCGATTTAAGCATGCCATACGCCGATTCCGGTGCCGCAAATTGAACATACAACTTATCAAAGTTATCGATACTCGCAATCGCGGTTTGGGTGGTAATGCGATCTCCAACCTCAACGTCGGTGAGTCCCATTACGCCAGAAAAAGGGGCGATCACTTGGCGGTCTTCTAATTCATTCTTAGCTTGGATCAAGGCGACCTTTGCTAAGTCTCTGTCCGTTACCGCTTTATCTAATTCATTAATTGGAACAGCGCCGCGCTTTTGGCTATCGGTTAGACGGTCGACGGTGCGCTGCGCATCTGCAAGACGAATTTTAGCTTCTTCAAGCGCCGCTTTTTGGCGGCGTGAGTCTAGCTCCAATAGCAAAGTACCCGCTTTAACCTGATCGCCCGGTTTAAAATGTACCGCAGTCACCCTATCACCAATTGCGGGATATAAAATAACCGATTGAATAGCTTCAGCATTACCTACTGCTTGAATTTGCTGGCTACTGCTTTCGAATTGAATAGGCTCTGCAATCACTTGCGAAGGTTTGGCCAAAGCGGCATTAGTTATCAGCATAGTGGCCGTAAAAACCACCAAGCGCGTTACTTTACACATATTAACCTTAATAATTTCCATTGTTCTTAGCTATATTTGAGTGTAACAGTTAATCACTCACATCAAGATAAACTATTCGATAACACACAGGATAAGTGCGATAAGATGCAGTATGCCTTGCAGCGTTTCAAAGGCAAGATAAGCCCATGTAAAGTAAGGTAAAGTTATGTAAAGATTGAGGGAGAGTGAGGCGCAATAGACTACCGCGCCAAATCATGACTATTGTGCGGCCGCGCGCATCAGTCTATCGTTAACATCACGCCACTCGGGCGCCGTTGGTGGTGCTTCCAACAAAATCTCGGTTGCACTTGATTGGTCCAATTGATGTAACCCGTGATAAAGGCCCTGCGCATACTTGGCTTTGTCAGCACCAAGTTTCAGATCCACCAGCTCGTTGTTTGCTGAATTCTCAGAGATCATTCGCTCTATTTGTGATGAATAATACAACACACCGGTATTCACTTCGCACTGGCCGCTTAGGCGAGCAACTAACTCTTCCGTTGACAACAGGGTAAGCGGTTTGCTTGGTTGATAATGGGCTTTTACGTTACCAGGGACGGCTACAGTGTGCACATCAGGCTCATCCACTTCAATATTGAGCACCGCTTCAAGTGCAGCTTTAGTAATAGGGCCTGCTCGCAAAATCCTCGGTGTGTCTGAAGATACATCGAGGATCGTTGACTCAAGTCCTACTTCACATGAACCGCCGTCTAACACAGCCGCTATCTTGCCAGACAATCCAAACAACACTTGCTCGGCGGTGGTTGGACTAATTTTTTTGTAAGGATTGGCAGAGGGCGCAGCAAGTCCGGAGTTAATGTGCTGCAATAATGCTAGCAATGCAGGATGATTTGGCACACGTATACCCACGGTTGGGTGGCCGCCTGTGACTATATCGCTCACATGTGCTTGCTTTTTGGCAACGATCGTCAGTGGCCCTGGCCAAAACGCATCAGCTAAGGCATCAAAATAGTCTGGCAATGTTTCCACCCACTCAGTGACCAAAGACTTGTCAGCGAGGTGTACGATTAGCGGGTGATCAGCTGGGCGTCCTTTTGCTACAAAGATTTTTTTTACCGCATCGGGTTGCCTTGCATCTGCTGCTAAGCCATAAACGGTTTCTGTAGGAACCGCAACAAGATGACCGTCACCTGCAAGTTCAGCCGCTTGTGCTACTGCGCTTGGATCAGTTGCTAATAAATGTAAGGTTGTTAAGCTCGCTTCGCCCACGTGTCTTTCTCAGTGTAAAAAATGGACGCGAATTATAACCAATTTAAAATGCAAAGAGCCAGTATTACTGGCTCCAGCATAAAAACTAGGATCGGTTTGCGTTATTCAGCGCTTGCGACCATTACGGTTTTCACGTTAACAAACTCTTTTATCCCAAAACCACCATGCTCTCTACCATAGCCACTGTCTTTAACACCACCAAACGGCAAATTTGGTTGGGCCAGCGAATAGCCATTAATATTCACCATGCCAGTGTCAAACTCCTTAATAGCAAGTCCTGTGGCACGTTGGGTGTCTTCAGAAAAAATGCCGCCACCTAAACCATAGCGTGAATCATTGGCTACCATCATTGCCTCAGCCTCATCATTCACACGAATTAGCGACGCCACAGGGCCAAAGAGTTCATCATCATAAGCCGGCATACCGGGTTTGACGTCTTCCAAAATGGTGACAGGATAATAAAACCCCTGTTGCTTTGGAATTTCTCCACCAAGTGGACAAGTCGCTCCCGCCTTAACGGACGCTTCAACTTGTTGGTGTAATTCATCACGTAAATCTTTACGCGCCATAGGACCTAAGTCGGTGTCTGCTGCGGTTGGATCTCCCACCTTAAGCTGCTTAAACCCAGCCACAAAAGCCTCTCTAAATTGGTCATAAATTTCATCAACGATAATAAAGCGCTTCGCGGCAACGCAGGTTTCACCATTGTTGACAATACGACCTTGAATACACGCGGACACCGCTTTATTAATATCAGCATCTGCCAGCACCACAAAGGCATCGTTACTACCTAGCTCTAGGACGGTTTTTTTAGAAAGCTCAGCAGCTTGTTTGGCAACTTGTTTACCTACTTTATCGCTTCCGGTAAACGTAACACCACGAATATATGGATTCTTTATCAACTCGCTTGCTGTCTCACCATCAATTAACAGTGATTGATAGCAACCTTTTGGAAAACCGGCTTCTAAATACAGCTCTTCAATTAATTTAGCCATACCAAATACATTTGAGGCATGTTTCATTACCGTGGTATTACCCGCCATCACGTTCGAAACACTGTATCTGATAACCTGATAAAGCGGAAAGTTCCAAGGTTGTATTCCTAAGATCACGCCTATTGGTTGATAAGTGATAATGGCATGTCCCTGCTCAAATACCCGATGCTCGTCCTGTAATTCTTTTTCGCCATGCTCAGCGGTATATCGGCAAATTTCAGCACACAAGGAAACTTCCTGTTCACCCTGCTCCGTCACTTTGCCCATTTCCTCGGTCATCAGTGAGACTAACTTGGATTTATTTTGCTCAATTAAATCAGCAAGCCTGTTTAGCTTTTGTGCTCTTTGTGTAAATGTGGTTTTCTTCCAAAATGAATAACAGTCATTGGCTAAGTCCACCGACTTTTGCGCCTCGTCCAAGCTCATTAACGTATATTCATTAACGGGTTGCTCTGTCGCAGGATTAATTGTGGTTACCGTATTTGACATCATAAAGCTCCTTCAAAAATTTAACGGCGTAAATCAATTTTTAGATTTACAGCGATAGCCTTTGAATAAGCAAGGAAGGCACCAATCTGAGAACAATGAATATCCCATTGATTATTATGAATTAATTTAATTTCAGAATTAGATTTAAAAGAATTTGAATACGTGAATTAGAAAAGGCTACACACCTAATATGAAAAGTTTGCAGAGCGAATGGCGCTTGCGCAAATAGCTTGCAATGAAAGTTTAGCTGAGAAAAGGGACCATCCGGTCCCCTTGTTATGTATTCTTAATACAATGCACCTTTAGCGCTTTTGACGTTGCGCTTCTTTTTGCGCTAGCTTTTCTTCTTTACGCTTACGAATAGCATCCTGTGCTTCATGACCGATATGACCTTCGCCGCGTAGCTTCGCCAGTTCAATTTGCTTTTGGCGCTCAGCAAATCGTGCAACTTGCTCTTCTGTTAAGTCTTTGTGGCAGTGGTGACAAGACACCCCTTCCATATATTCTTCGAGTTGTTTCTCTGCTTCCGTGATTGGCATACGACAAGCATGACATTGATCATAAGACCCTTTGTTTAAATCATGATCGACAGCAACACGGTTATCAAACACAAAACACTCGCCTTCCCACATGGTTTCTTCTTTTGGCACGTCTTCTAAGTATTTTAGAATGCCGCCTTCCAAGTGATAAACCTCTTCGAAGCCTTGCTCTTTCATATACGCTGTCGATTTTTCACAGCGGATCCCGCCAGTACAGAACATCGCCACTTTTTTGTGTTTTTCTGGGTTTAAGTTATTTTGCGCCCACTCAGGGAATTCACGGAAAGTCTTGGTTTTAGGATCGATGGCATTTTTGAACGTACCGATCTCGATTTCATAGTCGTTACGCGTATCAACGAGTACAACGTCAGGGTCTGAAATCAATGCATTCCAATCTTGTGGTTTTACGTACGTACCAACCACTTCTTTTGGGTCTATACCTTGTACACCCATGGTCACGATTTCTTTCTTAAGCTTTACTTTAGTGCGGTAGAAAGGGCAAGTTTCATCGAACGACTCTTTATAAACGATGTTATCAAGGCCCGGTTGTTTGTCTAACCATGCAAGTAGCGCGTCAATGCCTTCACGTTTACCGGCAACGGTACCATTGATACCTTCTTCGGCAAGTAATAACGTACCGCGAACTTCATTCGCTTCCATCACATCGTGAAGTGGCTGTCTTATCTCTTGATAGTTAGGTAAAGAGACAAACTTGTACATAGCACAAACAACGTATTGTTCTGACATTGTATTTTCCTAGATTTAAGCTTTGATTAGCTTACACATTAAGCATGACAATGTGTAAAGCACGAAAACCGAGTCGCAAACCCGGCGCTGAGGCGCGTATTTTACGGATTTTTGATTAAAATGCAAAAAACACAAATTCTATATCCGATAGCGTCTATGCTTTGGTATAATCTCGTGTTTTTAAAATTCAAGACTTGGAGAAATTGACTTGAGATTCACTGAACTTGGGATAGATACGCGCCTAGAACAACAACTGGCTCACCAAGGGATCACGGAACCGACCGAGATCCAAGCGCATGCCATCCCAACGGCTCTAGCTGGCCACGATGTTTTTGCGCAGTCTAAAACAGGCTCTGGCAAAACCCTAGCCTTCTTGCTGCCTGCTGTACAGCGTGTAATGAAACAAAAAGCGCTGAGTAAACGCGATCCTCGCGTTGTTATCGTAGCTCCAACTCGTGAACTCGCGACTCAAGTATTCTCTGAGTGTCGTGCACTGTGTGCTGGCACTAATATTCAAGTCTGTAAGATTTTGGGTGGTGAAAACTACAATGATCAGGTAAAAGCGCTACGCCGCGACCCGCATTTTGTGGTGGGTACTCCTGGTCGTATTGCCGATCACGTTGAAAATCGTTCATTATTTTTAGGCGGTCTTGAACTGCTTATTTTTGATGAAGCAGATCGTATGTTTGACCTTGGCTTTGAAAAACAGTTGGACGTCATTAATGATTCTGCGGATCACCGCCAAAGACAAACGCTGTTATTTTCAGCCACACTAGACCATACTCAAGTTGAAGCATCGTCACGTCAATTACTTAAATCGCCAAAGCGCATTATGTTGAGCAATGCCCACCAGCAGCATGAAGACATTAAGCAAGCGCTCTACTTTGCCGATCATTTAGATCATAAAGAAGCGCTGCTTAAGCACTTCATCACACAAGATGACGTAGGACAGTGCATTATCTTTACCGCAACTCGTGGCGACACAGACCGATTAAGCAAACTGTTAAATGAGATGTCGATTAAAGCGGTATCGTTGTCGGGCGATATGCCGCAAAATAAGCGGTTAGACATTATGGAAAGCTTCAGCCGTGGGATTTATAAAGTGCTGGTTACCACAGACGTTGCCTCTCGTGGTCTCGATTTGCTCTCTGTTACCCATGTTATGAATTTTGACTTGCCTAAGCAGGCAGAAGAATATGTCCACCGTATCGGTCGTACAGGACGTGCCGGGTTTAAAGGCACTGCGATTTCATTTGTTGGTCCTAAAGATTGGGATAGCTATGTGGCAATCAAAAACTATCTTGATGAGCCACTACGTTTTGAAGAAGTCCCCGGTCTTGTTGGTAAATTCAAAGGACTTAAGCAAAAACCGCAGCAGAGTAAAAATCGCCCTGCAGAGTCTGCGCCAAAGCAAACGAATAAACCTAAGAAAAAGCCGGTGAAAAAGTCACAACCGAGAAAAGTGGTCCCGCCACCGATTGATATTGACGGTACTATGCCGATGCGTCGTAAACCAAAACCACAAACTGACGAGGAATAATCATGTTAGGTCAAATCAAAATGTTAACCATTGAAGAGCTTACCGCTGAAGGGGCTTATTTAAACGGTGGTGAGCTTGGCGATGTGTTTCTTCCTCGAGCAGAAGTGCCAAAGCACACCGAAGAAGGTGACTCTGTTGAAGTATTTATCTATTTAGATAACTTGGGACACGCAACGGCAACAACCAAAAAGCCACTTGCACAAGTCGGTGAGTTTGCTCTGCTTCGCGTAAAAGAGATCAATAAGGTTGGTGCTTTTATGGATTTGGGTATTGAAAAAGACGTGTTAGCGCCTTTCAATGAACAAAAACCGAAAATGCGCGACGGCTATAGCTATTTGGTTAGGCTTTACCTAGACAACGCGAGTAAGCGTATTTGTGCGTCTAGTGCGCTGGGTAAATTTTTGAGTAAATCAAAAGCCGAGTACGAAAAATTCGAAGAAGTAGACCTAATCGTCGCGGCAAAAACCGATCTTGGCTATAAAGTGATCGTCAATGAAAAACACTTTGGATTGGTCTTTTTCAATGATGTGTTTAAGCGCATGTATATTGGTCAGCGCATGAAGGGCTTTGTAAAAGCGGTTCATGACGAAGATAAGATTGATATCGTGTTAGAAAAGCCAGGTATAGGTAAGGTTAAAGACCTTGCGGAAATCATTTATAGCAAACTCGAAGAAAGCGGCGGCTATTTACCGCTAGGCGATAAATCAGATCCTGACGCCATCAAGCGTACTTTCTCTACCTCTAAAGCTAACTTTAAAAAAGCCATCGGTGGTTTATTCAAAGATGGCCGAATTGATATCGAAGCGAATTCTATTTCAATTCGCAAGTCTTAAACGCACATAATACTTAACCTGAGGTTTGGATAAGGAATGTTCCAACTCATTGTTTCTAAAGAACAACTTAGTTTTTCCTTTTCTAGCCAGAGAGTTTTAGGGAAAACACCGCTTCCGCGTCCTGCTCTCGCTAAGGTACCTACATCCTGTAGGCAAGGAGAATTTACGCACCAATAGCTGGCTATTGGAAGTGAATTCAACGCGGTTAGCGCTAAAACTGGCTGCTAGAAAGGCATTAATTATCCGCAGCTCAGGTTACTTAGCAAGTCTCAACCTGAGACTTGCTTGTTACATTACACTGACTTCAAGCATATCACGCCATTTATCTACCGCTTTTAATCCCAGCTCAAACCCCAATTTATAATCAGACTTTAAGGTCTCAGGGCTTGAGCCTAAAATCATAGATTCCAGTGGTCTATTGGGCGCTATTTGAATGATGTTAACATCTTCTGGTGGTGAATTCATAAAGTTCACCGCATCGGCATAGCGACTTTGATAGTGATGATACATTTCAAACATTCGAGGAGATTGATTAACGCGCCGCATGATTGGCTTTAAGCGCTCAAGCACTGGCATTTTGCCATCGTCATGTGCCTCAATGGTTCTGATCACCCAAATCGTCTTTGCCCCTTGACTGTGTGCCCAGCGCACGGGTAAAGGATCGGCCACGCCGCCATCCATCATTCCGTGACCCGCAACTTTAACGCCTGGACGATATAAAAAAGGGATCGCACTAGAAGCCTTTAAATGGGTAAACATGTTATCGTGCCACGTATGCAAATAATGTGGCTCAAGCGAGTCTAAGTGACTTGCAACCGCATAAAAGTTACTTTCCGGCGTGAGGTGGTTAGGCTCAGTTGGAAACCGTACTTTGCCGCAGTGCTCTACTTGTTGAAAATACCAATCCAAGTCAATGACATTACCACCGGTAAAAAATCGCGCGGGACGGAAAAACTGCTGCTCCGTCGTCAGAGATTCGATAGCAGTTTGCGCATATTGACTTGCGCGAGCACAATAGGCTGCGAGGTTTTGTGCACCCGCTGAGACACCCACTTTTAAATCAAAAGGCGTAAATTTTTTCTCAAGAAAAGCATCAAGCACGCCCGCTGTAAAAATGCCTTTTTGACCTCCACCCTCAGCGATAATTGCAGAGCGTATGTTAGTTGTCATGTTGTGCTCTTTTTATTATATAAACCTGTACGCATCTTATTTTACTGTGGGCAAAAACCCGAAATTCAAGCTTTCATACCACTTAGCAATAAAAATGCCCTGCAGAACAGCGTTGTTCAAGCAAGGCATTCATAATATCCACAGCGTGATTAATATGTGGTTAAAATTTGCTTACTGAGCTTTCTACTGGTCGTTTTAAAAAGCTGACTAATAGCGCGGGTAAAATGGTGAGTGTGACGATAGTTGCCATAGCAATACCACAAAGCACTATCATGCCAACGCCTCGATAAAGTTCAGATCCTTCTCCTGGAATGAACACTAATGGCGCAAGACCGCATAGGGTTGTCATCGTTGACATCACAATCGGTTTTAATCGCGTTTGTAGTGCTGAGATCACCGCCTCGTAAACACTCATCGCGGTACTCTCAAGGTTTCTGCGGCTTTGATCCACAATCAGAATAGGGTTATTAACCACGGTCCCTAACAAGATTAAAAAGCCAAGCATGGTGATCATGTCAAAAGGCTGGTGGAAAGTGCCTGTTATGCTACCAATGCCATTAATAGCAATTAGTCCAAGTAAGCCCCCTGCCATGCCAAGCGGCACTGTTGCCATGATAAATAGCGGGTAGCCCCAATGCTTGAAGATAGCGACAAGTAATAAGTAACACAGCGCTAATGCAACGATAAAATTACTGCCCAGCGCTTCTTTGGTTTTGTCTAGTTGATCGGCAGCACCACCTATACTCACATTGACACTAGGAAGCAGATCGCCCTGCATCTGAAGCTGCGGTAGTAATTCCGTTCTTACTAATTCCTGCGCTTCCTCTAGGGCAACATTTCTTGGAGGAATAATATATACAGTCACGGTTCTACGACCATCAACTCGGCGCAAACTATCACTGTCTGCTTTTTCTCGTAGATCGGCCAAAGCGCTCAACGGGATCAGTCCAGCTTTGGTTACAACTGGAGATTGCGCTAATTGCGAAAGACTTTGCTGATTACCCGACTCAGAAAATAAAAAGACGTCGACTTTGTCATCGTCTAAAATCAACTCATCAACATAAGCGCCGTCACTCAGGGCTGCGACCGTATAGCCGAGTTCGTCAGCACTCATACCCACTTCAGCCAGCCGTTGCCATCTTGGTTGAATCTCTATTAACGGTTGGTCGAGTGTCAGAGAAGATGGTGCAGAATCCACTTGTGGATTATCAAAGACCTCCCCCGCTAACCGGTACACTGCATCTGCCGCCCGGTAGAGCGCCGTTTGATCTGTACCGCTAATATCTAAAGCGACCGCTCTTGAACCGCCATCATTACTTGAGATAATCGAGCCTCGTGAAGAAAATGCACGCATTCCTGGGTAGCTTCTAAACTTGGTCGTGATTGCCTCCATCATTTCATCGATGTATTCACGGTTGTATGGTTCACTCAATAGCCAAATGCTACCAACACCAACAGACATCGAATAATACTTTAAAGGTGGCAACGACGTGTTACCCGATACAAAATCGCTGTCATCGTTTTCCAAATGCTTATTTAAATAAGGAAGTAGTTCATCACCAATTTTTCGCATATGGCTGAGGTTATAGCCCGGAGGCGCTATCATCATAGAGAACGCTTTTGGCTCCTCTCCCTCTGGCAAATATTCGGCTTTAGGCATAAATAACCACGCACCACCGAGTAACAACACACTACCGAATACAATACACACTATGCGAGCACGTGAACTTGATAACATCGCCGGAATAAACGTTGGCAGTTTAGGCGTAGACAACATGCCACTGGAGATCTCCTTACAGGCAAAATTTGCATTTGCCGCAGGCACCACAAACAAGGCTACCAACATAGAAGCGATGATTGCTCCAGAAATCGCAATTGCAACATCGGAATAAAGCTGTCCGGCTTCTTGCTGAATAAACAAAATGGGGGCGAATACCAACACTGTGGTCAGGGTTGAAGCGAGCACCGCAGGCCATACCTCTTGAACACCGGTAATAGCTGCTTGAAGTTTGTCGAGACCTCGGCGTCTTGCTTGCTCTATGTTTTCAAGTACAACAATGGTGTTATCAACCGTCATGCCAATGGCAAACGCGACACCGGCTAGGGAGATAACGTTGATCGTTCTGTCAAATAGCAACAGACCCAAAAATGCCGCGATGGTACAAATTGGAACGCCCATCACACCAATAAAGGTCGAGCGTGGGCTCTTTAAAAACCAAAACATCACCAGAGTCGCAAGCACCGCACCTAGCGCTAAATTAGTCCAAACATTTTCAACAGCTCCTTTAACGTAACGAACATCATCGCTCAATAGCGTCAGTTGTAGTCCATTGCTTGCAAGCATGTCACGGTTGATGCGAGCCACTACCTCCATCATTTCTTCTTTAATCGCCATCACGTTAGAGCCGCTTTCTCGTCTCACCGAGAGCATTAAAGCTCGCTCGCCATTGTTATAGGCAATATCGCGCACTTCATAATGATCAAGCTTTACCTGAGCGATGTCTTTAAGCTTAATTGTGGTGCCCGCACGGTGACTGACTACCAGCTCTTCTAGCGCTTTAGCTGACTCAAAGCGGCCGACCATACGCAGTAAATAACGACGTTTACCACTATCTATATCGCCCGCTGAGGCATCTTGGTTACGGCTGCGTATTGCATTTCTAACGTCAACTAAGCTAATTCCACGGCTCGCCAATTGTTCTTGATCTACCAAAATTTGTACTTGATAGAGTGCACCACCGCGCACACCAACCTGAGATACCCCACTGACTCTTTCCATTTCTGGACGAATAAAGTCTTCGGCATAATCACGAAGCATATCGATATCAAGATTGAGTGGATTTCCCGGTTGTGGCTTTAGATTAAAAAACATAAAGGCATTGCTCGAAAACGCGCTGCTGTATAACACCGGCTGGTCAACGTTTTCAGGATAATTTGGCACTTGAGATAACGCATTACTCACGTTTATGAGCGCTTCGTTGACGTCGACACCAAATGGAAACTCAAGCTCTATCTCTGCCTCACCGGTATTTGCATAACTGGACATGCGAGTTAGATTCGCAAGTGAGCGAAGATACCTTTCTTGCTCTATAAGTATTTCTTTTTCAACATCCTGTGGCGTGGCACCGGGCCAATTGGTCACCACAGTGATGGTTCTTACTTCAAGATCTGGGATCATTTGCACCGGAATTTTAAACGCCGCAACAATACCCAATATCGAACAGATCAATACCGTGACAGCAACTAAAATGGCGTGATTTACACTGGCTCTTAACATCACCCGCTCCTATAAACCAGGTACAATGTTTAATGCCTGGCCTTCTTGCAATAACTCATTGCCTTCAACCACCACTTGTTGCCCTATCTCTAAGCCAGATAGAACTTCAATATGACCATGAATTCGCTCACCAATTTGAACGTTTAACCGCTTTGCTTGACCGTCAACGGCCACAAAGACACTGAACCCACCGTCGGGATGACGCAAAATCGCATCGCTAGGAATAATCACGCTGTGGTCTTGTGCTCGAATTAGCGGCAGTTTTGCCGTAGCCGATGCGCCGACACGCAACTGCGCATCTTTTGGGATTGCCAATCTTAATAGAAACGAGCGACTGGTTTTGTCAACGACAGGAAGTTTTGCTAATACATGAGCTTGATGCTGCACGCTTGGTGTGCTTGCAACACTAAAATTTACGACACGGCCGAGATTAATAAGCTGAAAGTACTCTTGTGGTACTTGCAAATCGAGCCACAAAATATCACTACTTACTAGCTCAAACACCGTTTGTCCACGCGTCACCCACTCACCTAAATTAACCGTGCGCCTTGCTATCACCCCCGTAAAAGGCGCTTTTAATTGATGGCGGTTAACGAGCTCTCGCTGATAAGCTATCTTAGCTTGTGCTTCTAAAAGAGTGGCTTCTGATGCTTGTAACTTAGCCTCTCTGTCAGCAAGCTCAGTTTGCGCAAATAATTTTTGCTGCGACAGAGACTGTGCTTCTTTTACCAATCTTATCGCATTATTGCGATCGACCTTGGCGCGCTCAAGTGCTGCTTCTACGCTTTTCAGCTCAGCTTTTACTAAAGCGGCATCGAGACTCAGCAGTACAGCATTTTCTTCAACAATATCTCCGGCTTCAGCTGAGATCTTAGTGATTACACCATCGGTTAAACTTGACACTTGTGCGTGTTGTGCTGCACTAATTGAGCCCGTTAAAGACAGTGTTCGTTCAAGCTGTTGTTGCTTTACATCAGTGACCACAACGTTGACCGCTGCAGCATAAAGGTTAAAGGATAAAAGAGAGAATATTAAGCAAACGCATTTCATGTAGTTTGTTCCAAAGTTAAAAGCACTATTCCTTTTCGTAAGCACTTGGCAATAGCACCTACTGATCTCGACTAAGCATTGCAGCTGGCGAGTGTATGTCACTATAACGCGACACACTAACACAAATAAAAATCATTACCATCCAAACTGGATGAATGACCTCAAAAGTGTAGTTTGTGAAATAATGAATGAACAAAGAATATACAGGAATAACGCTTAGAATAAAGTAGACATAAACGTCGCTATGCCTACTTTAAGGAGGGTCAATTACAATGATTTAATTTAACAATACAAGTGAAGTAACATTGCGAACACCGGGATGACTCATATAGTCATTTTTAATCCCTTCAACTCTCAGTGATTTACCAATCAAACTCGGGTTAAGCTTGGGACTAAATGCATCACGCTGAGCTGCTTCCAACTTAATATATAGCTTGTTGCCAACAACTGTTGGGTCGCTTAATTCAAGCGCATAGATATCGTTTACAGCAGCTGTGATTTTGCCACTGACTACCACTGCTGAGCCATTATTTAGCGCTAATACGTCAGCAACACTCATATCACTAGATGGCTCTGTCGTTGTACCAACGGTTTGTATTTCACTGACTTCTCGTATCCCCGGTGCACTCATGTACGATGAGCGAACACCTTTGATAACTAAAGTAGAATCAAGAATGGATGGATTAAGCTGCGGACTAAATGCAGCACGCTGGTGACTTTCAAGTTTAACATTTATCGTATGAGTTGAATTTTGGCTGTCCTCAAGTACTAAAGCATAGATATCATTAAGTGCAGATTTAACACGCCCAACAAGCTCAATTTCATTGCCCTCGGCGGTTGCAAGCGCCTGCTCAACCGACAATGCCACTGGTGCAATCTGAATATCGCTTACATAACGAATACCAGCCTCACCCATATAACTGTCTCGAGTACCAGTCACTATGATTGATTGACCAAGGATCTCTGGATTGAGTTGCGGGTTAAAGTCACTGCGCTGAGCAGATTCAAGCTTTACGTTGATACTTAGCGATGCGTTGGCAGTATCTGTGAGTAATAGGCCATAGATACCGTTTACTTCGGCTGTCACTTTACCTAACACTGCAAATTTAGACCCAGCTGAAGCAGCAAGTGCCTGTGCTACAGAAATCGTGCCATCAGGAGTTGGCTCTGGATCGGGATTAGGATCTGGATTGGTTTGCCCTGAACCATAAGGCGCATTGAAAGAGTCATTTTTATAGCTATCTGTATTCCACGCATCAAAACCCGATGCAGGCGTCCCCCATGGCTGACCATTGTTTGGATCAGACATTTCTTGCAGCGCCATTGGCACAGGTGTTACTTCGCCGCTTGCATGACCGTTAGTACCATCAAAGTACTGATACGACTCGGGCGTTGCTAGCCAATTGATGATGTTGACCGAAAGTACAGCTGCATTACCTCTGTCCGTCCAGCCGGGGTACGTCTTTTTACTATTGCCATTATCCTGACGCTTGTATTTAGGTGTAGCGTCTTCAATTGGAGAAGAATCACCAATAAACGCAGCTTTACCTAATCCGGCTTTTGAGATAGCAACATACGGGCCTTCATTTCTACCACCAAAGTAAAGCCCATCATCTTTAGCATGACGCCACTTAGCTGGTGTATCTGAAGGTGAAAAATAAACCAAGCCCTTCGCTTTTTGTTCATCTACAATCGCAAGCGTCGCGCCCGCGGCCATCAATACAGGAGTAACTCCGAGTGTGATCCCTTCTGTTTTGCTCGCAGACTCAATACCACTTACGCCTTGCTTGTAGTCAGCGGCATTAAAGCGAAAGCGGATCCCAAAATTTTCTGCAAGCCATCCCATGTCTGCTGATTTTGGATTACGCCAGTCACCGTACTCACCACCTAGATTATACTTGGCCAGATCTGAGCGGTTGTAGCCGTTAAAGACTTCAGTGGCATCCCACGTATTTAGATTACGATCCGCGTCATAATGATCTGCGATAAAAAATATCCCTTTTCCATCCGCTACAAACTGCAATAACGCTGCTTGCTCTGATTGAGTGAAAGGACGGTTAGTTTCTGCCAATACAAAGACATCTGCATCTTTAATCGCATCGTAGCTGATAACCGCTTCATTTTGATTGCTTTGAGAGGTACGGTCGTCAAAGAATCTAATCTTGCCGTCATTGTTTAAATCAACACCGCGATATTCTTTTACGGTATATCCTTCATTAACCAATGCATCCGCAAAGTCTGAAAACGCACCGTCAATAACCCAATCGGCATTTCCCTCCACGCCGCCGTGTGACACATCAAATAATACTGTCTTACCATTGCTGTTTGTGGTTGGTGTTTTAACTGGAATATGGTTATTCCAGTCATACGGCTGTGCTGCAAACACAGATGTGGATATAGCCGCAGCCAAAACTACGCTGCTAAGCTTGAAGTTTACTTGTTTCATTCGTCAAATCCCGTTGAAAATTATAAAAAGAAGCGATAAAAAAGCCGCCAAAATATGGCGGCGTAGTGTATTAGTTCAGCGGTTGTGTTAAATCCAGCTGATAAAGTGCAAAACCTCGTTCGTCGGTTTTGCCAGTAGGTAGAATATGATTAAATTGCTGACTGTAGGTTTCAGCATCCGCACTAGTTGAACTAAAGAACTCAATATTAGCGCCAACTACAGGTGCAAATGACCAGTTCATATCTGCCGATGGATCAAGTCCTGCGGCACCATTTTGGTCGCTAACAAAAGTAATATAGTCAGCAACGACCTGACGGTTCTCATTTGGCGAGTCGACAACGATTTTATCTCCCTTAATATTTGGGAAATTACCGCCACCAGATGCACGATAGTTATTCGTTGCAACCAAGAATACTTGGTCGTCCTTCACCAACTCACCTTGATACTTCAATGCCTTAATGCGGTTACCGTTTGACACCTTTTCACCGTTTGCCGCGTAGCGTGCAGGCTCAGTGACATCAATTTGATACGTCACACCATCTAGCACATCATAGTTATATGAAGGAAAGTCTGGATTGATCAGCGCTTGAACGCCTTCAGTATTCGGTGTGATTTGATTGAACTGGCCTGCAGACATTTCAAGCCATTCGCGCACTTCGCTGCCCTTGAGCTTCAACACCTTAAGTACGTTAGGATAAATGTACATATCTGCAACGTTACGATAGGCGATATCACCTGCAGGAATTGCGGTAAAGTCATCTGGCCCGCCACGCCCAGCTCTAAAGGGTGCACCCGCAGACAGAATAGGTAATCCATCAAGCTCAGTACCTTGCACTATTTTTGCTGTATACCATGCTTGTGCGTCAGTCACGATTTGGATTGAGGGGTCGTCATTCACTAACGCAAAATAGCTGTTCACAGTGTTGGTGATTTTAGCAAAAGGCTCATTCACCCATGCGCGCGTTTCAGCATGCTCACTATGCACTACCGCTTCAATTGCTGCATCGCTTTCAACCAATGATATCGTGTTTCGATTTTCATCCGTTTCATAGATTGGTTTAAGCGTTGACTGTGAGTCAACCACCGTCCATTTACCTGACTTAAACTGGATATCTAAGTCAATTACACCAAGGTGATTTCCCCAAAAACCAGGCATTACAGCCGCAACGCCATTGATTGTGCCTTTATCGTTATCAACACCATGTGCCGCTAAGTCTGCATAGCCCGAACCTGGGAAGTTTGCATGCGCATGACCAAACATAATGGCGTCTATATCATCCACCTTAGATAAGGCATAAGATGCGTTTTCAGCCATTGGCTTATCGGCAGATACATCAAGACCTGAGTGCGGAATAGCAACGACAATATCCGCGCCTTCAGCTTTCATTTTAGGCACGTAGTGTTTTGCCATTTTTACGATGTCTTTGGCTATCACTTTGCCTTCAAGATTCGCCTTATCCCATTGCATGATTTGTGGTGGAACAAACCCGATAAAGCCAACTTTAATCACCTGAAGTTTGTCATTCTCGTCAAAGAATTGCTTTTCTTGAATTAGGTAAGGCTTAAATAACGGCACATCATTTGTTTCATCTTCGTCGCCATCAACCTTAAATACGTTTGCACTGATGTAGGGAAAATTCGCATCGTCGATTGCTTCGTCTAAAAACGCCAAGCCAAAGTTAAACTCATGATTACCAATATTTGCGACATCGTACTCTAGTGTGTTCATGGCCTTATAAACCGGGTGAACTTCTCCCTCTTTGAGGTTTTTGATTTTCGCCATATAGTCGCCAAGCGGACTACCTTGGATCAAGTCGCCGTTATCTACTAGCATGGAATTTTTAACTTGGCTTCTCGCTTGATGGATTAACGCCGCGGTTTTCACTAGACCCACTTTGTCGTCTTGCTTGTCTGAAAAGTAGTTGTAGTTCAATACATTTGCATGCAAATCTGTGGTTTCTAGTAAACGCAAAGACACCGCAGTGCCCTCTTTTGGAATATCAGGTCCTTTCGGCACGTTTATATCAACATTGTTATCTGAATCTGAGCAACCAGTAATAATGCTTGTGGCACCGCACAATAGTGCGATTGGAAGTAGTTTTGTTTTCATAAGTCCTTTCTTTACTTTGTTTGCATACCCGTGTGCATGCTTTTAGTTATTTCAGCAATACCAAGTCACGTCTCTTCTTACTCCACTTCATAGAAGCTGAACCTAGAAGCACAGCGAGTCAGTATAAACCGTTGCGTTTTGCGTGGCGGGTGTCACTATACGAGGGAAAAAAGTCAGGAAAGCTAAGCTTTTATGGCAGTTCAGTGGGATAAATATGACGTTACTAAGTCAGGAGAAGCGAATTAATTTTAAAGTGAAATATAAACAAAAAAGCCTCCACATTGGAGGCTTTAATTGTGACTTTTACATTTACCAATAGTTAATCTTCAAAATCGACTTCTAGCGCGATGATCGTGCCTTCGACCATTTGAGCGGTAACTTCAACCTTAACATCATTACTAAGGTCACTTTTTTGGCCATCTTTGAATACGGTGTCATTGGTTACATGAACCGTCATTCCAAATAATGTAAATTGGTCGCCAGACAAGTTTGCAACTTTACCTTCGAGCTCAAAATAGGCGTAGTCTTCGAACTCTACCTTTTCAGCTTGAATATAAGTTTCACCATTTTCAGTTACTAAATAGCCTTCAACTTCAACGTTTTTGCCTGTTGCAATATCAGATTGACTGCCACCTTTCAACTGAGTTTGCTCAGATACTTTGACTTTTTGGCCAAGGACGTAAAACGCCTCATCTGTCTCAACTTGTGTGATTGGACCTTCAACCTCCACATATTTTACGGCTTCAAATTTGAGCTCTTTAGCAATAACAGTGACACCGTCGGTTGTGTAACCTTCAACCTCAACTGCCAAGCCATTTGAAAGCTTTTCAAAATTACCATTCTTAAGCTTTGTATCTGCCGTAATTTGAACGCGCTGCGCACCAAGGTTGAACTCGTAATCAAACGCAGAGTTTTTGACTAGGTCCTCAATTAAGCCTGCAATTTCGACTTCGTCAACGTCATCTTCCTCAAACTCGACCTTTTTAGCCAACAATACATTGTCGTCAGTTAACACGCCTTCTACTTCAACCGTTACACCGTTTCCAAGGTTACTGCTACTGCCATCTTTAAATTCCGTGTTGCCATCAGTTGCAATAGAGACACCATTCACCATGAACTCAGACGCTGAGACAAAGTTTGTGATTTTGCCTTCGACTTCAAGTTCAATACCATCATCAGACTCGATTTCAATTTTGAGTGCCAAGATTGAACCATCAGCACGCTGAATAGCGGTAACTTCAACTTCATCGCCAATCACAAATAAGCCGTTTTTAAACTCAGTATTTCCATCAAAAAATACTGTCTTACCATCAACACTAAAAGTTGCGTCGACCGGATTAAAACTAACCACTTTACCTTCTAGCTCAAATCTACGGTCATCGAAGTCATCGTCTTTGTCATCAACTTCAACTTTAGTTGCGATCAATGAGTCTCCTTGGATCACATAATCAACTTCCGCGATATCACCTGCTGCCACTTGTTCAAAAAATGTCGTGAGGTTTACATCATCTTCAAGTTCCAGCTCTGTCGCACCATTGATGGCAAAGACAAGTTTGCCTACTGTGATTGTTTGCTCGCCAGCATTAACAGCCGTGATTTTACCCTCAACCTCATGTTCTTGTTGATCGTCAAAATCGCTTGCAGAGATACGCTCTAAATCTCTCACAACATAGGCACCTTCAAAACCAAATGCCTCAATTTCTACGACATCACCTACACTAAGCTTCTCAAGTTTAAGTTCGATGTCTTCTGCATCCGAGTCATCTTCAAACTGGGTATAGCTATCCACAAAATAGGTGCTACCAAATACTGTTAGTGTCTGTGCTTCAAGGTCAATATCTTCCACTACGCCAGTTAATTCGATTTCAGAGTGCTTATCAAAGCGTACTTTTTTTGCGATTAAACCTTCTTCGGTTGCAACTGCAAGCACAAATACGCGCATACCGATTTGCAGGTCATCATCATCCCCTTTTTTGAAATCAGTGTCGTCATTTAATGTGAAGCTGTGCCCGCCGATTGCGAAGGTGTCGTCACTGACTTGAGTTACAATACCTTCAAATTTGGCGACCGCACCTGTTGATACTGGCTCGTTGCTATCAACCTCTACACTGTCTGCAAGTAATACACCGTCAATAGGTAAACTTGATGCTTCCACCTCCACTATTGCATTGTTTTCAAGCGTCCCTTCAACTTCTGTTGCTTGGCTATAGTCTATAGTCAACATACCTAATTTGAATGTTTTCGCATCAAGATCTAGCTCAGCAACCTTACCTTCAATTTCAAATTCGCCATTTTGCTCTTCCACATCAATGCGGGTAGCAACATACTGACCCTGCCCTTGATGCAACGCACTGATCTCTACGAAATCACCTGTCGTTATTTCTGTGAAAGCTACCTCTAATTTCGTACGTTTATCAACACTAAATTCTTGACCCAAAACAGTGATTGTTTGTTTGGCGTAGTCGACTGCCGTCACCACACCTTTAGCAGTTGCGTCATAGATAATAGAGTCAGCTACTGCAAAATTGCCATCTGCGCCTTGCTTACCTTGCAGATTTATCAGCATGCCCACTTTAAGATTTGCTTGTTGATCTGGCGTCGTCTCATAACGCACACCGTTTACGTATACACTGCCAAACCCAGTTACCGTTCCCTGTGCACTTACTGATGTACGGTAGGTAATGGTGATTGTTTCTTCTTCATTACCACTCAAATCGACAGTAACCGAGTTTTCATTTGGCTGATAGAGTGCTTGATCCACAGAACGAGAAGTAGCCGTTAATTTATACTCCCCGTTTGCTAAGGCATTTAGAGTAGTCGTGCTTGTAATGTCTTCGCTATAGCTAGAAGGGCCTGTGAGCGTTAAGCCCGCATCTGCACCAGCAGGTAAGCCTTGTACAATGACTTTTATTGAACCTTTGGTTCCTGTGTTATCACCAGGTTGCGGATCGGTATCACTTCCACTTCCGCCCCCACAAGCAACCAAAAGGCTACTCGATGCCAATAACGATGGTAACAACCATTTTTTATCCATTATATAATCTCCTAAATTTTGGCTCATTTAGTACATGCAGCTGCTAGCCACAAAAACTTAACATGCACTCTAGACGGCCGAAAATGAATGCGCGCTTTACTAACGCCTGGCTTGTACCTACTTTGACTTTTCGTCGTTACCACACTTCCATGCGATTTACTTGGCAGTCGTCGGCATCAAAGTACTTTTTCATCACCTCTGGAAATGGGCTATTGCCGTGAGCATTCCTATTCTTCTTAAACGTATACTCCATAGCTTTATAATAATAGCGGTTGATTGGTTGAGTAGTATCCATAAATCTATTCATTTGTGACCAATCGTGAGCATCGCCACCTCCTGCAATACCTATACGATTTCCAAACCAATAGTGCTCGGGGTATTTTCTACAACTTAAGTAACCCGTTTGCATCGATGCGCTGCCTCGCATATTTTTTACTTCTGGACCGACAACATACTCTAGGTCTTCTATGGGGATATAAAATGGCTTTCTGAATAAGGTGTACGGCGTTCTTACCAATCCGGTATGCCGGTTAAACTCGATTGCATCCACAATACGAATTGCATTCCCTATTTTGTACATTATTAAAGGGAATGCAGTCAGTAAAAACAGCCCCAACCATGAATGCCAAGCTGGCATACTGTCGTCTGTCATACTTACCCCTAGCAGACAAATACCAATAATAGGGCCTAATACCAACCCATGCAGCCTAAGAGACCATAATCCCGGTGAGCGCGGTACGGAAACAACCCGACCATCGCATTGGCTAGGGTAACTTACGCCACTAAAGTCGTCTCTCGGTGCAAATGCGTCTTTACAAGGTTTTGCGTCTTTAAACTTACAACCATTTAGTTCTTCAGCCTTGGCTAGTCGTTCCTTATAGCTTTGATTATGGAGATGATCTTTTGATAATTCCTCAAAATAGATACCACTAATAAGGTATTTGCTTTCTCTATCAACATATTCACGTATTTCTTCTCTTACTTTTTTCTCTTCTTCTGTGGCTTCTTCTCGATAATACCGTTCTCTTTCCTTAGCTCTTTCCTTTAGATATTTATCTAACTCCTCTTGAGTCATATCTTCAATCTTTTTCATCAACAACTCCTTTTAGCTGACTACTAGAAAGCACTTGTAATGATTAACGCCCTACCACACTTCCATGCGATTTACTTGGCAGTCGTCGGCATCAAAGTACTTTTTCATCACCTCTGGAAATGGGCCATTGCCGTGAGCATTCCTATTCTTTTTAAACGTATACTCCATAGCACTGTGATAGTACTCGTCAATTGGTTGAGTAATATCCATAAACCTATTCATTTGTGACCAATCGTGAGCATCGCCACCTCCTGCAATACCTATACGATTTCCAAACCAATAGTGCTCGGGGTATTTTCTACAACTTAAGTAACCCGTTTGCATCGATGCGCTGCCTCGCATATTTTTTACTTCTGGACCGACAACATACTCTAGGTCTTCTATGGGGATATAAAATGGCCTTCTGAATAAGGTGTACGGCGTTCTTACCAGTCCGGTATGACGGTTAAACTCAATTGCATCCACAATACGAATTGCATTCCCTAATTTGTACATTATTAAAGGGAATGCAGTCAGTAAAAACAGCCCCAACCATGAATGCCAAGCTGGCATACTGTCGTCTGTCATACTTACCCCTAACAGACAAATCCCAATAATAGGGCCTAATACCAACCCATGCAGCCTAAGGGACCATAATCCCGGTGAGCGCGGTACGGAAACAACCCGACCATCGCATTGGCTAGGGTAACTTACGCCACTAAAGTCGTCTCTCGGTGCAAATGCGTCTTTACAGGGTTTTGCGTCTTTAAACTTACAGCCATTTAGTTCTTCAGCCTTGGCTAAGCGTTCCTTATAGCTTAAGTTATGAAGATGATCTTTTGGTAGTTCTTCATAAAAAACACCACTTCGGCGATAACCTGTTTCTCTATCTATATACGCATCAATTTTTGCGAAGTCTTCTTTTTCTTCTTCGGTAGCTTCTTCACGGTACTTTCTGTTTCTTTCTTTAGCCCTCTCAATTAAATAAATATTCCGCTCTTCCTGAGTCATCTCTTCAATCTTTTTCATCACCAATTCCTTTTAGCTGACTACTAGAAAGCACTTGTAATGATTAACGCCCTACCACACTTTCCAGCGGTTTACTTGGCAGTTATCTGCATCAAAGTACTTTTTCATCACCTCTGGAAATGGACCATTGCCGTGAGCATTCCTATTCTTTTTAAACGTATACTCCATAGCTTTATAATAATAGCGGTTGATTGGTTGAGTAGTATCCATAAACCTATTCATTTGTGACCAATCGTGAGTATCGCCACCTCCCGCAATACCTATACGATTTCCAAACCAATAGTGCTCGGGGTATTTTCTACAACTTAAGTAACCCGTTTGCATCGATGCGCTGCCTCGCATATTTTTTACTTCTGGACCAACGACATACTCTAGGTCTTCTATGGGGATATAAAATGGCTTTCTGAATAAGGTGTACGGCGTTCTTACCAATCCGGTATGGCGGTTAAACTCGATTGCATCCACAATACGAATTGCATTCCCTATTTTGTACATTATTAAAGGGAATGCAGTCAGTAAAAACAGCCCCAACCATGAATGCCAAGCTGGCATACTGTCGTCTGTCATACTTACCCCTAGCAGACAAATACCAATAATAGGGCCTAATACCAACCCATGTAGCCTAAGAGACCATAATCCCGGTGAACGCGGTACGGAAACAACCCGACCATCGCATTGGCTAGGGTAACTTACACCGCTAAAGTCGTCTCTCGGCGCAAATCTGTCTATACAGGGTTTTGCTTCTTTAAACTTACAGCCGTTTAGTTCTTCAGCCTTGGCTAGTCGTTCCTTATAGTTTAAGTTATGGAGGTAGTCTTTTGTTTGTTCTTCATAATAAATACCACTTCGACGATAACTTGTCTCTCTAGCCAAGTATGCATCTCTTTGTGCTTTCTTTTCTTTTTCTTCTTCAGTTGCTTCTTCTCGATAATATCGCTCTCTTTCCTTCGCTTTATTTGCCAAATAGCTATCTAGCTCCTCTTCAGTCATCTCTTCAATCTTTTTCATCACCAATTCCTTTTAGTCAACCACTAGAAAGCACTTGTAATGATTAACGCCCTACCACACTTCCATGCGATTAATTTGGCAGTCATCAGCATCAAAGTACTTTTTCATCACCTCTGGAAATGGGCCATTGCCGTGAGCATTCCTGTTATTCTTAAACTGGATCTCCATAGATTTGTGATAGTACTCGTCAATCGGTTGAGTAATATCCATAAACCTATTCATTTGTGACCAATCGTGAACATCACCTCCCCCTGCAATACCAATACGATTTCCCAACCAATAATGTTCTGGGTATTTTCTACAACTTAAGTAACCCGTTTGCATCGATGCGCTACCTCGTGCGTTCTTTACTTCTGGACCAACAACATACTCAAGATCTTCTATGGGGATATAAAATGGCTTTCTGAATAAGGTGTAAGGCGTTTTTACCAGACCGGTATGGCGATTAAACTCTATTGCATCAATAAAACGAATTGCATTCCCTAATTTGTACATTATTAAAGGGAATGCAGTCAGTAAAAACAGCCCCAACCATGAATGCCCAGCTGGCATACTGTCGTCTGTCATACTAACTACTAATAAACTTATTCCAGCCAAAGGACCCCATACCAATGAAAGCAATCTAAGTGACCATAGCCCTGGAGAGCGCGGTACAGAAACAATCTGGCCATCACATTTACTCGAGTAACTTACACCACTAAAGTCGTCTCTCGGCGCAAATCTGTCTTTACAGGGTTTTGCTTCTTTAAACTTACAACCGTTTAGTTCTTCAGCCTTGGCTAAGCGTTCCTCATAGCTTAAGTTATGAAGATGATCTTTTGGTAGTTCTTCATAAAAAATACCGCTAAGACGGTAACCTGTTTCTCTATCTATATATGCGTCAGTTTTTGCAAAGTCTTCTTTTTCTTCTTCGGTAGCTTCTTCACGGTATTTTCTGTTTCTTTCTTTAGCCCTTTCTATTAAATAAATATCCCGTTCTTCTTGAGTCATCTCTTCAATCTTTTTCATTCTTCGTTTCCTTCTATCTTATTGGCGGCCTTTCAGGAAATCTGAACTTTTGATTTAATCTTGAAAGTTCTTTAATGTATCTAACCCCTTTAGTGATCAAATAACCATCGTCTTTTTTAGTCACCACCGTCGGCAAGGAGTACAACTCTGTAGCGCTCTCGATCACTTTTTTACCTTTGCCATTGGGATAACTTTCTACTTCTATGATTAACTCAATAGAGCTACCAACTTCTAGGTTTAGCAGTTCACAGAGTTTTCCTTCAGTGAACTCAAAGTAATAACCGGTTCGATTAGGATATAGCTTCCAACCACTGCTAAGCTTGGCCAACTGATGATGATTTAGCTCCTGTATTTTATCATCACCTTCTTTTGACCAGTAGAAACGAGCAGAAAACCCTTCTAATTCATTGGTTAGTGGCGCGCTTACCTGCACTTTAAACACACTTAAAAATCTTTGAATATTTATCGCAGGCGAGTACAACATACTATAAAAATCGGTTAATGCATTTTCCATTTTATGTTGCCATGTTGACGCCCTTACAGCAGAAGACTTATTGCTATCGTCTATATATTTTTGTTGTTGCTTTTTACTCCAAGGACAGGCATTTAGCCAAGCCTCAATTTCAGACTCATGAAAAACAAGTAGTAAACCAGCACCAATTAAGATAATCAACAAACCCAATAACCCTAACGCACTTGCAATAGCGCCAAATGTTGCGACTGCGCCAACACTTAAGGCGGAAATTAAATGTGTTGCAGCGACTAAGCTTGCTGAAGCGGTTAGTGACAAAAAACCCACCATCATCGTCATATTGGCGTAATATAACGCAGTATCTCCGCTTTTCTTTTCTAACATCGCATCCTTAAACGCAACATAAGCACTAACGGCTGCAGCTATTAACGTTACCGCATTTGCTGTAAAAACCAGTACCCCTCTTAACATTCCCATTGGAGATATGTGTTCTGCTGAGTTCTTTAAAATAGCGTTAACTTGTTTCGCAGTGGGCAACCCAGCCTTTTTTTCTACCACATTTGCACCGATATTGATCATAATATCGGCAAAGTCGAATACTGCCGACACTTTCGCAAGACCACTTGCGTTAACATTTTTCATAGTGTCGAATAAATTAACTGCCTCTAATGCAGCAACAAAAGACAGTGCTCCGTTTAAGGCTATATTATAAACTTGAGGTTTTACACTAAACTTTGAGAGCCGCTTCAAGGAGTCAGCTTCTTTATTGAGGCTCTCAAGCTTCCAGTTATTTCTATTTATTCTTTTTGTATAATCTTGAACTTCTTTTCTTATATCCCCAACTTCGAAATTAAGTTTGGCAATCTTACTCGCATCCAACACCAATACTTTTTGCTGTAAGCGTTTTTGTGCAAATTCGGCTTTTATTTTTTGTCGCTGCAGTGTTTTTTCAATTTCACCTAACGTACCGTCTAGAGACAAAATATGACCTAACTGTTGCTGAACAATCTGTCCTCCACCCAACTCAGTTCTGACATAAGGGTGTGCTACAGGGGTCTTCTGATGACTATCAGCAAACGCCTCTGCCGCTTTTTCCAGCTCATTCAGGCGCTTAGATGCTCGTTCAGCTTTTGACTGAAAGTCCAGTGGTAAAAATCCATCAGGTAAATTGCCATCTAAATAGTCTGCAATTGATAGGTTAATCTCTTTTATCAAACCATTTGTCGAAACATCTACTAATTGCTTAAATCGACCAAAGAGATCCCCTCTGACACTGTTTTCAAATCTAGCTGATTTTGCATACTCTATAGAGCTTGACAATGCACTAAGCTCTCTCTTTGCATTCGTTAGTTGGTATTGCACATTGGAGGCAGTTTTTTTGATATCACGTAATGCTTGCTCTTGGCGTTTTATTTGTAAGTCTAGCTGTGCCACTACTGAGTCAGGATTCATGCCTCCTGCAACAGCCGCATTTAAAATTTGGTTACGCGCTTTAATGTAAGCATTAATTTCCGCTTGTTTAGCTTCAATAGAGCGCTCTAGTGCCACTTTTTCATCTTTTAGTGCATTTGTATCAAGCGCTAGCGTTTCTGCTTTGGCTTTACGGTCTCCGTATACCGATTTAATATCCTGCCCTTGCGCTGCATTTAATCCAGTTGGCACCTCGAGACCAATCACCAAGAATCCCCACATCGCCTGTGAGGCTCTTCGGAGTACTTGTATTACCGCATCTGTAAATGATGAGTCTTGGTCATGCATGGGCTGCAAGTTATCTTGCATAAGCGTAAGATCAAAGCGCGTGTCAAATTCGTCGTTTGAACCTTTAAGACGGCACTCATACGCTGTCATCTCATCCTTTATCTTTTTAGGATAGAGCAGCTCAATTAATCTTAGCCTTTCAGTCGGATGCGTCCCCATCACTTTTAGCCAACACTCTTGCCCTACGTCATTCGCATCCAATTCATCTAACTTTTTGAAATCATCGTCTGACACCGCAAAATGACTGATCAGGGTAATGGTTAAGTCCTTTATTGGGCCGAGTACATCGGAGCATACTGCGTATAGTAAGCACCGGCGTATATCATCGTAGTAGGCATAGTCTTCAATGGAGTAATAAAAAGAATTGTTTTTTTGCTCGTCGCTCATAATCTCAAAGAGCTTCGCTTTTGATTGATTAATTTGCAGACCGAGTTCAAAGGCGCGGTCAGTGTGAAGATATTTTCTAAATTCAGTGGTGCTGAAGCTATCTTCTATATATTCCCGATACTGCTGTGCAAGATCCTCAGCGTCTTCATCAACTTCCACTCCGAGCGCCTTCTTCTTTTCTATTCCTTTTGGATAGTGAAAGAATGTGCTCTGAATTGCAGTTGCTAACGAACGCTTTGCCAATTGGTTTGGACTAGGTTCGAAACGTTCAGTCTTAGACTCTGATTTAAATTCAGGATCTTGTTGTATTGACGTTACGGGAAGGCTTAACAACTCCTTGCGATATATCGCAACCCTGGCGCTGGTGTCACGGGCTAACCCTATACTGTCGGCTAGTACCGGTACATACACACCTGACATATCTGGAACAGGTAAAACTAGGTGATCGGGTAATGTCGAATTATCGTAACCCTGCTTAAAACTTGCCAGTTTATCAAGTTTTTGCATTCTGTTGGCACGTCTGTTGGTCGCTTGGTCTCCGTTAAGACCGGGCTTTACACTTGGTCCATAATTTAAACGCGGATCCGTTTCAGCCATACCGCCAAATGCTTCAATTTGCTTCCAGCTCCATTGAGTTTCTGAATAAGCAATTTCTACACTACACTGTTGACCATACAACTTGTTTGGGACGATGATGGTACTGAGCTCTTCTGTAGTGGCTTTTCGCTCACCTTTGTCAACCATCTCAAGTGCTAATTCCGTATTGTCTACACTACACTCTTTGCCATAGTTATCTTTTTTATAAGAATATTCAGCAACACGAATAACTCTATGACCCTTTTGAAAGGCTAAATTGACATCTTTAAACGCGACACCTTCACCATTTTCCCTTGGAAGTACTTCCAGCTCTCGCCATAAGTGTCCGTCAACGTAAATATAGATAAATCCTTCTCTTAGCTGATCTTCTCCGTCTATCCCCATTCTCAACGGATAAATATGGACCAACTCCACTTCTGCATCTTGTGCAGTGTCATTCGCCGAAGAAGTACCAAGTGGTATTTTGTAGTATCCCGAGGTGCCAAGATCTGGGTTAGTATCAGCAACCATCAAAGACACTTTCTCTTGGTCGTTTGCTAGCCCTTCAAAAACCAGCTCTCTGTGAGCGGTTTCAAGATTCGTTAAGTCTGGTACTGTAAAATCACTCATCCTAGTTTCACTCCATCCTTGTAATACTCTTTACCTGATACGCTTACTTTTAACTTTTTACTTCCTGATTTATCGGGGGTTGCATCTCTTTTTGCCACTGACAGTGAGCTAGGGGTTGCACCGCCAGGTTGGTTAAGAGGAGCAGGTGGCGTGTTTTTACTGTTAGAGATCATAAGATCTCCTTGGCGCACGGCGGGTTTTCCTTCGATATACACATCAAAAGAGCTAGTAATAAACTCTGCTTTGCCTTTGATAGTGCCGCTGGCAATGCCTTTCTTTTTACCGGGTTGGTCACCTGTGCTTTTTGAAAAGTTACTTTTTATATTGGCTGCAGGGTTGCCGTTAATTTTTACCGAGCTTGCGGTGCTCGCTGCATCACCTGATTTGGCGAGATTGCTATAAGGAATTGGCACAACAACCTTACCAATCTTAGTCCAGCACACATCTATGGTATTTAGCATGCCACCACTGTCTTTATGGACTGCGGTGCGACCATTAATTAATACGTTTTGGCCGCTCACGATGCCTACCTGCTGTGCTTCGCTATCTACATCTTTTTCAATTTGTTCCTCAGTGCCAGCTTGCCATCCTATTTTGCGTTCAACCAAACCTAAAAATGCCCGAGCGTTGTCAATGGGCTTATGCATATCCATGCCAGTTTCTGGTTCTTCATGAGGTAAAATCGGCTCGTTTTTTTCATCGTTCCACTTAGGCGGTGGGACAATATAGTCATTGGCAAATTCGGTTATCATTTCACCTAGCATCATATCGCCATATTTAGCGCGCGCAATCTCATCTATAAACGCGTTTTCACCGCTTGCTTTATCAGGAAATACGGCAATCCCATTTACACAGCCAATAGCACCATTATTTTTCGCTGCGATAGTAAGCTTTAGCAATGCGGGATTATTATGTCGCCACGACACACTCCCGCCTACTCGAAGCATTGCAGACATGGCATCTTGATCGTACTGAATTGAATCAGGCTCTTTTCCTTTTACTGCCGCGATAAAGCTCATAACACACTCCTTGTTACTGAGATTAATTGTGGTTTTTCTTGCTCTGTGATCAGCCACACTCTGTCAATATGGCGATTTAACGGGTTATGTAGATAACTACTAGCAACCGCAAGTCCTATTGCATTATGGCCAGCGCCAATATAACCAATGGTATTTGCCGTGTTGTTGAGTTCAATTAACGCGTCATGCTCTTGGTACAAGGCGCGGCTGGCATTAAGCCATTCTCTTTGCCACTGTTCACTGAGTAAGCGGGTTGAAATATAGGGCTCACTTACCTCTGCGTGCAGCTCTTTTAATAGCTCACCTAAGTCGCCCTGGTATGCTTTGGTTTGGCATGCATTTTTACTAGCGCTTGTACCAAGCAGTACGCAACCGCCTTCACTTAATACAACACCTTCGGGGCCGCCAACAACTTGTAGCTTGCCTACCCAGTTTGGTTTTGACGCTTCATCATAACCAACGCAACTATCTACAAATACATAGAGACTATTTGGCGAGAGCGAATCAATATCAAGCACTTGATACAACTGAATATAGTCAACGTTCAGATCAAGATGGTCACAAAGCGCCCTAACATCGGACAGTTCTATATATGGCTCTTCTGCTTTTGTGTTGGCAGTAACTAGATTAATGGTGCCATCCCACGCGTTGGCACTGCCATCAAACCGTTGCTTAGTCTGGCTTAATAAAGATTCTAGAATGGCTAAACAGCGGTCTTTACGCAGTGTGACCGAGATTTCTTCAATTTGTGCGCGCAAGTATGGTGCATCGAGGCTTCTATCGTATCTAACAATGGCTTTGCTTGGCGTGCAAAAGCGCATGTTGTTTGCGACCGCGGTATATAAAGCACTGGGGTGGTTACCGGCGGGGGTTTCTAGCGCGATTAATTCAAACTGCATGTGCCACTCCTTGCGCTTGCGCCTCTTCGACTAAGAACACACTGTTACTGCCTGTTTGGCTCTTTTTTACCCTTCCTCGCCAAATTAATGAAAACTGCTGTGTTTGCGAGTCAATTACCAGCGTATCACACTGCATATCAATAGGCGTGGCGTCTGGGCCATTAACTAAACGACAACGTGGCACAGCTCTTGGTAACGTCAGCTTCAGGCTTTGTCCATAAGGCAAATCTGGCGTCAAGCCCATCATATCAATCCACCAGCCATCACTAAATAGGTTTTGAGTTTGTTGGTCTTGCGGTGCGACTTGATAATGCGCAGCGGGGACTGCTGCTTTAAATGGAAACTTGCCCGCTAAAGCTTGGGCTTCGTCAACCTCAGGAAGTTTATCCATCCTTGGCGACCAAAATGGCGGGATCGCTGCAAAGCTTGCAACCGCAGTGTCGTGGCTCGGCTTTTTTAATACCTGATTAGCATACTCCACTTGTGGCAATGGCTGGCCTTTCGCTTCTTTATTTTTGAGCTTATAACCACGACCAAGGGGATTTTGGGTAGAAACTTGTTCTTCATCCGACGGACTTGTGCCGCCATAGGCAAGTTGGTAATTTAATACACAGGACGATAATACTTGTGGATCGCTCGCCACAGGCCCGAATAGCGATCGCTTCCACACACGCTCACCAGTAACTCGAAGTAATTTATCAACAAATACACTGTCGTTACAGCCGAGTTTTAGTCCAACTTCAATCACTCGCGCTTGCTTATCGGTTGGTGGAAAACAGGTCAATTCACCGTATACTTCAAAACCGGTTTTATAGGGCTGAACTTCGCTAACGGCGGTTAGGCAGGCTTCAAGCCCCTCACCGTCAAAGTCATCAGCAAGCACAACTGGCGCTCCAGTTGGATCGGGATACACATTACCCTTTACGTCGTATTCAAAGTTCTGCTTCACAGCGATGACTACGATGGGATCTTTTTCCTCATCCCAAGCCTCAACCGTGCTACTTTGCCACTCGGATTCATTCACTAGCATGGTTCAACTCCTGCTTTACTGATTGCCATTGAAGATAAGCCATCGGCATGTAAAAAAGCGCAGCGCCAAGTGCATACGAGGAAATTTTGGAAAGCTTGCGCTGTATAGCAAGGCCAGCCAATCCCTGTTGTAACCAAGCCGCTGGCTCAGAGACTTTACGCCCTGCGAGTTGATGTTGGATATTTGCTGTAATTAGGGCTTGGCGTTCGTATTCTGCTTGCTTAAAACTGGGTAATTTTTGCGATTTTTGAGACTTAACGCCAGTTTGTGCATCACTTATTGCAAATTCTTCAGGCAAGTCGAGAGCGGTGATTTGTTTCCACGCCTCGTAAGCTGGACGAGCGGTACTGGGGGCTTCGAGTAACTTAACTAGATTTTGTAACGAACGGGTATGAGAAAAGTACGGAAATACTTCTGCAATGTAGCTTGGATTATGCTGACAATAAAGTAAGCATGGTTCATCCCATTTTGGCTCATCGAGTAAACCTGCCAGCTGCAATAGTTTTGCTTTTAGCGCGGCATCATCGGTCATCGCAAACCGCTTAACTAAGTGCTCTGAAAGTTGCTCTGTATTACACAGCCACATATTCACCAATGCCGTGTAGGCAATTTCAGGGTTGCTATGTTCAAGTGCGGCCATGAGTTGGTGGCGCGACAAGTTAGCCGTACTAAATGCTAAATAGATAAGGCTCGTAGGCCAATTTTCATCTGTTGATAAAATTCGCTGCCTGAGTGCATCACCAAAATCAATGCGCCATGCTGACAAGTTATGAATGAGCAGCTCAGCAAGCGCAGGCTCGCTGTTAATCGCCGTGATGATCTCACTAGCTTGGGCTTCAAGCGCTCTTGTCCCAAAAAGATGGTTAATAAGTAACAACAGCTGTGGTGAATCAATCTCTTGGGTTAACGTAAATACATCGTCAATCGACCCATGCGCGATACAATCTAGTTGGGAGCGATTTATCCAGTGTTCTTCGTCCGTCGCAGCTAAGGTATACACATGATTTAATAGTTGTTTTTCAAGAGCATGTAAACGCCCAGTCTCAACTACTTGGCGTGCATTAAACTTTTGATAATGACGCCAAAGCGACTTGAGTTGCTGACGGTGAACGGCCAATTTGGTTGCAGCTAAAAACATAGTCACACCGTATCAGCTTAATTTAATCGAATTGGCCAGCCTTGGAGGCTGAGATCTTGCTCAATATCGGCGTTTAACAGTTTACCTTCAAGCTGTATCTCACCATTGCCGTTGATCGCAATGCTGCCATTTTTGGTTTTGACACAGACTTTTTGCTCGCCATTTAACACCACAGTGCCGTTGTTATTTGTCACCGACGCTGCCGGAAAGTCTTGCGGTGCAGCTAAGCGACCAATAACGATAGGCATTGCCACGCTATGTAGCAACACTTCGTCGTCAATACTTACGCGTGTCACACTGTCTAATTGACCTTTAACCTTCATTTCTACATTAGATTCGTCACACTTCACTCGTAACACTTTGCCTAATTTATCAATGGCAGATACACGCCATACGATGTTACTCAACGATGGTGGAAATTGTACGACATTAGTTTTCATAGACTTTGCTCCCTGCTTAGTTATGGCTAATTGCAGAGCCAGACACTGAAATGTTGCTGGCGCTTAAGTTCAAGTTGTTCGCATCAATGGTAATATTACCTGCCGCATCAATTTCTATTTTACCGCCGCCTTGAGAAAGCTGAATTGAGCCGCTACCTTGGCCAACGATAGAAATGTTTCTATCGGCATTGATGGTCAAGTTACCATTTTGCGCCGCAAGCTCGACGTTACCGTCAACACTGAAGTAACTGATGTCTTGCGCGGCCTCTAGATTAATGGATTGCTGCGCTTCGAATTGAATATTGCTATCAGCAGACTGAATTTTAATGTCGGTATCTGCGGTGAGTTGAATAGCCTCTTTGGCATTGATCTCAATATTGGACTCAATACTTTGGATATAAACAGCATCTTCTGCGCGAATGCTTATTTCTTTGTCGGCTTGTGCCACAATATTCGCTTGTGATTGCAGCGTCATCGCTTCTTTCGATTTAATATCGATGTAACCTTTTTTGGTTTCAAGCTTGATAAATTCGCTACCTTCGGTGGCATTAAATTCGAGTATATTTTCTTGCGATTTGGTGAACAATTGAATTTTCTCTTCGCCTTCTTTGTCATCCATCAACAAAGTGTTTGACGCTCTTGTCACCAATTTGTTTTCGCTGGAATTCTCAAAAGTTACAGGGCTTAGTGCCTCCTCGTTAAATAGCGCACCGAGAATAATTGGCCTGTCTAAATCACCATTTTCACCCGCCACCATGACCTCAGTTCCTTTGTTTAAAGGAAAATGCATGCCGTATCCACCCGGTCCACCATAGTGCTGCATAAGTCGAGTCGGTTTACTCTCTTCCCCTTCACCATCTTGGTTAAATGGCAACTTGACTTTATACCGTCCTTTGTTATCCACTTCTTGTTCGATCGTGGCGTTAAACGATGCAAAGACCTTTTTGCGTTTTATGACAGGCGCTTTAAACTGCACATCAATTGGGATGATCGTCGCTTGGTTTTTATAGGTTAAGCCTTTTACCTTGGAGCCATATTCAACGCTGCCACCTTGACAGCCTTTATGGGCAACGGACACCACTAAGTAACGACCGCTGTAATTAGGGTGATCGGTTATGGTTAAAGCTACACCTGGACGAAGAGCTCGACAGTCGGTATCAATAACAAAAAGATTTCGCTGACAATCAATGCTTTGCTGGTGTACTTTGGTAAGCGCGTCGCCATCTCCTTCAGTCATGAAGTTTTCAGCAAATATACTGTCTTCACCAAAGCCACCAACCTCTGTTTGATTGTTACTATTAACAGACAACGCACAGCATTTTTCATAGTCTTCGTCGTACAGCCTAAAGCCGCTATTTAGTAGGCTCGCTTTTTTAGAAAAGGCAAAGACAGACTCACTTGGCCTAACTTGTCCGGTAGGTGACGCATAAGGCAAGGTGATCTCTTCCATCTCTGCAGAAAAATCACTGCTGCGGCCAAACACTGACAGATTGGCTTGACTGCCCGCTGACTCTGTGCTGCCGTAAACAAAACCGTAGCGGCGCATTAGACGCGTTACAAAGTCAAAATCACTTTCATCGTACTGCACAGTCATAGCAAGGGATGGTGATGATGCCTTCAGTTGCAATTTTCCTGACGGGAACCCTGCCTTGTCTAACACACTTTTAACGATGGCATCCGCAGACATGTCGGTAAAAACGCGATTAGATCGTTGATGTTTGAGTAACACCAAAAGTGATTGAAAGGATAAGGTATACACGTAGCCTTGATGACTGCGACCATGGCAGACATATTCGGTAATAATCCCCGAAACCGTTCTGTCAGACATAGCCCATGTAATGGAAAATGTAACATCTTTACCAATCACCAAATCAGGCTCAATTAGTTCCTCACTTAACACCTCAATATCGAAGCGATAGTCACTGCATAAGCTGTCATTCTGTGATTCAAAACTCAATACTTTAAATAAACTCCCAGACAACCCCGCAATTTCGATTGCAAAGTGACTTTCGTTTGCCTTAGGCAGTTTATCGGCAAGTGATGCGAACATTTCCATTTTTGTCTCCTTACTCGTATCTACCGTTAACTTAAGTCGGCGAATACGGCTTCAATTTCACCATTTTCATCCAGTGTCAGCGTCAGCAAATCTGGCATATCTTCTTCGCTCATAAAGCCCAAAATTGAGCGAGCGATCCCAGGTAAAATTTGCTGTTCAATTGTTGCGTTAACCAATCGTGCGCCACTATCAGACATAGCGCACTTATCGGCTAGATAATCTAACGCCGTTTGATCTACGCGCAGTTGTATAGCGTGATTGTCACGAAGTCGCGCTGCGACCTTCTCAAGCTTAAGTGCCACGATATGTTTTAACACATCGGTATCAAGCGGGAAGAAAGGCACAACCTGCATACGTGCTAAAAGCGCAGGTGCAAAATGCGCGAGCAAGTTTGGCTTAATTAAGCTGACTAGCTGCTGAAAGCTCGGTCTCTCAAACGGTGTTTCTTCCTCGTTGTTGTCTTGTGCTTCTTCATCTTCAGGTACGCCTTGCTGAATGATCCCATCCACCATTTGTTGCATGGCCTGCTGCTCGGTTTCTGGTGTACAAGCATTGATGATTTGCTCAGCCCCTAAATTAGAAGTCATGATGATAACCGTGTTTCTAAAATCAATTTCACGCCCCTCACCATCACGCATTACGCCCATTTCAAACACTTGGTAGAACATATTCATGACATCTGCGTGGGCTTTTTCCACTTCGTCAAGTAACACCACAGAATATGGGCGTTGACGCACCGCTTCGGTTAACACCCCGCCTTCACCATAACCCACATACCCCGGTGGTGAGCCTTTGAGTTGTGATACCGTGTGTGCTTCTTGATATTCACTCATGTTTATCGTGGTTAAGAACTTTTCACCACCAAATAATAGCTCGGCTATGTGTTTTGCCGTTTCGGTTTTACCCACCCCTGAAGGACCTGCTAATAAAAATACGCCCAGTGGGCCAGACGACGCCGACACACCCGCTTTTGCAACCCGTAATGTTTGTGCAATCGCAGTCAATCCAGCATTTTGCCCCACTACACTTTGTGCCAGTGATTGCTCAAGCTTAAGTAAGTTCTCCAGCTCGTCTTTCACCATGTTACCTACAGGGATCCCAGTCCAACTTGCAATCACTTGCGCTACCGTATCACTAGTCACTTCAGAGAAAATAGCATTATCATCTTGATTTAACGCAGCAAGCGCTTGTCTAATCGCAGGTTTCTCTTCGTCACTTGCACCGTGTAAAGCATTATAAGTATCAATTTGCAGCTCACGGCTTTGCTCAAGCTCAGCAAGCTGCTCTTGGGCTTGTGTAAGCGCATCGGTGAGACTTTGAATGCAAGTTTGATCTGCAATCCCAAGCTTTGACTCGATTGCCAAGCGTTCAATTCTGCTTTGATAGTAACGGATCTGCTCTTTGGCTTTATCAATCACAACAGGCGATGTTGCCGGTCCCATTCTGACCATAGCAGCTGCGGTATCTAGTACATCAATGGCTTTGTCAGGTAATTGTCTACCTGTGATATATCGTGCAGACAAAGTAACCGCGGCTTCAATTGCACTGTCTGTGATTTGAATTTGGTGGTGCTTTTCGTATTTATCTTTAAGACCCGTGAGCATAAGCTTTGTGGCTTGCTCGGTTGGTTCATCGACTTTTATTAATTGAAAGCGGCGTTCAAGCGCAGCATCGCGCTCAAAATATTTTTTATATTCGCTCCAGGTCGTTGCAGCAAGTGTTCTTACTTCTCCACGTGCAAGCGCTGGCTTTAGTAAGTTTGCGGCATCACCCATGCCTGCGTCGCCACCAGCACCAATCAAGGTATGCGCTTCGTCAATAAATAAGATAACGGGGGTCGCTGAACGCTTTACTTCATCAATGACTTGTTTAAGACGACGCTCAAATTCACCTTTGACACCAGCTCCGGCTTGTAGTAGGCCCATATCCAGTACGCAGATCTTTACTTCTTTAAGTTCTGGCG
Source organism: Pseudoalteromonas sp. OF5H-5 (assembly GCF_021530695.1). Taxonomy (NCBI): domain Bacteria; kingdom Pseudomonadati; phylum Pseudomonadota; class Gammaproteobacteria; order Alteromonadales; family Pseudoalteromonadaceae; genus Pseudoalteromonas; species Pseudoalteromonas sp. OF5H-5. Next base: position 51,620 of record NZ_JAKGBF010000009.1, read on the forward strand.
GAACTTGCCCTTCAACAACGCGCTGAGCAAGTCCTTCTACCACTGCCGTTTTACCAACCCCAGGTTCACCGACAAAAATTGGATTATTTTTTCGGCGACGACACAGCACATCAATTGCGAGGCGGATCTCTTCGTTGCGCCCAAGGACAGGGTCAATTGCACCTGAACGTGCTTTTTCAGTGAGGTCTTCACAAAATGCTTCTAGTGCGCTTTCACCTTGTGAACGACTATTCGACACCGTGTTGTCAGCATTTGGCTTACTAAATACTTGGCGCTCAGTCGAGCCTTTACAAATCTTATTTAAATTCTGCTTTAAGAAGTGTGTATCAATCTTGTCGAACTCGCGTGCCAGCCCAAATGCAGGGCTGTATATCGCCATGTCTTTGAACGAGTCAATAAGCGCAGCTCCTGTGATCCAATCATTCTGATGGCGCATGTTTGCACTGAGCCACGCTTTTTCTAACCACTCATAGAGACGACGGGAAAAAACCGGCTTGCTCGGGTTGCCTGCATCTTGTTGATTGATAAATTCGAGTGCACTATTCCACAATGCGTCTTGATCAACTTCGAAGAAAGGTAAGATCTTCGCAACATCGCCGTCATTGTGCTCTTCCATTAACTTTAATAGGTAATGCTCTGGTAGCACTTCAAAATGCTTTCGACTCGCTGCGAATCCAGCCGCGGCTTCCAACGCTGTCGCGCTGTGATGATTGAGTTTGTCTATGAGATTCTTTATGCCTGTTGCGTCCATCTTTTAATCCTTGCTATTCCCGTTCGCATTAAAACTGTGATTGTGAATATATTTTCTTCTCTACGCGTGCGTTAACTTTACCTATCGCACAACTTATCCCAAGCTTGCCAGCTCCTAACCGAGTTCCCTCGCGTGCTTGGCGATTGATCTGCACAACCAGTTGCCAATTCATTTTGGTGGAGGTGTGCCAATTTAATAATTGTGATAAACGTTTGGCTTTTACACCACCGGGCTCATATAGCTGCGCCTCAGCCTCGTCCATTGGACCAAGCTCAATGCAAATACGATTGCCCGTCACCAATACACGTTTGCCCAATATGCCATTGCCGCCCAACGAAAAGCCGCTTTGTTTTGACCCTAACTTACCCGCTTCGGTAATTCCTTCCCACTCAACGATATTATCTTTAATCGTTAAGCTTTCGTCTTGTAGCGCTTGCTTTAATACTTGCTCAAGCCCAGCTGCGCTGGTTTGTTTGGCACTAATTAGGTTTAATTTGCTCTTATCTGACTGGTTATTTTCAAATACTGCAGCAACTATTTGATCAAATTGCTGCGCACCTATGCCCGCAAGGTTTATCTGAGATTTCTTCCAACTTTGAAATAACTGGCAATACAGCACATGATTAAAGAGATCTAAAAATGCACGTGTTCTTGCACCTATCTCCTCGTCTCCTACGGCTTGCTCTAACAAGTAGTGCGGCATCGCAGCATCAACGCCATACAAACCGAGGAATGAAGTTTCGAGCCTCAGCTTGCCTCGTTGCCTTACTTGTAATTCGCAGCGTCTAACATCCGATGCTGGAAACCCAAGTTCTTTATACGGTGCAATTTCAACGCGATGACTATGGCCACTTTGTAACTCGTTATTGCTAGCCCAGTGCTGTTCAATAAGCGTTAGCGCCTTGTACAAGCTAAAACGCCAAGGTGTGGCCATCAATTTAGCTATCGGCTCTGGCAATTTTGCCCAAATGGGTTGGTTTTGCTGCTCCATCATTTACACCTGATAACTGTCGCCTGCCGTCACATCCCATTCCCACTCGTGGTAACTTGGCAGCAGCGTCACCCGGGTTTTTAAACATTCGTTAATTGGCGCATATAATTTAAAGAACTGATGCAACACATCACAAAAATGATACGCATCAGCCGTACAAACAAAGCTCTTTTCGTTTAGAGTTAAATGGATCTCTATCCCTTTCACGAATACGCCCTTTTGTAGCAATGAGATAGGTTTAGATTCAGCGCCTTGGATACTCTCGATACGGTTTCGATTTTCAGAGCGCTCCGACCAATCAAACAGTGCCAATAGCTTTTTCAGCTGGGTCGGCTCCGCAAGCTGAGAAAAACGCATGTTCAACAAGCTAATGAGCTGCCAATGTAAAGCCAAATCAGGAGAATTAAGCAACTTGCTCGGTCTTACGACATTTTTAACGCTAAGTACCGACGGCACATCAGCGCTTTGTGCATTGATATCACCTTCTTGCAGTGTTTGCCTTGGCCACGCCGCGTTATGTGCCAAAAGGTCCGTCGATAAAGTGGTAATATCACCTACTTCTTGCATTGAAAGCTGAATGTAAGTCTGTGGCGATACCCCGCCAATGTCGCGGCTTATCAGTGAATATAAATGGGCGTTATCTTCATATACCGTGCTATACCGAGAAACAAAGTCGATGGCTTCCCCGGTGCTACTGCTTGCGCCTTGTACCGACTTCACGCTATAACAAAAACTCTCTCCAAGCTTATTTTGCACTGGATGTAGTTGGTATTCGGTTTGGTTTTCACTGACTCGGATAGGCTCGGCATCTACCGGGTAGATATTTACCGCAGGTACACAATTAAGCAGGATATTATCCGCATTTACTTTGTTACCGGGTGGTAATTTAATATCACTGGCTATTTTGATGCTGATGGTATTAGTATCTGGATCAATATTTAGTGTATTCAGTCCCGTTAGTTCAACAAAATAGAACTTTTCACGAGAGTTAAAGTAATCAAGCAGCAACGCATAAGCGGGATGACTCTGTTCGCTGTTCGGCAGCATTCCGGTGCTGTCTTTATGAAAAGCGGCATCTATTTTTGATTTGCTCAAGGTATATTGCGTCGTACTACCAAGCTTTCCTGTCTCAACCCCTATCGCTGCGTTTGGATTCTTCATCATTTGATAAAGGCTGGCACAAAGCGGCGTGTCACCACGTAAATACACCCGCAATTTAGAGAGATCGTAATCATCTAAACTGCCTTGGCCTAACCGCTTGAGGTGCAAGTTTAACGTCGCACCAGTGTGGATCTCATGATAGTCCACAGAGTAGATCTCAAACGGCAGCACTTTCGTTTCTGCGGTGGTAGTAAAGTGACAAGCCACAGGCGCGTTGTCACTTTTATGGGAAGATATTTTCGCGCCTTTTGGCACACTCACCAGTCCTTGCATGGTGAGTTTTGGCGCAAACTCTAGCACCGTCGTAGACGGATAGTAGTTTAATAATATTGGGCAAATCTGTCTGAGTACCTGCTCAGACACTTCAGGTAGCGTCTCGTCCAATCGCTTTTGCGTAAATGCTGTTAAGTAAGCGACTCCTTCGAGCAAGCGCTCAACATGAGGATCTCTATCCTTTAATGCGTCAATATTTAAAAAGCCGGCGTGTTCGGGATACTGCTGAGCAAATTGTTTACCTGCTTGTGTTAACAGCCTCATTTGCGCATCAAAATATTGCTGCATATCCATTAGTCTGCTCCTCCTGCATTTACGTTTGCTTTACCACCTGATGCAAACTTAGTATTCAATCTGATTATCTCGCCGGTTTTTAATTGCGCTCTTATCTCAAATCGAATCACACAGTTTTCCTCTTTTATGTCGATGGGTCGAACGATGAGGTTGGTAATTCTTGGTTCGTACTTTTCTATGGTTCTCTTTACTTCATTGGCAAGTGTTTGCTGTGAATAAGGTAGCCCTTCATATAAATCTTCCACATCCGGTAAACCATAATCGCTTAAGTGCTCAAGCACTCCCCTACGCGCATTCAACAGTTGCGTTAGGTGTTTACATACGCTGTCGCTTAGATGCGATAAATTGTTATCGCTATAGGCTTGGCGTGATGGCTGAGCTAGCAAATCAAATAAGGCCATAGAAAAATACGCTCTCTATTCATTGCGCGAACTAGTGTAAGCTTGAAAAGGAGGCCAATAGGCCTCCAACACTCGAAATTAACGACCTTCAGTCCATGAGTCAGAGAACTCAATGTTACCGTCTAGGTACGTCCAAGTGATGCGCTTGTAACGCATGTGCACTGTTTCAAGGTGAGGATAACGCTCTTTATCCAAATCTTTAACGTTGTGCATTGTTGGCGTGATTGAAGTGATTTTCACGTCTTCAAGCGTATGGCGGAAGTACTCACGCTCAGTACCAGTGTCATCAATACGGTACCATTTAAGCTCAAGTTGCTTTAATGTTTGACCGTTTGAACACGCTTTGTACATGTACGGAGTAGCAGCATCCACAGCTTTTGTGATAACAAAAGGCTCGTGCTTACGAGTACCTGTTAGCTCGCCCGTGTCGTTATCAGTTGGGATACGCAATTCGTGATCGAAATGCAAAATCTCAATTGAACCTTCACGCTCAGCTACAGTTACTGAACCTTTAACGTCGTTACCTTGGTCGTCCTTTAACCACATATACGCTGGAATTGCCATTTTTAATTTCTCCTTTTAAGATAAGATGTTTCCTAATTATTAAAGGCATTGATCAAACGCGTGTTTTTCACGTTTGATCCCCAAACAAAGCGCCACGCTTTATGCCAATTTGGGAACATGTCCCAAGTTGGTGGCAGCCAACTTGGGGCAATCTTTCACTACATGTTATAAGTCACCACGTAATTCCATCACTAACGTCGCCGCATCAAATGGCGTTTTTAGTATATCCAGCTGCAAAAAGTGCTGCTGAACTGCTTCGGGTAACTGTTTAAATTCGAATTCAGCTCTAAGCTCTTCATTCCATCTAAGCGTCACAAAACTGTCTACCGTGATCACTTCATCCTTTGGCGCCGTCTGATTGTAGTGCTCAACTGCTTTTAAAAAATTTACATCATGGTCTTGCATACAATCATTAAGCGCCACGTAATGCAGGTAATTTACTGCCTCTACGACTAATTCTATCTCTAGTTTGTCTGTCTCTAGCTCGCTTGGGCGAACGCGTGGAGTATGCTCAAAACACGTTTCCATCGCCTTGGTGTAAGAGATAGTTACTTCTTGTAATTTCTTTTTTGCAAAGAAGAGCTCTGGTGTCATCTCCTGGCTATATGACAAGTTAGTCACCAAGGCTGTACTTAGTACCATCAACCAGCTACATACTTTTCGTTTAAACATGACAATCCATTGCCTCATAATTTCTTTCTCTCAGATATTTCAGTCTTCTATCGCACAACACTTGTTTTGGAGTACAACGAGTAAGCATTTATTATTTTAAGTTTATGCATGGCTTAACTGGTTCTCCTATAAAGCTTCCGTACTTAATTACAGGAAAGGAAAATAAAATTAAAATCCAGATTATATTTCCAAAAAACAACATTTCAGAAGAGGTATAACCGCCCAAGTAAAACTCGTTTAACAACGAGTATATATTTGCAAACCACCATAGCCAAACTACCAACCCCCAAGTTCTTCGACTTAACACACGAACTTGTAATATGAGCAATAAATTTGCTACCAAAACCAAGCTATCTAAGACAAAGACAACAATGTCTACAAACGCAACGCTAATCTCAGACGAGGTAAAAAGCTGATTATCGTATATTAAAAACACAGTTAGAGAACACTGCACTAAAAATATAACTTTCCAAATAATATGGTCTGCTTTTATGTTCATAAATATACCATTTAATACCAGCAACCATATTAAAATTGGTCTTTTTATTAGCAACTATTTTCCATTATTGCGCTAATCAACCTAACCCGGTTTAACAACTTCTTCTTTTTGCACTTTTAGAGGCAAACTCAACTAATATCTCATAAGCGCTTGCCGATACTTCTGAACCTCTACAATTAAAGTTCAATGTCATGCTTAATAATGGGCAGCATTCACTGCCCTAAATACGCTTCATTGGTTCTTCAGGAGGCCTTCACTTTTCGCCAGGCATTTGACCAACGAGTGCGAGACGTACGTCGATACCTTCCACTTGGAAATGAGGAACCACATATGTATTCACACGGTAATAACCTGGGTTACCTGGGATCTCCGAAACCGTCACGTTGGCATCCTTTAACGGGTGCGTAGCAATTAGAGACTCGTCTGGATTATTCATCTTAGTAACTAATGCACCTAACCAATCATTAAGTTGCTGTTCTAGCTCGTGACGAGGTTTGCTGGAGCCGATATTTTCACGCTGGATCACCTTCATATAGTGCGCAATACGCGATACCAAATAGATGTAAGGTAATCTTGCATTGATCCGCGAGTTAGAGGTGGCTTCCGGTGTCTCAAAAATTTGTGGCTTTTGCGCACTGTTTGCAGAGAAAAAACACGCAAAGTCACTGTTTTTGTAATAGCTCAGAGGGATAAACCCTTGGTTTGCAAACTCAAGCTCTTTAGTTTCAGAGATCAGCACTTCCGTTGGGATCTTAGTTTCTTGACCACGACCAGCCTCAAAAGAATGCAGAGGTAGATTTTCAACGCGACCGCCAGACTGTGGACCACGAATATTTACCGCCCAACCATTTTGGTGGAAGCTACGGACGATATTTGCCGCGAACGCAAATGTCGCGTTACCCCATAGATAACGTTCGTGATGCTCACTGCTAACGTCTTCTTGATAGTTAAAATGGCGAATTGGGTTTAAGTCACCATATGGTAAACGCAGTAAGAAGCGTGGGAACGCTAAGCCAATATAACGTGCATCTTCTGATTCACGGAAGTTCTTCCAACGTAAAAACTCAGCACGCTCCATGTAAGAGCCCAAATCCTGAATTTTTGACACTTCTTCAAGCGAATCTTTTAAGAAGAACTTGGCACCAACACTACCCAAGAAAGGACAATGGGCTGCTGCAGAAACCCTTGAAATTTCTTGCAATAACGATATATCAGGCGCTGAACAATCAAATTCAAAGTTTGACACCATAGTCGAAATTGGCTCGCCCCCTGGCGTGTCATATTCAGCTGTATACACTTGCTTATAAAGCGCAGATTGCGTGGTATCTGGTGCTTCTTCAAAGTCATCACGTAGTGTTTCTTTATCAACATCAAGTAGCTCAAGCTTTACGTTTGAGTTATTTGGACAACGAGTTACCAAATAACGTAATGAACGCCACGCTGACTCTACTTTTTGAAACTGTGGATGATGTAAAATTTCATCCAGCTGTTCAGAAATAATTTTGTCGACTTTAGCGATGTAGTCATCAAGTAATAGCTTGTCGATACGCGACACTTCTTTGCTGTCATTAGTAGCCATGTCTAAAAAGACATTGATAGCAGCCGTTAAGCGCTCATTGGTGTCTGTTTCCGCAAGATTATTAGCATCACGGAAGTTATCAATGCTGATTTCGCTTGAAACCGGCTCAATAGACACAAGATTACAGATTGTTTCGTAAGCTGAAGCAGTCAAAGTCTCTTCTTTACGCGCTTCAACGTTTAACGTTTCTTGCATATTCATCGGTCGTGTCCTTACTCTTGCGGTTGTTTTTCTTGCTCAGATAAAAGCGGCGCCAGCTCATTAAGGCGTGCTTTTAACTCATCTAGCTCTGGTTTATTTTGTAAAATACGCTCCAGTTCTTTTCTCAGTGTTGAGTTATCAAGCAAGTTAGATTTTAGATCACGTAACAAGTTACGCATCGACATCATCTTGTTAAGCTCTGGTACTTGCGCTGCAACCTGCTCTGGGTCGAATGACTTAAAATCATCAAACGTCAGGTTGATACCAATATCACCGTCACCCGCAATCTTGTTCGATACTTGGAACTTTGCTTTTGGTGACATGTCTTTAAGCACTTGCTCTAAATTATTTTTGTTAATAGCAATGCGCTCACGCTCAGCGAGGTCACTGTCGTTTTGGCCGTTGGAATAGTCACCCACAACCAAAACTTTCATCGGTAGTTCGCTCTTTTGCGTTGCACCTTCGGTTTCCAGCTCAAGCGCTATATTAATCCGCGCTCTTGGGATCTCTTTTTGAAACGTATCAGACATAGTCTTTCCTTATTTAATCAGTCGTTGCGCCTGCCGTTACAAGCCCAGCGGTTAACAATCAAACCCAGTCAATCGCTGAGCTTACTTTGGTTACGAGCATCTGCTGCTTTATCGCGGTTGCTCGTAGGTCAAATTCATCTCCTTGCTCCGTAGATACTGCTTCATTGCATTGCTTAGCGTAACGCCAAGCCTCCAGAGCAAACGATTCGTGCCATAAATCCAGTCGATACTGTTCTATGTCTTTTAACAGCTGCTCAAACATCGGATAGGCAAGATCAGCGCGCTCACTACGCATCAATAAACGCGCTTGATATAATTTTTGCTTCGCAAAATCGAACTTGTCTTGGGCAAACCCTTCCATTAGCTGCAGTGCTTGCGCAAGCTTGTTTTGGTCAACAAGCGCCTGCGCTTCTTTAAATTTATCTAACCAAACCTTCTGATTATCGTCTGTGTTCGCACCGTCACCTTGGCTTAGTAATTTATGTTCGCCAATTCGTTCCCGATTTGCTGCTGAGCAAAACTCACTTCCGTCTTCATATTTAAGGCTGAGCAGCGTTGGGTATTGATCAGCGATTGCCGCTAACTCTAATTCTATCCACTGTGCTTCTTTAAATAACTTGAGCCCTTCAAGTGCAGCGATGGTTAGCCTTTGTAAATTCAGGTTAAAATGCATCGCCCCTTCCATGAATAAGGCTTCTGCCTTTTCTAACGCTTGGGCAAAGTTTTGTGCAGTTAAGGCGTTTTCAATAGGCACAAATGCCGCTTGCCTTGGGGCTGGTAAGCGCGTTTTCAACTCATTATCGTGTGGTGGTAATGCAAGCGCCCCCCACCTCACTGCACGTGCCAAGCGAATCGCTCGCATCCAATTTTGGCTTTCTTTGTCATACGCCAATAGTTTGCGAACTTGCTCTGTATAAGCCGAGTCTGAGTGCGGTGCTTCCACAGCAATAGCAAGTGTAGAAACTGGCTTTGAAGCAACAGCTGTAGGCTGTGAAGTCGCCGCTACAGAATGCTGTACTTGAGGCTGTTCAGCGGTTGCCACTTCAGGCTTTTCAACAGGCTCTTGTACCGTCGCAACAGTTTGTACAGGAACTGGTTGCGACACCAAACCTTGCTCACACCAGTGTTTTAAATCGGCAAGCGGCCCTGAGTCTGCATCAAGTATCGCCACCGAGTCTGTTGCATACTGTTCGAGTACACGCTTTAATTCTGGCCACTGCTCCGGCATTGTCGCGCTGTGCGCTGTAGCAACACCAAGTAAGCGCTGTTGTTGTTGTAAGAACCAAGTATGAACCGATGCTCTCGCACGTTCTTTCACAGGGTGGATCTGCGCCTGATACTGTTGCAAAAGCTGATTAAACAAATCTAACGAGTGGATCAAACCCTCTAGCCCAAACTCATTGGTAGCGGCCAACGCTAGATACGACGCAATGCGAATATCTTTGGTTTGTTTTTCTAACAGTTCTGATGCCAAAATAAAGTTGGCTTTGAAGTCTGGCTCGGCAACACCAGATGAAGAACCTTTTAGTAATTTAAATGACTCTTCGTATTTTAAATCGTCACCGCATGGCATACCGCCTAAAGGCGCCAATAAGTTTTCATGCCACTGCTGCCAGCTCTGATACTTATGTGGTTGACTCATAACTTACTCCAACTCCTTAACGCATCGAAAACACTCATATTTGATGCTTTTGCCAATTCATACATATGCGGTGTCACCGGATGTTGAGGCAAAGTCCCTGTTAGATTAATGGTCGTTGACAAGCTATTGTGCTCAAGCCAAACAGACGCAAAATACGAGGCTGGCATAGGTCTGCAATAGACCACCAGCGAAGCTTTCTGGCTCAATTGACCATAGTTGTAAAAACACCAAGGCTGCCAGTGATGATCGGCCACCATATTGGTAATTAGATGTAGCCAAAATGCACCTAACAGCTGAGTATCTTCACCCACTTGTGGCATCGGTAACTTCAACCCGAACTGACAACGCAAACAGCCTTGTGTTTTGATCATTTTGAGCGCAGACATCACTTGGCTTATTAATTGTGCTCGCTGGTCAAGATCTTCTAGTTCAAGTGCATCCCATACACGCTGTATCGGTGAAGCTCGTAATGAAGACATCGCCTTATCGAAATCAATCGGTTGCGAAACCAGCTCACTTACCTGCTTAAGCTCCTGCGCGCTATGACGCATTTGCTCGACACTACTGCAGTTTCTGATCAGCTCATGGCTTAAGCTTAATGATTTAAACGCACTACCACATTCACTAAATAAAAATGCAGGGTTTTGTTTGTAGTCCGCATTACTCGATAACACGAACGAACAAAATGGATATTGTCTTCCACTTTTATCTTCGCTTGGCTGTAATGTGCCTAATAAACAGTTTTCGTCTTGACCTGAGGCGATAAAGAATAGCGTTGACTGCTCTTTTTGAGAAGATACATCTTTTATCAACGCCTGTCGGCTCATGTCTGCATACCCTTCTTGAAGCCAGCGCTCAAGCGTAATCGCTTCTCTTGAATCAACGTTAAACTTAATGAAGTCTGCTTGGATTGGGTTCTTACCCATAAATCCAAATGGCTGAGTCGTTGGTACCTTGGCGACTTTCTTATTATTAAAAAAACCGAACATGCCTGTGTTACCTCAACGCCAAGTTTTCATTAGAGGCAACACTCACCTTGGTATCAAACAAAGACTCCGGCAGCGCAAATGACGTCATAAAATATTTACTGAATATGCCACTGTTTCTGCTCGACTTAAGTGCAACTTGAACTTGGATTGGCTCAACGCTTGCTTCCGCTTCTCGTTGTAATTGCCACGTTGCCAAAAACTCTGTACCACGGACCCACTGCACATTCGCTTCATTCAATACTTTTAGGAATGCCCAAGGTCCTGACTTTTCGATTTCGATTCTTCGGCCTTCACTATCTAAACCATATATCACTGCTTTTTCAGTTCCCGATCTTGCAGGCCAGTTAAAACGACGCCACTCTTCAGGTTCATTCCTATAACGGTAATTTTGGTCACTAAAACCGATATAAGTTTCTTTTAATCCTTTTTGCGCCACTGGCATCATTTGGAAGCTAATACCCACCTCAGAACCGTCTCGAGGAAATAGCGAACGCGTTACCTTTCTCGTCTTAGTTAACTTGTCTAGTACCCCGGGCTTAAAGCCAATGCCAATACCATTCCATGTTTTCTCTACCCACTCACCACGCTTTAAACGAAGGTAAGGAGATAGGTTCTCAGCCATAAATTGCCAAAAAACACCTGACTCTTGGTTCAGCACTTCGCTAATATCTTCAACCGCTGCATCTGGCCCGTCGATATTAAACGGATATTTACCACGGATATTTTCTTTGTATGTTAAGAATACTTGATTAGACCAGCGCTCATTAAGCTGCACTTTTGCTTCGTTCATTACTGTCTGCACACTAGCTAAAAGTGGTGCTTTTAGTAGTTTTTCAAGTGCTTGCTTAGTATCTGGGTCAAGCGCTCTGACTTGGCTTTCTACGACCACCCAAGCACTTTGCAGCGCATGGTTTTTGCTATCACCGTTTAACAGCGTTTGAGTAAAAGACATGGCCATATAGTCGTCATTGTTACTCGCAGCAATCGTTTTGATGTCTGAATGAAATGCACTCAAAGCACCGAGATATTGCTCTAAGTAATCAGAGCGTGCGTTCTCTTCTCCTTTTGCGGTATAGCGACGAAGATCGGCAAAACGGCTCGACAGTTCAGGGACACGCTTTCTCGCAGCGGTTTCTATCTTTGCACCTTTAACCTTTCTATTTTTAGACTTTGCTAGTAACGCATTTGCTTGCTCAGTTAATTTTTCTGTTTCCACCATTTTGTTTGGCGAATCAATTAGGTTCACGTTGTTGTCGATTGAAGCCATTAAATCAACCAATGGACCTTCAGGTGATGACAACTGAGCGAGCGTTAAACTTGCTGCATTGCTAGTATTAAATGGACTTATCTCTACTGAATTTAAGAACTCAAACCACACATTGGCATAGTCTCTGAAGTACAGCGCACGGATAGATTTAACCAAAGCGTTTGCTTTTGCTTCATCAACAGAACCTTGGCTTTCTGCGTTGTCTGTGCCCATCACCCAGTCGCCAGAGAATGCTTTGCTCGCAATGACCTTAATGGCGTCGTATACTTCATTTTCCCAAGCTTCTTTGGTGTAAACGTATGGAATACTGATCTTGGACTGCAAAAAGGTCTTGTTGTTTTGCTGCATCATTTGATCAAGCGTTAGTGCGGCTTTCGATACCGTTACTTTTGCTTTGATCTGCTCATATAACGCAGTCGGTTCTGGCGCACTCATTAAGTCTGAACGAGCCTGACTCACTAAGAAATCATTACTTTGCCAAATCGCAAGCTGCTGCGGTGCAGGCTCAACCGCTAATTGGGCTAAATAAAAATCAATCAGTCCTGACAGTTGTTCTGTTAATACTTGCGTGTCTTCGTTTAGCGTTAGCTCTAAGCGGTCCGCCGTGTAGTCTAATAGCTCAGACTTAGCATAGTCTTTGTTTAAACGCTCAAACTCATTACTCATCATGAGTTGCAGCTTAAGTGCTTGATAGTACTTATCACGTAGCTTTGGCTCGATACGTTTAGCAACCTGCTCTTCTGTACTTAGCAGTGCAATCCAGTTTTGATGGCTTTCAAACAGCGCTTGTTGCACAAGCTCCGAACTTGGTTCACCAATGAGCGATTGTACACGCTGACGTAATACCTGTTCTATTGGCTTTATGGTGTTGTCAGCACTGTAAACACCAAGTAAGAAATACCAAGGCAGCTTTTTCTCATAGCCTATTAGCTCTTGATAGTGTGCAAAAAGAGACAAGGTAGAGTTAAATTGCTCGGCCAACGGCTGGTTTTCAACTCGTGTATTAACAACAGCAGTCGTTAGTTTATCACTGGTTGTTAAAAGCTGCTGATTGTGGGTATAAGAGTTAACAAACAAGCCCGCTAGAGCAAATACCGACGTCACACATAAGCATACAGCAAAGCCTTTTAGCCATTTTTGTACGCGGCGCTTTTTCCGGTTACCCCGAGTGAGGTCTTGCAATTTAAACAACACATCTTTGAATACTTGGTTGATAAAAAATGCGGAGGTAATGCTTTCTTGGCGATACTCAAACAATACTGATCTAAACGTAGATAGTTTACTCGTTGCGCTACGCTCGATAGGCGTACCTTCTTGTGTACCAGAGGTAAAATACACACCAGCAAACCACGGTACTTCTTGGTATGGATTTTCTTTAAATAATGTGTCAATAAACTCTTCGACTTTAGCTGACGCCGCTTTAAACTGATTAGGAAAATCATAAATCAATTGTTTCCGTTGAGCGTTACGCTCACGCGTCATTTTAACTAGGCGCTGATCACACAGTCGCTCATACAGGCCAGTAAGGTGCTTTGAAAAGTTTTCGCTCGCCACTTCACCGGTATTGGTGCCATCTTCTTCAAGTAAATACGCGCCCCAGGGTTGCTTACGCTCATCTTCACTTAGTTCATTAAAGAAAGGCTCAAAGCCGCTGATCAAATCACACTTGGTAAATACCACATATACTGGAAAGATAAGTCCAAGTTGATTGATTAACTCATCAATACGAGCGCGGATCTGTTTAACGTGGTCACGGATCTGTTCGCTGTCTGAAGTCAAGATATCAGCAACGCTAATAGCAACCATCACTCCATTGATTGGTTGTTTAGAACGGTATTTACGTAACAGCTTTAAGAATGACAACCATTGATCGTTATCTGATTCTTCAGTGGTATAACGACCTGCGGTATCAATCAAAACGGCTTGATCTGAAAACCACCAGTCACAATTACGCGTACCACCAAAACCTTGGATATGCAGTTGATTAGATTTTGAATAAGGGAAATGCAGTCCTGAATTTGCAAATAATGTGCTCTTACCCGCAGCCGACGGACCAATGATCATATACCAAGGCAAGGCATACAGCGCAGCGTTACCACGATACCCAGCCCCCAAATGAGAAGCTTTTAATGCAGACAGCGCTTCTTCCATTTTGGCTTTGATTTCTTCAACTTCGGCTTCTGTTCCCGCATGATTGTTGGCAATTTCTTTCGCTAACTTGTCACCAGAGCGCTTCACCCATAACCATCGAACTAATAAAGTAAGACAAAACAGACCAAATACAGCACCCATCACCATTAAACGATGATTTTGATCTTCAAGACCAATAAACCGGCCTGCAAACCAAATTAGCGTCAAAATTGCGAATATGCCGACCCAATGAGCCGTCGCACGAGATGACAAAAATCCTAAGACTAGGTGCACTAGTCCACTACGATTCACTCCTGACATGATGTTACCTCGCTTTCCCTGTTTTCTCTAACTGCGTTAGTACTTCAATATGCTTATCAATTTGCACGACTTGCTGGTTCGCGCGATTCTCAATGAAATACGTTGAACCAACATACATACTGGCAAGTAAGGCGAGCGTTACTGACAAAATAACCCAGTACGGTAGATTTCTTCCCACCTTAGTAACCATACTTTCTTGTGGTTTTGCATTATCAGAAAGCTGTAATTTTGCAGGTCCAGCAAGCTCTTCTAATTGCGCTCTAACATCCAACATCAACGCTTTGAGTTGCTCGACCCCTTTTATCTTATAGATCCCTTCGAAACCCAGTTGTAAACAAACAAAATAGACTTCTAGTAATGTACGTTGCTGCGCCGCTGCACGGCGGATATTTTCAAGCTTTTCAAAAAAAGCTTCTCCCCCACGCATATTGCCAAATAATTCTAATTGTAAAGGTCGCGCCATCCATTCCATACTATACGGCTTCTGTGCCGTCATGATTTGCTCATCAACCAAAGCAGTTAGTGCAAATTTGGCTTCTTGCATGTCTGACGCACTGATCCGTGCGTCATAACAGCTCTTTTCATATTCATCAAAAGCATCCATGACTTTACTGCGTAGACCGTCAACTCCTTGATGATCAGACCCGCCCTGGCGAATTGAAGTAAGCACTTCAAGCACCGGTGAAATGCAGGCGACTAGTTCAGATTTATTTTTCGACGCTTCCATGACCTTTACCTACTAACTATTTACTCGCCACTGAAACCACTTCAAGTTTCACGCCTTGAAGGCTAAATGGCACAAAGATTCTTAACGCTAGTTCCTGTACAACTTGTTCCCAAGCAGCGCCATGTGGCTCCACTTTAAAATACTCATACCCACCTTTAACTGACACTCTATTCGGTGGGCGCTGGCAATGCGTTAGCTTCACACCGCCAAGTGCTGAAGCAATTAAGATTTCCAACTGACTTGGCGCAGCCAGCTTAACCTGTTCTGCGAACAACTCGATCCATTGCGTAGATTCGTTTTCATAGAAAGCCGCAATGTACAACTCGCCTCGAGTCAATGTACTGCTTTCTATGTCTTTAACCTCAAAAATAGACTGGGAGATTGCGCTGAGTACTAAATCAGACGAGCGTGCTGCGCTTATCGAACCAATAAGAGTGTGAATATGAGATTCGATTAAACCAAAGCTGCGCGTTAAGTCTTGATGGTCATAAACAGGTAACTCAAACTTAGTCGCTTCGGGTTCGAAATTTATCAGTTGGCAAACCAGCTTATTTAGCGCCATAAACAGTGCATCAGGACTAGTTTTAGCTGTAGTACTTAACTGCTTAATCTCAGGAAAAACAGAGCTAAATGTTTGTAATAGCAAAAAGTGTTTGAGTTCTGTTGGACCAAAATCTTCCACAATCCCCATACCTGCGCGGTTTGTAAACATCGCGGTGTACTTAGCTTCAACCATGTTGACTAGTTTATTTACACGCTCGGCTAAATAGCCATGGGCTTTGATGTTTAACAGTGGTGGAATATAGCTTGAATCAATTTCAAACTGCCCATGCTCACCACGTGTCACTTTTATACAAGGCAATTGCTCGATAAAACTGTTACTTGCGCTGAACTCAACCAGCATAAGTTTAGGCTTAGCAACCATCACTTCAGCTTTTCGGTTTGGATCATGTGCATCTTGAAGCTCAACAAAATCACAGTCATAAGCACTAAGTTGCCCTGTTTGGGGGTAACCTTGGATATTGCTTACCGAATGATTGTTCGCAAGCGCTACACTGATAATGTATTCGCTTTTGTTATCTTCAAGCTCAAACATAGGTGCTTCGTTATCAGCAAAAACATGATGTATATGACGACCACTTTTGAAGATTGCCGTAATACTTTGCAGTTTGACTACACCTTTGGCCAATGCTGATTCGTCAAATACAATGCGATCTAAACCATATGTATTGTCTCTAAGGCATTGCTGTACACCAGCTAGTTGCGATTGCAGATATTGATCGAACAGTTGTAAATGCTGCTGACTTAGCATTAAACCTTCAGCCCAAACTGGTTTGTATACGTTGTTGTGCTGCATTACTTATCCTCCTCAACTTCAGGTAGGCGAAGCGAGTTACTTGTAATTTCAATATCTAGAGAAGTAGATAAGGGCACCGGCCAATCATTTAAGTCATAAAATGCGCGCCAGTTACCGCCTGTTCTGTCTCTAAATAGAGCAACAAAAGCCACGTACTTTGCAGATTCAGCTTGTTCAAACTCAATTTTTATACGATCTGAGGGGTTTACGGTGCGTTCTTCCACCGTAACTAAGGTGTTAGCCAGAATTGATTTATCGGACTTCCAAAGCTGTTCAAATGTAGAATTTTTAAACGCTTGAATATCAGTAAGTTGATATACTTTTAATACCACAGGTAGTGGCTCGTTAAACTGGTTTAAATTTATGTTATCAGTAGCAGTTACATCTAACTTAACGTAAGTAGACATACAACCAGTCAAAAACAAAACCATTATAAATAAAGCATTCCTAGCCATATCCGCCTCAATTATAAGACATCCAAATTAGATTATTGGAAACAATTAATCTTTTTAATTTCCCGTACAATAGTGAAAATACATTTGATTTAACTATTTAACAAGAAATTACAGAGCACAAGTATGCAGTTTGTAACTGAATACTAAGTTAACATTCAGAAATCTTCTTAAAAAATATTTAACCAATTGTTTTTGTGGTGATTTTTGTTTTTATTCGGCATTCAGGTAGGAAGTCACGAGACTTAATGAGCAATTCAGTTTGCATTAAGCTTTCTTACAACTTGTTGAGATAGACACTTCCCTGAAAACAAAAACCACACTAAACATCTGGACTTTTGATGTACATTCTCGAACGGCGCATAAGATACACAAACGCTTTTTACAGATCAACCTTAATATCAAACTAATATTATCAACCACCAAAAAACACACTTGCACTCCACTAAAACCATGTAATAACCTCCATTATTATATTAAATTAATTTAATAACAGATAATTACACATAAAAACCATATTTACACCACATTAACCAAGCTTTATGGATTGTTGTGAGAGTTTTCAAATCAACCAAGGCTAAATATCATGCACACAAAGGTGGTCATTCACGACACAATCCAAAGTACTAAGGTCATTAGTTCTGAACTAACCACTTGTATAAATGAAAGTTTTGTTTTCCATAGTACTTTAGAACCAGGTTCCGATATTCATGACAAACTTTCGACTGGGAATGATGTAACTTTTGAAACAATCAAGCCAGATCAAATAATCACTTTTTCCACGGATACCTCTTTTTTAAATTCGTGCAAGGATGACTTCAGAGCGTACCTATTCTTATAAATTAACCTTAAAGCCAAGGATAGAACCACTTAAACAAACAGAAAAAAGCCAAGCTTTTGTAAAAATCAATGTACAATCTTTGAACAACCCTCTTATTTTAATAGCCGGCTATTTACAAAACCGTATAAAGTGGCGAGTCACTAAAGATCTACCCACGCTATCACAGTGTGTACAGCACTAGAAAACGACTCACTGATCTGATCCAAAACTTTTGGACACCTCATTAAGTGAGTAAACTAACTCGTAGAGGTGAAAAATAACGCCCCCAAAGAAAACCAGAAAAACTTATTCAGCCGAATTTAAATAAGAAGCCTTGAAGCTGGCGACCAAAATTGGAATTGCGCAGGCTGCACGAGACCTCACTGTTTATGAATCTCGGATCTATGCTTGGCGTAATGTCGCGAGCGCAGAGAGTGCCAAGTTAAGACGCCAGTTGGCTGAGCAAGCTAAGGAATTAGAAATCTTAAAAAAGGCGGCCACCTACTTCGCAAAAAACCAAAAGTAACTCGATTGGAGTTTATGAAAGACAACTGCGGGTCATTCTCAATACACAGGATGGCCTATATATTGTCCGTGTCGCCAAGTGGGTATTATTTATGGCTAAAATCGTGCCAGCAGCTGAGTAAGCGCAAGCAAGCCCGCGATACAAAAATTAAAGATGAGTTGAGCGGGACAGTGCTCGACGCATTCCAGCTGAGCTTGAAGAGCAAGGTGAGAAGTATGATATTAAAACCATTATGTGCAGCATGGAGCGCTAAGGGCTTGTAGCCAAAGCGGCCCGCAAGTTTAAAGCTACAAAGTACAGTAAACATTCATGGCCTGTTGCACCGAATTTGCTTGAGCAAGACTTTATCACTGATGGGCCAAATCAAAAATGGGCTGGCGACATCACCTATGTAATAACGAGCGAAGGTTGGCTCTATTTAATTTAGCTTTCATCACCGATTTATATTCACGGTCAGTAGTTGGTTGGTCGATGAGTAAGCGCATCACATCAATCTTGGTGTGATGCTCTAAAAATGGC
Organism: Pseudoalteromonas sp. OF5H-5; assembly: GCF_021530695.1. NCBI lineage: Bacteria > Pseudomonadati > Pseudomonadota > Gammaproteobacteria > Alteromonadales > Pseudoalteromonadaceae > Pseudoalteromonas > Pseudoalteromonas sp. OF5H-5. The sequence goes on from NZ_JAKGBF010000009.1 coordinate 70,286, forward strand.
GCTTTGGCGACGCGACAAGCCCAAGGAGTTATTGTTCACAGTGACCGTGGCAGCCAGTATTGCTCTCATGCTTATCGGAATATGATTGAGCAGTACGGATTAACTCATAGCATGAGCCGCAAAGGTAACTGCTGGGAGCGTCAACGCTTGTGTTGAGAGCCTCTTCCATTCACTGAAAGTTGAGGCGGTTCAATACGAACTAATTATGGATCGTTAAGCGATGTTTCAGCAAATACTTGAGTACCTAGAAATTGATTACAACAAAAAGAGAAGGCATAGTGTCATTGGCTATCTAAGCCCTGAAAGATTTGAATAACTGAAAGTAGCTTAATGAAGTGTCCTGTTTTACTGGATCAGATCATTTTTTTAGTTATGAGTTTAACGTTGCAGAGACAGACCAAATACTGAGGAAGAGCTAGGTACCACAGCCGTTTTCATATATGTGGCGAAAGATCTTACTGAACTTATCGCAAGCAAAATTAAGAGATTAAGAATCTGTTCTTACGGAAACATTCAGCGTTTCTTGAAAGCGACAGAAAATAAATAAAATAATTTACACATCAATTAATAAGAAAATACAATGATCACGATGGAACAATATTTTATTGGCTTTTTAGTTTCTTTGATCAGTTTTATCGTTGCTGTATCGATTAGCAAACAGGGACATAAGCTAGTTCAACCTTGGATAAAAGCCATCGTGTTACTAACATCAGTACTTTCGTTTTTTATCTGTATGTCTATACTATCAAACCTATTCTCAAATGCGGTTATGATAAGTAAAGCCGCGGATCAGGCGATCATATTTATACTATTCGGTTTTGGGATCTACAAATTTATAGCACATACTAAAGCCAAAAGTCGCCAGTAAAATCAGATCAACATTTATCGCTGAACATAACAAGGAGTTGGAATGCGTGAAGAAAACCGACAAGTCCCACAACAATTGGGTCAATATCTGTATCAACAAATTAAAGAGCCGTGGAGCGAAGCGCGACTCGTATTGGACTATCATGACGACAATATGCCGAGGTGTTCCGCTTTCTACTATGACACCAGCACTCCCAAACAAGCACATGTCATACCTGTAAGTGATGAAATTTCCGTCCTTTTTCTAAGCTTGTTCGAAAATGCGACAGCAAATCAAGAAGAGAACTGGCAAAAGGCTATTTTCTCAGTACAGCGCAGTGGTCAATTTAGTTTGAACTTTGAAACTACGGAAAATGAAGATTAAGTTAAAATCTAACGCTTCGATTAAACTGGTCTCGTAAATTGAAAGAGGCCAACAATAATGTTGGCCTCTCATGTTTAAAGCGAAGCAATACTTTGGTTAATTGCTTCCAGAGCTCCTGCTGGATTGTCAGCTTTAGTGATCGGACGCCCTATCACTAGATAATCACTACCCGCTTTCACTGCTTTTTCAGGGGTCATAATACGTTTTTGATCGCCAGCATCAGCACCTGCTGGTCGGATACCTGGTGTCACAAGCTTAAATTCCTCACCGAGTTGAGCTTTTAAAAGTTCGGCTTCTTGCGCAGAACAAACCACGCCATCTAGACCTGATTCTTTCGCTAATTTTGCAAGATATAGCACTTGCTCTTGAGGTGTCTTTTCAATTCCAAGCTTTAGTAGCTGACCTTGATCCATACTAGTTAATACGGTCACAGCAATAAGTAGCGGCGCTTTATCACCGTAAGCTGCCAACGCTTCTTTTGCTTTTGACATCATTTCATGGCCGCCGCTGGCGTGAACATTTACCATCCACACGCCAAGTTCAGCCGCAGCAGTTACCGCTTTTGCAACTGTGTTTGGAATATCGTGAAATTTTAGATCTAAAAATACATCAAAATTCATATCTACCAGTTTTTTTACAAACTGAGGGCCAAAATAGGTAAACATCTCTTTACCTACTTTCAATCGGCATTCGTCAGGTGAAAGCTGAGAAACAAATGATAATGCAGCTTCTTCATTATCATAATCAAGCGCAATCAAAACCTTTTTTAAATCTTGTGTCGACATAGTTACCCTATTTGGCCAAATTAAAAACCTAAAAACCGTCTAACCCACGGCTCGGAGCAAGTGACTCCCAATGTTTGCAGGAGGGACATAACCAGTACATTGTATGACTTGTAAACCCACAATGACCACATTGATAATTCGGCTTAGTTGCAATATAAGACTTTACCAACTTATCTATTTCTTGTAGTACGTGATCTATTTTAGCATCTTTGCCACTAATGAGTTGCAGCAAATAACTAAAGCCCCTAATTGATGGTTCACGCTTTAAACTATCAGTTAGAAACTCTATCGCCTCAGAAATATGACCTTTTTGGACTAATCCTTGGCAGAACTTAATTCTGATCAGCACTCCTCCTTTTTCTAATAGCTCGGAGACTAACTCAAAGAATTGCTCATGAATATTTAATTTAACATAACAAGATTCTAGGTCTTCTATTACTAGTGGCGCCATAAATACAAATTGGCTCACGAGCTTTCGCCAATAATATATACACTTCACGTAATCATCGTGTTTGTATGCATCTTTGCCCATTTCATACAAGGGTCTTACTGTTTCATGCGCGAGCGCTGTCGCTTTTTCGAATAAGCTTGGATTCTTTTCTTGATTTGCAGCTTCACAATAGAAGTTTGCAATAGTCGCGCAATGAGACGACTTTTTAAAAAGCTCAGGATGCGCTTCATACATATGAACGCCTTTTCGCCAATCTCTAGTTTGAGAGTATAGGTTTAAAATTGGATCGAGTGCATCCTTAAACCCAAGCTTTACAAGAATGACTAAGTGTTCTTCAGCGCTATCCAATAGACCGGCTAAGACGTAATCTTGAGCAAGCTCTAGACGACAGGACTTCACCACTTCTTCGTCTAGATTAGGTTGTTTAAGTAGTAGCTCATGAATTTTTATCGCTCTATCTAACTCTCCCCGCTTTCTAAAGAGCGATGCGAGTGTTAAATAATGGTCGACGGAGTCTGCTGAGACTTCAAGTAATTTGGTGAGGTGTTCAAGACCCTGATCTTCTTCCCTATCTAGTAGGAATTTTAGGCCTTTACTGTATTCAGAGGTAATTTGTCTACTTTGCTCTAGGGCTTGATTCTTAGCACTATTTTTACCCATAACATAACCGTAAGCGGCAGCTACAGGTAGTAATAAAAACAGTAGCTCGATCATAACTAGCGTTCGGCTGCTTGACTAAGCTTACTATTACTTTTTTTTAGGCGATGATTTTGCCATTTAAGCTTAGATAAAACCGACGCTGTTACAAGTAAACCAATAATTATCCCAAGAGCTAAGCAAATACTCATTAAGGTTGCGAGTGGTAACTCTGCACTTGCAATTACAAAATTGACATTAACAACTTGTGGATTTTGTGTTCCAACTAAAAATGCAATCAGTATGGCAACAACAGCTAATCCCTTTTTCAATACTGCAACCAAGTTTAGCTCCGTTAGACTTAATTATTTAAGCTTTCGTTTACTCTATCGCGCAGCTCTTTGCCTGGCTTAAAGTGTGGTACGTATTTACCATCCAATTCTACTGTCTCGCCCGTTTTAGGATTACGACCAGTGCGAGGGGAACGGAAGTGAAGCGAGAAACTACCAAAGCCACGGATTTCGATACGTTCCGAGTCTGATAATGAGCCAGCCATTTGTTCAAGGATTTCTTTTACCGCATTCTCTACATCTTTAACAGGAACGTGAGCGTGCTGCAGTGCAAGTTGTTCTATCAATTCAGACTTTGTCATAATGTTTCCTTTAGTGTAAAAGGAAGGGCTGAGCGCCCTTCCTAGTTTAAAGACTGATTAATTAGTCTTTTTGAGCATTTTTGAAAGCTGCAGCCATTGCGTTTTCGAACGCAGGCTCATCTTTCTTAAGCTTCTCTAGTACTTCTTTTTCTTCAGCTTCGTAGATAGCTTTAACTGATAGGCTGATAGTACGGTTCTTACGATCAACACCTACAAATTTAGCTTCGATTTCGTCGCCTTCAGAAACAGCAGCAGTCGCGTCTTCAACACGCTCTTGCGCGATGTCAGCTACACGGATGTAACCTTCAACGCCTTCGATTAGCTCAACAGTTGCGCCTTTAGCATCAACTTCAGTCACTTTACCTTTAACAATAGCACCTTTTTTGTTGGCGTCTAGGTAGTTAGTGAATGGATCAGCGTCGATTTGCTTAACGCCTAGAGAGATACGCTCACGCTCTGGGTCAACTTGTAGAACGATAGCTGTGATTTCGTCACCTTTCTTGTACTCACGTACAGCTTCTTCACCTGGAGTGTTCCAAGAGATGTCAGATAGGTGTACAAGACCATCGATACCGCCGTCAAGACCGATAAAGATACCGAAGTCAGTGATAGACTTGATCTTACCAGAAACTTGGTCGCCTTTGTTGTTAAGACGAGCAAATTCTTGCCAAGGGTTAGCTTTACACTGCTTAAGACCTAGAGAAATACGACGACGCTCTTCGTCGATTTCAAGAACCATAACTTCAACAGTATCACCTAGTGAAACTACTTTTGAAGGGTGGATGTTCTTGTTAGTCCAATCCATTTCTGAAACGTGTACTAGACCTTCAACGCCTTCTTCGATTTCAACGAAACAGCCGTAGTCAGTTAGGTTAGTTACACGACCAGTAAGCTTAGCACCTTCTGGGTAACGACCAGCGATAGCAGCCCATGGATCTTCGCCAAGTTGCTTAAGACCTAGAGAAACACGAGTCTTCTCTTTGTCGAACTTAAGTACTTTAACGTTGATTTCGTCACCTACGTTCACGATCTCTGAAGGGTGCTTAACACGCTTCCAAGCCATGTCAGTGATGTGTAGAAGACCGTCAACACCACCTAAGTCTACGAATGCACCGTAGTCAGTAAGGTTCTTAACGATACCCTTAACTTCTTGGCCTTCAACAAGGTTTTGAAGCAGCTCTTCACGCTCTTGTGAGTTCTCAGACTCGATAACAGCACGACGTGAAACAACAACGTTGTTGCGCTTCTGGTCTAGCTTGATTACTTTGAACTCTAACTCTTTACCTTCAAGGTGAGCTGTGTCGCGAACTGGACGTACATCAACAAGTGAACCAGGTAGGAATGCACGGATTGAATCAACTTCAACTGTGAAACCGCCTTTAACTTTACCGTTGATAACACCAGTAACAGTCTCTTGCTCTTCACAAGCTTTCTCAAGACGGATCCAAGCTTCGTGACGCTTAGCTTTTTCACGAGAAAGGATAGTCTCACCGAAACCGTCTTCGATTGCATCTAGTGCAACGTCTACTTCGTCGCCTACTGCAACTTCTAGTTCACCAGCAGCATTTTTGAATTGCTCTGCAGGGATTGCACTTTCAGACTTAAGGCCAGCATCAACAAGAACAACATTGTTCTCAATAGCGATTACTGTACCTTTAACGATTGAGCCTTGCTCAACTTCAAAACCCTGTAGGCTTTCTTCAAATAACTGCGCAAAATTTTCTGACATACTAAATACGTCTCTATAAAGTTAAATTACCAATTAGCAACCATGCTGCATGGGGTTATTAAATAAACACTAGCTTCCTGCCTGTGTCATTATAAATTACTTAGGTAAACAGCTTTTTGGAAGTTTACCGGCCACAATGGCGTCTTGAATAAAAGACATAACCTGTTTGAACACTTGCTCAGCATTATGCTCAGTTGTATCAACAACTACCGCATCGCTAGCAGGAACTAATGGGGCAACCTTGCGATTCATATCGCGATCATCGCGAGCTTTAATGTCTTCTAACAGACCACTTAGTGTAACATCATGGCCTTTCTCATTCAACTCAACAAATCGCCTGCGAGCACGTTCTTCTGCACTTGCAGTCAAATAAATTTTAAGTTCAGCATCAGGGAATACCACCGTTCCCATATCGCGTCCATCTGCAATTAAGCCAACTTCAGTTCTAAAAGCGCGCTGACGTCGTAATAATGCTTCTCTTACTCGAGGTAGCGCCGCAATTTTTGACGCAGCTGCGCCGACTTCTTCATTGCGAATGGTGTTAGTAACATCTTCACCTTCAAGTACAATTTTGCTTTTTTTAGTTTCTTTATCGATAGAAAACTGTACATCCAAATTGGCAGCGAGTGGGACTAAACCCTCTTCGTTATCAGTTGCAATTTGGTGGTGTAATGCCGCTAACGAAAGCACGCGATAAATCGCACCGCTATCCAACACTTCCCAATTTAATGTTTCAGCTAACAAGCGACAAACAGTTCCTTTGCCTGAACCACTTGGGCCGTCTACGGTGATAACTGGCATAGCTGCCTGCATTTAGACCTCCTAAAAATGCTCACCTGAATTTGACGGCGCATAGTATACGTCAATTTGCTGAATATATCCTTATTTACCTGTCATTTTTTGTTATATCTCAAATTATTAGTGCAACGCAAAATGCTATACGCCAGGTGCGAACTGGCTTTAATTGAAAGAAATTCAGTCAAACACCCGTGTATTTGACTTTGTTAAGATTGACTATTTTATAGAAGATTTTAAGGTGTTGAAGATCTTCAACACCTTGGATGAAATTAATACTGACTAATGCTTTCTAACACTGAAAAATAGGTTGGGAAAGTTTTTGCCGTACATTTAGGGTCGTTAATCGTGATAGCTTGACCACCCACAGCAACCATCGAGAAACACATCGCAATACGATGGTCATTATATGTGTCTACATCCGTGAAATTAAAATTAGCCGGTGGCGTAACTTCGATAAAGTCGTGCCCTTCTACCACTTCTGCGCCTACTTTTTTTAGCTCAGTCGCCATGGCAGCTAGCCTGTCGGTTTCTTTCACACGCCAATTGTAAATATTACGAATTGCCGTTTTACCTTTTGCAAATAGCGCTACGGTTGCAAGCGTCATCGCCGCATCAGGGATAGCATTGGCATCAATATCCACACCATTTAACTCACCTTTTCGGACAACGATACGCTCATCATGCCAATCAATGTTTGCACCGACTTGTTCCATCACTTTGGCAAAGCCAATATCACCTTGCACACTTTGTTTACCCACTCCCTTGATCTCAATTTCACCACCTGCAATTGCGGCTGCAGCAATGAAATAAGAAGCTGACGAGGCATCCCCTTCGACCATAAGTGTTCCAGGAGATTGATACTGCTGGCCTGCTTTTACCACAAAATGTTGGTAATCGTGGTTTTCGACATGAACCCCAAAATGCGCCATCACGCCAATAGTAATATCAATATAAGGCTTTGAAACCAGTTCACCTTTAATCGCAATATTCGTATCGCCACTAAAAAGCGGTGCCGCCATCAATAATGCAGTTAAGAATTGGCTTGAGATACTGCCGTCAATCTCAACTTCACCACCAGCAAGTTGCTTACCTGCAACTTTTAACGGCGGGTAGTCTTTGTTTTTGAGATATTGAATATCGGCACCAAGCGTTTGCATGGCATCGACAAGATGGCCAATTGGGCGCTCTTCCATTCGTGGCTCACCAATCAGTTCATAATCACCGGGTATAGCTGCAAGCACTGCTGTTAATGGGCGATATGCTGTACCAGCATTGCCTAAAAATAGGGGCTCAACGGGGGTGTTAAAGTTGCCACCATTTCCTTTGACCAGTGCCACCTTATTATCGTCTTCTAACGTTACTTCAACGCCTAACTGAGACAATGCGCCTAACATATGGCGGATGTCATCGCTATCCAATAAGTTCGTCACTTTTGTCGTGCCTTCGCACAATGCTGCAAGCAACAAAATACGATTTGATAAGCTTTTAGAGCCAGGTAGCGTCACACTGCCACTGACTTTAGTAATAGGCTTGAGAGTCAATTGTTCCATCAACTGTTCTCCCGTGCGAATTTATCCATAAATGCAACTAACGCTTTGATCCCTTCAATTGGCATGGCGTTGTATATACTAGCTCGCATACCGCCAACAAAACGGTGGCCTTCAAGTGCAATTAAACCGTTTTGTTCTGCCTCTGCCAAGAATTTAGCATTTAGGCTGTCATCATTTAACCAAAATGGTACGTTCATCAATGAGCGACAATGTTTTGCAACTTTGTTTGAATAGAAGTCAGAGCCATCGATGTAATCGTATAAAATGGCTGCTTTTTCTTGATTGTGCGCTTCCATAGCTTTAACACCACCAATGCTTTCAAGATACTTGAATACCTCAAACGCAAGATACCATGCAAATGTCGGTGGTGTGTTGTACATGCTTTGCTGATCAGCCTCAATGGCGTAATCAAGGATAGCAGGTCTTGGCAGCCCTTCACGCTTCAATAACGTCTTACGTACAATGGCGATACTGAGACCCGAAGGACCGATATTTTTTTGCGCACCAGCATAGATCAAATCAAAGTCATCGACGTTAATTTCACGAGATAAAATATTGGAAGACATGTCCGCTACAATTGGTGCGGTTGCATGCTTTGGAACGTCAAATATTTCAATACCATCGATGGTTTCGTTTGGACAATAGTGAATATATGAAGCGTTTTCTGGTAGCTTCCACTCAGAGACAGGTAAAATATCGAATTGACCATTTTCGTCAGTACGAATATTAATCGCATGCGTTTGCGTGAATTTTTCACCTTCTTTCGTCGCACCGGTAGACCAGATCCCGTTCTCGATATATACGCCAGGTACACCATCAACATGTAGATTTAGCGGTACAGCTGCAAAGTGACCTCGGCCACCACCATGCATAAACAGGACTTCAAATTCATCAGAGATGTTCATCAAACGACGTAAGCTGGCTTCACACTGCTTCGCCATCTCCAAGTAAGGCGCTGAACGATGGCTAACTTCCATCACCGACACGCCTAAATTTTGCCAATCTAAAAATTCTTTTTGCGCTTTTTTCATAACTTCAACAGGTAACATCGCAGGACCCGCGCAAAAATTATAAACCGTCATATTTTTCCTCATTCCAAATAATCTAGATCATCCAAAGAATAGCGTTATTCTCATGACTTTTTGGATGAACAGTGGGCTGCCCGACTAAAACGTCGGATTGTTGGTAGCCTTAATTTATCAGGCTTCAGGCTCTTGTCATAGAGGAACAGATTGAAAAAATTGACAGAAAGAAAAAAAGCGACCGAAGTCGCTTTTTTTTGGATAGGGTTTTTTATTCCTCTGCGTCAGGTTCCGCAGCCGGTGTTGCTTCACCTTCAAACTCTGCAACATCACCTTCAGGCAACGCTTCCACTTCAATTTCTTCGATGCGTTGAAGACCAACTACCTTTTCTTCTTCCATCGTACGGATCAGAATAACACCTTGGGTGTTACGGCCTACCGTAGAAACTTCGTTTACACGCGTTCTAACTAGCGTACCACGGTTTGAGATCAGCATGATTTCATCGTTGTCATCAACTTGAACCGCACCAACCACAGAACCATTTCTTTCAGTTACTTTGATTGACACAACACCTTGTGTTGCACGGCTCTTCGCTGGGTACTCTTCAAGCGGTGTACGCTTACCATAACCATTTTCAGTTACGGTCAAGATTGCACCATCGCCTTGTGGTACGATTAGTGATACCACTTTCACGTCATCTGGCATCTTGATACCACGAACACCTGTTGCTGTACGGCCCATCGGACGTAAAGCCAACATTTCTTCGCCAGTTTCAGGATCACGCTTCACTTCACCTGTTTCAGAATCTCGCTGCTTCTCGTTAAAGCGTACAACTTTACCATGCTCAGTAAATAGCATGATGTCATTTTCACCTGTGGTGATGTTAGCACCGATCAGGCTATCGCCTTCGTTCAAGTTGATAGCAATAATGCCACTTGCACGCTGACGGCTGTATGCAGTCAGCGGTGTTTTCTTAACGATACCACTTGCCGTCGCCATGACGATAAACTTATCTTCTTCGTATTCACGAACCGGTAAAATTGTCGTAATACGCTCATCAGCTTCGAGTGGTAACAAGTTAACAATTGGCTTTCCGCGCGCAGCACGTGATGCAAGCGGCAGCTGGTAAACTTTCAACCAATACAAGCGGCCAGAAGTGGAGAAACAAAGAATTGTATCGTGAGTATTTGCAACGAGTAGACGTTCGATAAAGTCTTCATCTTTCATCTTAGTTGCAGATCGCCCTTTACCACCACGACGCTGAGCTTCGTAATCGCTAAGAGGTTGATACTTCACATAGCCTTCGTGAGAAAGCGTAACTACAACGTCTTCTTCGTTGATCAAATCTTCTAAACTGATATCGTGCGCAGCAGCGGTGATCTCTGTGCGACGCTCATCACCATACGTTTCTTTGATTTCAACTAACTCATCGCGGATCACTTCCATTAAACGCTCTGGAGTAGAAAGGATGTACAGTAGCTCAGCAATAAGATCGAGTAGTTCTTTGTATTCTGCTAGAATTTTCTCGTGCTCAAGACCCGTTAATTTGTGTAGTCTTAAGTCTAGGATTGCTTGGGCTTGTTGCTCAGACAAGTAATACTGACCATCACGGATCCCTAATTCTTCCGCTAACCAATCTGGACGCGCAACATTTTCTTCGCCTGTGCGCTCAAGCATTGATTTAACGTTACCAAGATCCCAAGCTCGCGCAGTTAGCGCCGCTTTCGCTTCCGCTGGTGTTGGTGACTTACGAATAAGCTCAATGATTGGGTCAATGTTAGCTAGCGCAATTGCGAGGCCTTCAAGCGTGTGCGCTCGGTCTCTTGCCTTACGCAGGTCAAATACAGTACGACGCGTTACAACTTCACGACGGTGAATAATAAACGCATCAAGCATTTCTTTCAGGTTGAAACACTTAGGCTGGTTGTTGTCTAGTGCAACCATATTGATGCCAAACACAGTTTGTAGTTGTGTTTGAGCATATAGGTTGTTTAGTACAACCTCACCGACTTCACCGCGTTTGATTTCAATAACAATACGCATACCGTCTTTATCCGACTCGTCGCGCAGTGCACTGATCCCTTCAACCTTTTTGTCTTTAACAAGTTCAGCAATTTTTTCGATTAGTCTTGCTTTGTTAACTTGGTAAGGAATTTCATGAACGATGATGGTTTCTTTGTTTGTTTTCTCATCGACTTCGATTTCAGCTTTCGCGCGGATATAGATCTTACCACGGCCTGTTTTATAGGCTTGTTCGATGCCGTTTTTACCGCTAATGATGGCGGCAGTCGGGAAATCAGGACCCGGAATATAGTCGATTAACTCTTCAATGGTGATGTCTGGATTCTGGATCACAGCCAAACAGCCATTGATCACCTCAGTTAAGTTGTGAGGTGGAATATTGGTCGCCATACCAACCGCAATACCAGATGAACCATTCACCAATAAGTTAGGCACTTTAGTTGGTAACACATCTGGAATTTGCTCTGTACCATCGTAGTTTGGTACATAATCAACGGTTTCTTTTTCAAGGTCAGCAAGTAACTCGTGAGCGACTTTCGCCATACGTACTTCGGTATAACGCATCGCAGCTGCAGAGTCACCATCGACAGAACCAAAGTTACCTTGTCCATCTACGAGCATATAGCGTAGAGAGAAAGGCTGAGCCATACGTACAATAGTATCGTAAACCGCGCTATCACCATGCGGGTGATATTTACCGATTACGTCACCAACTACACGAGCTGACTTTTTATAAGGTTTGTTCCAGTCATTTTTAAGTTCATTCATCGCGAACAATACACGACGGTGAACAGGCTTTAGGCCGTCACGTACGTCAGGTAATGCACGACCTACGATTACACTCATTGCATAATCTAGGTATGAATTTTTTAATTCATCTTCGATATTGACTGGCAGGATTTCATTGGCGAGATCAGACATTTGACTCCACTTTCCTTCAGTGTCCACCCCTTTTGTGTCACACTACAACTTGTGTTGAGATGCTATCTGAATAGCAAATTGCTTTTTCTGCTGAAGCGCCAATTAAACGCACTTCAAAAAATAGCCGAATTGCCTCAGAGTATCAGCGGGGGCTTTGTTTATTATAAAATTCGTCAAGCATGCTAACACACTTTTTACCGTTTTACAGGTGCTATTTTTATCTAATCCCCTTTATAATGCGCTCAATTCGACGAGGAAGTTTTTTATGACCGAACATCAAAATATAGACCCTAATGAAATCGCTAAATTTGAAGAAATAGCAGAGCGCTGGTGGGACCGAGAGGGAGAATTTAAACCATTACACGACATTAACCCGTTGAGGTTGGACTTTATTAACGATAAGTGTGAAGGCCTATTCGCAAAAACAGTATTAGATGTCGGTTGTGGTGGCGGGATTTTAACAGAAAGCATGGCTAAGCTGGGTGCAAATGCAACCGGTATCGATATGGGGCAAGAGCCGCTTAACGTCGCAAAGCTCCACGCATTAGAGGTCGGCGTTAACGTAGACTATCAAAAAGTGCCAGCGGAAGAATTCGCAGCCATGCACCAAGGTGAGTTCGATGTAGTAACTTGCATGGAAATGCTAGAACACGTACCAGACCCAGAATCCATTATTCGTTCAGTCGCACAGCTAGTTAAGCCCGGCGGTCATGTATTTTTTTCTACCTTAAACAAAACTACAAAAGCGTATTTACTGGCTATCGTCGCCGCAGAAAAACTGCTTAAAATGGTTCCTGAAGGCACGCATGAGCATGATAAATTTATTCGCCCTTCGACTTTAATTGATTGGGCTGAAAAATACGACCTCAAAGTTAGGGCGGCGACAGGGATTAACTACAACCCTATCGGCAAAACATTTACCTTAACTAAAGACGTTTCAGTTAACTACATTCTACATTTTGAGAAGCTGGCATGATCCAGGCGGTACTATTTGATTTAGACGGCACCTTGCTGGATACCAGTGATGACTTGGGAGCCGCACTAAACCACGTTTTAGCTGCTAATAAAATGCCTACTGTCGGCAAACAGGTTTATAGCAGTGCGATTTCAAACGGCGTAGCAGCGATGTTGCAAGTAGGATTTGGTGAGTCATTAAAGCACTACGACATTCAAATATTACGGCAGGGTGTACTCGACTACTACCTGGCGAATTTATCAGTACATTCCCAATGCTTTGCGCAAATTGGTGAGTTATTAGCGGCACTTTTAGAAAAAGAGATTCAGGTTGGGATCATGACGAACAAACCTGAGTTTTTAACGCTTCCGCTACTAAAACAGATCCCTGAACTTGCAAAGATCGAGACAGTAGTATGCGGAGATACACTGGCGGTGGCCAAGCCTCATCCAGAACCTTTGCTATTAGTGGCGTCAAAATTGGGGATTTCGCCAGAGCAGTGTATTTATGTTGGCGATGCTGAGCGAGACATTATTGCTGCAAAATCCGCAAAAATGATTAGTGCAGCAGCAATGTGGGGATTCATTCCATCTGAATCCGAAGCTAAGTCTTGGCATGCGGATCTCTATCTTACTAACCCATTAGACACGTTATCGCATATTTAGTGTCGATAAAAAAATAAAACACCATATATTGTGTTTTTGCTATAATAGATACGAATTTGTGTAGAAAAAAATCAGTTAGAATTTTTTTTTATTTTTGCTGAAAAGCATCATCTTTTTGTTGATTTTTCTTTGTGGGCAGATAAGTGGATTGTCATAGGTTAGTGGATACTTACATAAATAAATTATCCCAAACTTATCCACAATTCTGCCCGAGTTGTTCTCTTGCAAATTCACGTCAACCCCACTATCTTGTGATCCCTAGCCACTAGGGCACCATATATAGTGGTGGTTTGCTAAACAATTTTATATTCGTGCGATATCTAAAGCGCGTTCCTAAGGAATACAGGCACATAACATGAACCAACAGCTATCTGTATGCAAAAGAAACGGTCGCAAAGAACCGTTAGATCTAGATAAGATCCATCGTGTCATTACATGGGCGGCAGAAGGCCTAGATAACGTCTCAGTTTCTCAGGTTGAATTAAAGTCACACATCCAGTTTTATGACGGTATTCGTACTGGTGATATCCACGAAACGATTATTAAAGCTGCAGCCGATCTGATCTCAAAAGAGTCTCCAGATTATCAGTATCTAGCCGCTCGTTTGGCTATTTTCCACTTGCGTAAGAAAGCCTATGGCTGTTTTGAGCCGCCGCACTTACACGACCATGTGGTAAAGCTGGTTGAAGACAAGCGCTATGATCAGCACCTTCTTACCGACTACACAAAAGCTGAGTTTGATGAGCTAAACAGCTACATCGACCATAGCCGAGATATGAACTTCAGCTATGCAGCCGTTAAGCAGTTGGAAGGTAAGTACCTTGTACAAAATCGCGTAACGGGTGAGATCTATGAAAGTGCGCAGTTCTTATATGTTCTAGTTGCTGCAAGCCTGTTTGCAAACTACCCGAAAGAAACGCGTCTAGATTACATTAAGCGATTCTACGATGCGGTTTCAACATTCAAGATTTCATTACCAACGCCAATAATGGCTGGTGTTCGTACGCCGACACGTCAGTTTAGCTCTTGCGTACTGATTGAATGTGCTGATAGCCTAGATTCAATCAACGCGACTTCTTCTGCGATTGTAAAATACGTCAGTCAGCGTGCCGGTATTGGTATTAACGCAGGCCGTATTCGTGCACTTGGTAGCCCAATCAGAAATGGGGAAGCGTACCACACTGGATGTATTCCGTTTTATAAGCACTTCCAAACGGCTGTTAAAAGCTGTTCTCAAGGCGGTGTACGTGGTGGCGCGGCGACCCTATTCTACCCGCTTTGGCATCTTGAAGTTGAAAACCTATTAGTACTAAAAAATAACCGTGGTGTTGAAGAAAACCGCGTACGTCATTTAGATTATGGCGTGCAGTTCAACAAAACCATGTATAGCCGCCTAATTAAAGACGACTATATTACGCTCTTTAGTCCATCAGATGTGCCAGGTCTTTACGACGCATTCTTTGAAGATCAAGATAAATTCGAAGAACTGTATGTTAAGTACGAGCAAGATGAGTCTATTCGTAAGAAACGCATTAAAGCGATTGAATTATTCTCAATGTTTGCGCAAGAACGTGCGAGCACCGGTCGTATTTATCTACAAAACGTTGACCACTGTAATACACACAGCCCGTTTGACTCTAAGGTTGCACCGATCCGCCAGTCAAACCTATGCCTTGAAATTGCACTACCAACGAAGCCGTTAAGCCATGTAAATGACCCTGAAGGTGAAATTGCACTTTGCACGCTTTCAGCGTTTAACTTAGGAGCCATCAAGTCTTTAGATGAGCTAGAAGAGTTAGCAGAGCTTGCGGTTCGCGCACTTGATAACCTATTAGACTATCAAGACTATCCTGTTCCTGCTGCGTACAATGCAACGATGGGACGCCGTACACTGGGTATCGGTGTGATTAACTTTGCTTATTATCTTGCAAAGAATGGTGTTAAGTACTCAGACGGTAGTGCTAACGGCCTAACACACAGAACATTTGAAGCGATCCAATACTATCTGATGAAAGCATCGAATGAACTGGCAAAAGAACGCGGCGCTTGTCCTAAGTTTAACGAGACGACCTACTCACAAGGTATCATGCCAATAGATACCTATAAGCGTGACCTTGATAAAGTCTGTGAAGAGCCATTACGCCTTGACTGGGATGCGTTAAGAGCAAGTATCCAAGAACACGGTATGCGTAACTCAACGTTGTCAGCCTTGATGCCATCGGAAACATCATCGCAAATTTCAAACGCGACAAACGGTATTGAACCACCTCGTGGTCATATCAGTGTTAAAGCAAGTAAAGATGGTATCTTGAAGCAAGTTGTACCTGAGTACGACCGCCTCAAGAACAACTATGAACTACTTTGGGATATTCCATCTAACGATGGTTACCTTGCGCTGGTTGGTATTATGCAGAAGTTCATCGATCAAACTATCTCTGCAAATACCAATTATGATCCAAGTAAGTTTGAAGCAGGTAAAGTTCCTATGAAGCTATTGCTAAAAGACTTACTCACCGCATACAAACTTGGTGTTAAAACACTTTATTACCATAACACCCGCGACGGTGCTTCTGATGCTCAAGATGAGATGAAACCAGAAGCAGAAGACGATGGTTGTGAAGGCGGCGCTTGTAAGATATAACTTTTTATGCGGGTGGTCATCACCCGCTTTTTTAGGTATTGAGTAACACATTTATGGCATATTCTACGTTTAGCAGAAATCATAACGACCAATTAAAAGAACCGATGTTTTTCGGACAAACTGTTAATGTATCTCGCTACGACCAACAGAAGTTCCCTATTTTCGAAAAGCTAATTGAAAAGCAATTATCGTTTTTCTGGCGTCCAGAAGAAGTAGACGTAAGTAAGGATAGATTGGACTTTCAGGCACTTCCTGAGCACGAAAGACATATCTTTTTGAGCAACCTAAAATATCAAACATTGCTAGACAGTGTGCAAGGTCGCTCTCCAAACGTTGCGCTTTTGCCGATCGTCTCCATCCCTGAGCTTGAAACTTGGATCGAAACTTGGGCTTTTAGTGAAACGATCCACAGTCGCTCTTACACTCACATTATTCGTAATGTGACGCAAAACCCTGAGTTAATCTTTGATGACATCGTGGGCAATGACAAAATTGTTGAACGTGCGGATGCAGTTACCAAGTATTACGATGAACTGATTGAAAAGGTAAGCCTTTATAATCAGTACGGTGAAGGCAAGCATGAAATTAATGGCACAACGGTCGTCATAAACTTGTTTGAGCTGAAAAAGCTCCTGTACCTTTGCATCATGTCGGTAAACATCTTAGAAGCAATCCGCTTCTACGTGAGCTTTGCCTGCTCATTTGCTTTTGCTGAGCGCGAGCTTATGGAAGGTAATGCAAAGATCATCAAGCTAATTGCTCGTGATGAGGCGCTTCATTTGTCTGGCACACAGCATATGCTGAATATCATGCAAGAAGGCAAAGATGACCCTGAAATGTCTATCGTGGCAGCACAATGCCGTGAAGAAGCAATTAAGATGTTTGTTGAAGCAGCTGAGCAAGAAAAAGAATGGGCTGAGTATCTGTTTAAAGACGGTTCAATGATTGGCCTGAACAAAGATATTTTGTGTCAATACGTTGAGTACATCACAAATATTCGTATGTCAGCGGTTGGTTTACCAACGCAATTTGAGACCAAATCGAATCCTATTCCGTGGATCAATGCTTGGCTTGTTTCTGACAATGTTCAGGTTGCACCACAGGAAGCTGAGATCAGCTCATATCTTGTTGGACAAATCGACTCTGAAGTCGATGCCTCTGACTTTGGCGATTTCGACTTGTAATGGTTGAAAAGCCATCCTTCCTAATTCAGGTTGAGAATATTGAGGAGCCACTGGAATATGTGGCTTCTTCGTCTTCGATACTCGAAACCCTTGAAGCAGCAAATATTGAAGTCCCCTATCAATGCCGCGAGGGTTTTTGCGGTGCTTGCCGCGCCAAGCTCATCGAAGGACAAACACAGTACGCGAACGAGCCACTTGCTTTTGTGAGAGATGGGGAAATTTTATTGTGCTGTAGCAGACCCACAAGCCACATTAAAATAGAGTTGCCGTAAATAACCAAAATCCGAGATAGCAATTTATTCTCTAGCAGCCATTATTCCTAACTAATGCCTTAAATCAGCTTGGTAATTCGAGTACGAATGTAGTGTTCGCTATCAGTAACACTCATCGCCCCATTTTCAAAAATCACATCCCAATGTAAACTTCGCGTCAGCATTTCACACAATTCAACCACAAAGTCCGTGGGAATACTAAACACAGAGAAAGATCCAATAAACTGTAATTGCGCTCGACGCTCTTCAAACCATTGCTCACCGTCAGCACACAACACCACAACCTTAGCATAAAGCTTTTCATACTTGAGTATCTCATCGACCTCTAAGGTACCAATAAACAAAGCGACTTCAACCTGGTCGTTGTCGTCTTCTAGCCATACGTCCGGCCAATGTTTTTTCTCCGCCTTGCTCCACTTTGCCGGCTTATCAAAAGACAGTGCGCATATCCCAAGTAATTTCATCGCAAAGTGCTCACTACTTTCTTTTGACAACATGGCGGTGGTAAATGCTTCTTCATGGTGGCTATGGTGAAATAAGTCAGCAACCTTAATCCTTGCCTTGAAGACAAATGGTTTGTTCATTACGTTGTGCTCACTTTGACTTGTTCCTTAACTATAGTTGTAATTCTAATTTCAACAATAACTAAGTTATAGTATAACGTTATTGATCCTCCAAATTTGTAGTGTTATATTATCACTCTATTAGCCGAATAGGCTCACTCGTTCAATACATAATCTAACTCGTGGTAATAAAATATGTTTAAGCAGTCTCTTATCGCCAGCGCATTAATTTCAATAATCGGGGCAGCGCCAGCTTATGCTGCACAACTAACAGGTAAAGTTGTTGACGCAAACAATCAACCACTTAGTAATGTAACCATCCATCTTCATGGCAAAAGCAAGTCAGTTAAATCAGATAAGAATGGCCAATTTACCATTACAATAGATGCTGATTCTCAATTACACGTTACTAAGCCTAATTATCTTGATAAACGTGTAGATGTAGATGAAGCCCAAGGATTTGTTCGAGTCGAACTAAAACCAACATCTGTTGAGAGCATTGTTGTTTACTCTTCTGCCCTACATAAAAATAGTATGGAAATGACCTCTCCGGTCAGTGTATTAAGTGGGGATGAGCTAAAAAACCGTGCCAAACCAACACTGGGTGAAACACTAAAAGGCCAACCAGGGATCAATGCTAGTTACTTTGGTCCGGTGAGTTCAAGCCCTATCATCCGTGGTTTAGATGGTCCTCGGGTTAAAATCACGCAAAACGGGTTAGACAGTAGCGATGCCTCGCGCGTTGGCCCAGATCACGCCAACACTAATGACTCGCTGGCTGCGCAGCAAATTGAAGTGCTAAGAGGTCCTGCAACCCTACTTTACGGCTCAGGTGCAATCGGTGGTGTGGTTAATGTTGTTGATAATCGTGTTCCGACAGACGTGATCGATAGCCTTCAGGGCGCTGCCGACTATAGCCATGATACCAACTCAAATACCAATACCTTTGCGGTATTATTAGAATCCGGCTTTGACGGATTTAACTTCCATTTCGATGGCGTTAAGCGCAAAGGTGGTGATTATGAAACCCCTAATTTCGCGCTTCCACACGACGAACATGAAGAACACGAGCATGAACATGAAGGCGAAGATCATGCCCACGAAGCAGAAGAGCATGAAACAGAGTACGCCAATCGCGTCGACAATACCTTTATCGATTCTGAGCAATTTAACTTAGGTACAAGTTACGTTGGCGATCATCTGACCGTTGGTTTCTCTTATGGCCGTGTTGATACGGACTATGGCATTCCTGCTCACTCTCATATTGGTCATGACCATGATCACGAGCATGAAGAGGAAGGGCATGACCACGAAGAAGAATCCGTATTTGCTCGAGTAAAACAAGACCGTTGGCAAGGGCTTGTAAATTATGCAGTACACAGTGACTGGCTTGAATCTGTTGGCCTACGTGTCGGCTACACCGATTACGAACACGCTGAAATTGAAGATGGAAACATAGGTACTGTATTTGAAAATGATACAACTGAGTTACGCTTAACGGCAGAGCACCGCTTAGGAGAGTGGCACGGCACTGTTGGTTATCATTTCTCCGACAGCGATTACGCCGCAAACGGTGCAGAAGCTTTCACGCCATCGACCAATACCAAAACGCACGCACTTTATATCCTTGAAGAACGTCGTTTTGGAGACTTCACACTTGAGTTAGGTGCTCGTATTGAAGACTACCAGTTATCAAGCAAAGGCAATCAACTGGAAGCGTACGAAGAAGATCATGACCATGAAGGTGAACACGACCATGATCACGACCACGGCCATGGTGGTAACTTAGATAATGGGTTTATTTCTTATGACCTGGAAATGACCAATCTAAGCTTGTCTATTGGTGGCGTGTACGACTTTGCTGAAGGCCAAAACGTCGCTGTTTCGCTGTCTCGCTCGGAGCGCGCACCATTAACCGCCGAATTGCTTTCAAATGGCATTCATATCGCAACCAGCACCTATGAACTAGGGCTTGGTTATGAGCTAGAAGGTGATCATTTACACTTTGAGCCGCAAGATATCGAACAAGAAACATCAAACAACCTAGACATTAGCTTTAGAAAGTTCTCAGGTAACTTTGGCTATACCGTTAATTTCTTCTATAACGACATCGAAAACTTCTACTATCAGGCATTAACAGACTATATCTATAGTCCAGAGCACGGTTTAGAAGTGGCGGATCATGCACATGAAGGCGCTGTTCCGGTGTTTAAGTTTGAAAGCAGTGATGCCAAGCTATACGGCCTTGAGTTTGATGCCCATTACAAACTAAGCAACTTTGCACGCGTCAAAGTGTTTGGTGACTCGCTGACAGCGAAGTTAGATAACGACGAATATTTACCACGTATTCCAAGCAACAAGCTAGGTCTCGATTACGAACACAGTTACGAGAACCTAACAGCTAACTTCACGGTGACACATTACTTCAAGCAAGACAACATCGCGAGCTATGAAAGTGAAACTAAGGGCTATACGTTAGTGGATATGTCGTTTAACTATGACTTTGAGTTTATGGGCAGTGACATGGTTGGTTATGTTAACCTTGATAACCTAACAGATGAGCTAGGCTTTGTGCATAGCTCGTTTATCAAAGAGCAAGCCCCTCTTCCAGGTCGTAATATCAAGCTTGGTATCAGAGGCTACTTTTAATACCGATTCCTTTCTTTTATAGAAGCCAAAAAGCTACCTCTTGTGGGTAGCTTTTTTATTTGGATTATTTATATTTTACTACTTCTTATACTCAACGTGATGAAGTTCTCAAAGTTGGTAGCGTCTAAAATATCAAGCGTGAACCTATGGCTATTCACCCAACGAGATAATATCCAATCAATGTTAGGATCTTTCAAATCACGCAGTGCAAGGATAAAGTCGCCTGTTGATGCTCCGCTTTTAACATGTGCTGCATAAAAAGTACGTAGTAAATGATTAAACCTTTCCTCTCCTAGCTCATGATGCAAAAGCGCAAAAAATAGCGCCCCTACCGAATAGGCATTAAGCCCAGCTTTTCCATACTCTTCAAACGCAGTCGTTAAATATTTAGGCTGTTTAACGAACTGGTTTTTTGCTCGTTTTAGTACGTTTGTCATATGCGAGCTTAAAGACACCCTTTTATTCAGCCGTGAATCCGTTAAATATTCTAAAAAGGTAGCCTTACCTTCATTCCAGCGTGGTGAGTAGCTTTCATTCGAACGTGGGTCCCATAGATGACTCAGTTCGTGATACAAACGAGTTACCTCCACAAACCCCTCGCTGTCTTGAATAATTGCGGTAACATCAGCTTGAGCACCAAACCCCTTTGGGATCTCTATAAAGCTAAACTCACCAGTGCTTTGACGTTGACCAAACCAACTTTCATACAATGTTATGGTTTGTTTTGCCTTTTCCATATAGTCAGTTGCATATTTATTTCCCGGTAACGTAAATAGCTTAAAGCCATGCCCTTTTGTCACGGTATATGGTGCGACCATGAAGTCCATTCTCCATGAGGGTTTCTGGTTTTTGTATGAATAAACCTTTCGTCCTTGATCGGTTTCTGTTACGCCTAGTAAAATTCCACCATTTGCTACTACTAAGCCGCTATCCACTTCGATGCTAGCGGTGTAGTTATACAGCTTCTGCCAAAAGCGTGACGCGCGATTGACCCTATCATCAGGCACTGTGATGAGCGGATAAGCATATGCGTCCATACGAATAATAGAAAACAAAGGGGTGATGTCATCTTTAATATAAGCCATCCCAGTTTCTACATACCCCTTTATATGGCCAGAATAATTAACAGTAAAAGTTGTTTGTTGATCGGGTTGGAGCGCCTCAGATAACGATAATTTAATATAATTAGACTGAAATAGTGAGTCATCTATATTACTTACTACTCCTTGTGTATAGTTGAGGGACTTACCCGCTTCCGAAGTGATATCGACAACACTAAGCAAGCGATAAAGTCTTAATGGGATTACTCTAGTTGGTGTTGTTCCTTGATTTTTAACCGTTATCGTTGCGCTGCCAGATAGATTGCTTGTTTGTGTATGTATGTTGAGATTGAGATGATAGTTGGTTGCAAATGTTTCTATTTTTTCAATGCTGGGGAGCTCGCTTGCTGAAGCAGAAATGCAGCTTAGCCACAAAAAAATACGTAGCAAATACATCGTCTATCCTTAATATTATTTTGTTGTTTTAACAAAAATAGAGCGGAAGGCATGTTTTTACTACCATATTTTTTTGTATCATTGTTTTAGATCAAAAAACAAAATCTGTTAATCACTAAACCTGCTAGGTTCTCGTACCAAAGATTTTGTCACCGGCATCACCAAGCCCAGGGACTATATATCCTTTCTCATTTAAGTGGATATCTAATGCTGCCGTGTATATTTCAACGTCAGGATGCGCTTCTTCCACCAACTTTACTCCCTCAGGCGCAGCTACCAGCACAATCGCTCTGATCTCTTTTGAACCTGCTTTTTTTAGCATGTCGATAGTAGCAATCAGCGAGCCACCCGTTGCCAGCATTGGATCAATAACCAAAGCAAGTCTAGCATCGATATTGCCCACCAACTTCTCAAAATAAGGCACTGGCTCAAGTGTTTCTTCGTTACGCTGTAAACCCACAACACTTACTTTAGCTGCTGGGATCAATTGCAGTATGCCATCTAGCATTCCCAAACCGGCTCTTAAAATTGGCACTAAGGTGATCTTTTTGCCTGTCAGCCTTTTAACTGTTAATTCGTTACCGTCCCAAGCAGAGATGACCTGATCGCTCAACGTCAAATCTTTTGTTGCTTCGTAAGTGAGTAAGTTGCCAACTTCTGAGACAATTTCGCGAAAGTTTTTGGTTGATATACCCTGCTCTCGCAAGAGTCCAAGTTTATGCTGAACTAATGGGTGATCAATTACATGTAATGCCATGGCTGCGTATCCTTATAAACTGCTAAAGAAATCTTCTGGTTTATGCCTTACTGGCTTTGTACACTGCACCGTAGGCGTACCTAAATAAAGATAGCCAACGATCTCATCTTTTTCATCGAGACCAAGTTGCTTTTTCACTTCTGGACTCTGGGCAAAGTAACCCGTTCGCCACACACCAGACAACCCCTGTGCAAAAGCGGCTTGCTGCATAGCAAGTACACTACAACCGGCACTTTGAATTTGCTCAATACGAGGCACTTTTGGATGTTCTTGATAAGGAGATACTGCGATGATCAACATAGGCGCGCGCTCTGGTAGCTCTCTCGCTCTATCTATCACCCGCTGCTCTTGCAGCTCTTTCACCGCCGCTTGATAATAGATTTCACCTAGCTTTTCGCGGCCTTTTTCTTCAACTGTAATAAATCTAAACGGTGTTAAGCCACCATGATCTGGCACTTTTAGTGCTGCTTTTTTAATGATTTCTAACTGAGCTGGATTAGGTCCAGGAAAAGACAGATTGCTATCTGACTGGCGTGTTAAGAGTAATTCTATGGCGTCCATTAACTCATCCCGTGTTGTGCCTTCAAAATGGCCGTGAATTATACCAATTTGACTTAATACGTGTCTCGAAATAGACCAAATACTTAAGCAAATTGGTATTACGTGGCTTGTAGTCTATCATTTTCCCTTAAATTCGACCACGTGACATCACGGATTTCTGGATAGCATCCTTGCAATATTTCGTTTTACTCTGGAAGTAAATTGCGTTGTTTCCTATCAATAAGTAGCCTCAACCAATAGTCAGCACTGACATAACGTCCACCACCGGTAAAAAATAGTGAAAGTAGTAATACAAAGTAAGTTGCCGCAAATTCAATTCCATTGTTTAAAATAACAATATTGCCTTTTTCATAGAGATAATTTGGTCTGCCATTTTCTTCGACTATCTCTTTAATTGAATCCAAACGTTGCTTCGCTGCTACGCTATTTTCTAAGCTCACTTTAGCTTCGTCAAAGCCAAGCCAGTCTAATACTTTAGCGGCGCTGGTGTCTGGGTTTGTTGGCGTTACCGAAAACCAGCCATGCTCCAAATGCACCGTCGTTGCAGCAACTACCATAGTCACCATGAGCGGTATAGACACTAAACGCGTAAGCAAGCCAAGCAAAATCAACCAACCACCTAAAAACTCTGTCCAAGCGGCAAGAAAGGCAAGTAAGTCAGGAAAAGGTAAACCTAAGCCCCATTCACTATTGCCAAACCATGCGACAATATCGGGATCGGCGAGGAGGCGTTGTAAAAATGTCGCGTCCGGATTAGCCAAATTTAATTTATTGTAACCTGCAATGATCATAACTGGCGCGAGAATAAGGCGCATGAGTAATGGCGCGATACCAGAAAAATGTTGAGATAAATGTTGTAGTTGCCGATACGGCTTTAGTAGGTTGGCAAGCATATGCGATCCATAGTTGATGTTTGAATTATCAGTATAGACCGCAGATTGGGTTGGGTTATTTCGTTAGATCTTTCTTGCTACCTGAAGGGCTTCTGCAATCGCTCGCTTAGCATCAATCGCTGCCGCTAGTTTAGCCCCACCGATAACGTGCTGATTTTCAGGTAGCACCTCTTTATCGAACAAGCTATCGTTAGAAACTTGTCCAATACAAGCAATGACCGTATCGACATCTAACAGTTGCTCTTCACCCGCAACTCTTACGGTCAAACCTTGATTATCAAAGCTGATATATTCGCATTCTGCAATTTGCTGAACATTGTGGTGTTTTGCAACGGCTCTGTGGATCCAACCGGTGGTCTTACCTAAGTCTTTACCAAAACGTCCTTCAGAGCGTTTTAACATATAAATCGGCCTTTGCTCTTGTGAAGGCTGCGCTTCGCATTCTATTCCCCATTGAGATTTAAAATCAGGGATCGTTTGTTCTCGCTGTTCAGTTAAAAACGCTACCATGTCAAAGCCAATACCACCGGCACCTAAAATAGCAATTTTATTACCTAATTCTACTTCACCTTTAATAACTTCGTCATAGGCAAACACACGTTTCCCATCTGCGCATTCTATTTTCGACATACGTGGGCTTACACCCGTTGCAAATACCACATCATCAAACGCGTTTGCCATTGTTTCTTCGTATGGTGTATTTAGGCAAAGCTCAACGCCTAAGCGATTTATTTCGCTGACATAGTATTTAAGCGTATGTTGGAAATCTTCTTTACCTGGTATTCGCATCGCTAAATTAAACTGACCACCAAGCTCGCTACCTTTATCAATCAACTTAACTTGGTGGCCTTTTTTAGCGAGATAGTAACTTACAGACAACCCAGCAGGTCCTGCCCCAACAACGAGTACTTGTTTTTTCCTTTGGGCACTCTGAAGTGGATAATCCAATTCAAATCCGGCTTGTGGATTTACCAAACATGTTGCTCGTTTACCTTTAAATACGTGGTCTAAACAACCCTGATTACAGCCGATGCAAATATTGATTTGTTCCGAGCGCTGCTCTTGATATTTGTTAAAGAATTCAGGATCAGCCAGCAATGGACGCGCCATAGAAATAAGGTCGGCATCACCTTTGGCTAAAATGTCATTAGCAAGATCTGGCGTGTTAATCCTATTTACTGCTACAACGGGTATATCGACAGCCTGTTTTAGCCTATGTGACGCTTCACGGTAGGCACCAGGAGGCACCATTGATGCAATTGTTGGAACGCGCGCCTCATGCCAACCAATACCGGTGTTAAGAATATCCACACCTGCCGCGACCAAAGCTTTGGCTTGAAGCACAACTTCTTCTGGAGTTGAGCCATTTGGGATTAAGTCCATGACCGACAGGCGAAAAACGATAATGAACTTATCGCTCACTTTCGCTCTAACCGCTTTTACAATATCTGTTGCCAATCGCATTCTGTTTTCTAAGCTACCACCATAGTCATCAGTGCGCTTATTGGTATGACCCGCCATAAACTCATTGATTAAATAGCCCTCTGAGCCCATGATCTCCACACCATCGTAGCCTGCTTTTTCGGCCAACTTAGCTGAGTGAGCAAAGTCTTTAATCGTACCTTTGATGGCACTTAAGCTCATTGCTTTTGGTTTATACGGATTAATCGGTGCTTTGATCGCACTAGGTGCAGTGTTGAATGGATGATAAGCATAGCGCCCAGCATGTAGTAACTGTAGACAAATTTTGCCGCCGTGTTTATGTACTACCTCGGTGTATGCTTTGTGTTTAATTACATCGTATAACGAGTTAAAAGAAGAAGAAATTGGTGTCAACTTACCACGTAGGTTTGGACTGTAACCACCAGTTACGATCAGGCCCACTCCACCTCTTGCTCGTTCTTCATAAAATGCAGTGAGCCGCTTTCGGTTGTGCCACCCTTCTTCAAGCCCGGTATGCATTGATCCCATTACCAAGCGATTTCGCAAACTGGTATGTTTAAGTTGTAGTTCTTGTTCTAACATTTGCCGCCCCACAAAACTGGTCTTACCTGTGAACATTAACGTTTTTTTATTATTTGGCAAGTCTTAAGAAGAAAGAAATTAACGAATTTGGCAGCATTGGCGATATTTCAATCATGAAAATACTTCGTTACGTTTTTCTATTATTCATGAAACTCGCTCTGATATATGATAAATGTATAGAGTTGTATTGAAGTTAAGCATAAGGGATCATTTTGAAACTGATAGCGAATATTTTTAAGGGCATTTGGGCCACACTGAACTTTTCTAGGCGATTAATTCTAAATCTGCTGTTTTTATTCATTCTTATCGCCATAGTGATAAGCATTGTATCTGGTGAGGATCAGGTTGAGGTCGAAAGTAAAAGCGTATTACGTTTAAACCTAAACGGTATCATAGTCGAACAATTGACCTATGTTGACCCAGTTGAGGCGGCCATGAGTGATGCTTTCGCCGATTCAGAAGAGCCAAGTGAAATTTTGTTAGATGATGTCATTGATGTTATCAATAAAGCAGCTCAAGATGACCGCATTACAGTGATGTATCTTGATTTACAACGTCTTCATAGCGCCCATCTCGACAAATTACGAGATATCAAAGACGCGCTCGCGCAATTCAAAGCTGCGGGCAAAAAAATCTATGCTCACGGCGCTTATTACACTCAAGCTCAATATTATCTCGCCTCAGTAGCCGATGAAATTTCTCTACATCCTTACGGTGGGGTTAACATCACCGGTTTTGGCATGTACCCGCTGTATTTCAAAGAGGCGCTTGATAAGCTTAAAGTTACGCAGCATATTTTCCGCGTTGGTACATACAAGTCGGCCGTTGAACCTTATATTCGCAGCGATATGTCACCAGAAGCAAAAGAATCAAATCTTGGATGGATCACCCCGCTTTGGACACAATATAAAACAGAAGTAGCCGAAAACCGCGGTTTTGATGTGGCTAATTTTGATGAAACCTTCGCAGCATTAACAGACAAAATGGAAGCTGCACAAGGCGATTCCGCCAAATATGCTATCGACAACCAATGGGTCGATGCATTAACCACCAATCAAGCATTTGCTCAGAAACTGATCGATGAAGTTGGTCTTGATGCAAAGGGAAAATCTTTTAAACAGGTCTCGTTCAGTCAATATCTATCGACGTTACCGCCTAAAGAGTTTGCAGAAAATCCATTTACCGAGAAAGTCGCTGTGGTTGTTGCTAAAGGTCAAATCTCTGATGGCAAGCGTAAAGCGGGAGCTATTGGTGGCGATTCAACAGCAGCACTACTTAAGAAGGCTCGCCTTAACGACAAAGTGAAAGCCGTCGTACTAAGAATTGACTCCGGCGGTGGTAGCATGTTTGCTTCTGAAACCATTCGTAATGAAGTTATTGCACTAAAAGCCGCTGGAAAACCTGTGATAGCATCAATGGGTTCAGTTGCAGCTTCCGGCGGTTATTGGATTGCGGCATCAGCTAATGAAATTTGGGCATCGCCAAGCACTATCACGGGTTCTATTGGTGTATTTGGCATGATAATGACCTTTGAAAATGCAGCAAACTCATTAGGAATATACTCTGATGGTGTTGCGACAACCGAATTAAAAGGCCAATCTCCATTCAGAGGGATAGATGGTGGCTATAAAAATCTTATCCAAATGGGTGTTGAAGATGCCTATGATAAGTTTATTTCCATGGTTGCGAATGAGCGAAACCTTGATAAGTCAGCGGTTAATGAGGTTGCGCAAGGACGTGTATGGCTAGCAACTCAGGCGCTTGATTTTGGCCTAGTCGATAAGTTAGGTAACAAAAATGATGCCATTGAAGCGGCTGCAAGTCTTGCTAATTTAGAGATGTATGATGTTATCACTATTGAACAAACACTCACCGAGCAAGAAAAGCTGATGCAGCAATTATTTGGTGCGTCTATGGTGCAAAGTGCCATTAGTGCCCTTGTACCTGAGCAATCAATATTCGCAAAAACTGCATTAAATGCCCTAGACAGCGTTAGCAATACAATAGCACTACAAACTCAAATGTTAGGCCAGCTTAACGATCCTAACCATGTCTATACGCTTTGCTTAGTGTGTAACGTTTCACCTGAGTAAAATCGATTAAGCACTGCAATTGTGGTGCTGTAATTGTTATACTGAGCCCAGATTTTATTCTGGGCTTTTTTATGAAAAGAAAAAAAATATATATCGCCTATACCGGTGGTACCATTGGTATGAAGCAATCCAGTCGTGGTTACGTTCCGGTTGCAGGATATCTAACAGATACGGTAAAGAATAACGCTGAGTTTACTCGCGATGAAATGCCGCTTTTTGATATTCATGAATATTGCCCGTTAATTGATTCGTCAGATATGTCACCGCATCACTGGCAGCTTATCGCGGATGACATTCAATCAAAATATCACGACTACGATGGTTTTGTGGTGCTCCATGGTACAGATACCATGGCCTATACTGCCTCTGCGCTATCCTTTATGTTTGAGAACTTAACTAAACCTGTGATAGTGACCGGCTCTCAAATTCCGTTGTCACAACTGCGCTCTGATGGTCAAGTAAATCTGTTAAACGCGATGTATTTGGCTGCTAACTACCCTATTGCCGAAGTGAGTTTGTTTTTCAACAATAAACTTTACCGCGGTAATAGAGCAATCAAAGCTCATGCTGATGGCTTCGATGCATTCGCCTCTCCAAACCTTTCGCCGCTGGCACAAGCTGGGATCAATATTCAGCTGATCGAAGGGAAGCTAAGCCCTTACGTTGAGCAAAGCTTGCAAGTCACCAAGATTTCACCTCAACCTATCGCAGTAATGCATTTGTATCCTGGGATCTCAACTGAAATCCTTAAGAACCTAACGCGTGGCGAGATGAAAGCGCTGATCTTATTGAGCTTCGGGGTTGGTAACGCGCCACAAGACGAGCACTTTTTAACTGAGCTTAAAGCAATCAGCGATCGCGGAGTGGTAATTATCAACCTCACCCAATGTATTCAAGGAAAAGTGAATATGGGCGGCTACGCGACAGGAAATGCGTTATTAAACTGTGGTGTGATCAGTGGCTACGATATGACACTAGAAGCGTGCTTAACAAAGCTACACTATTTATTTAGCCAGCAGCTTGAGCTTGAAACGATCCGCCATTTGATGCAAGACAATCTGCGCGGCGAGCTAACTCGATAGTAATCGATATCAATAAAGCGAAAAGTATCGCAACAAAAAAGCCGTGATATCTTCACCACGGCTTTTAAATCAGCTCGAACTACTCCGAACGTCGATTATTATCTAACTTTTGCTTCGATATCGACAAGATCAGTAAGGTGACAAGTTTCACCACTGTGTGTCTTTATACCGTGCTCACCAAAGTAATCACGCTGTGCTTGCACCAAGTGTCCGTTGCTTGGCGTGCTCAGTGTTGCAATATAAGTTTGCGTCGCAGCAAGCACTGGGAAAGACAAACCAGTCGCCACCGCTTTACCTGTAATGCTACGTAGTGCAAGTGCAGGTTTCTCAAGTGAATCGATAAATTCAACACCTTCAGCGATATCGTCTAAGTAATCAGCTCGGATAATACAGCCCGCACGCCAGGTTTGTAGCGTTTTATTGAGATCCACTTTCCATTGGTGTGCACGTGACGCGCCCTTAATCAGTGCAAGACCTTGGCGGTAGCATAGCAAACTGGCAAAATAAAACGCATCTTTTAACTCGTCTAAATCAACCTCAATTGTTTGCGTTGATTTATTCGCATACGTCATTTCTTTTGCAGCTGGAGTATCAATAGTATTGGTGAGATGGCGAGCTTGTACCGCAGCCACAAGCGAAGGTACGGCAATACCAAGCTCCAGTGCGTTTTGCGCCGTCCAAAGGCCAGTGCCCTTAGCTCCTACCTTATTGTCGATAAGGTCGACTAAAGACTCGCCCTGATCTGTTTCTAGACTTAAAATGTGGCTAGAAATTGCAAGTAGATAACTATTTAATTTACCTTCAGACCAAGATTCAAAAATCTCAGCAACTTCTTTAGGAGAGCGACCGGTCCCCAAGCGTAGCAATTGATAAAGCTCGGCAATAAGCTGCATCAACGCATACTCAATACCATTGTGCACCATTTTAACAAAGTGACCGCTGGCCGATTGCCCTACACGCGCGAAACATGATTCGTTGTTGTAGCTCGCAGCAACTTTTTCGAACCAAGGCTCGATACGCTCCCAGCCACCTTCTGAACCACTTGCCATCATTGCAGGACCATGGCGTGCACCTTCGGCACCGCCAGAAATCCCCATAGTGGCAAACTCAAATTTATTCTGATATTTCAATTTACGTGCGATACCATCTTTGTAATTACTGTTACCACAGTCAACGATGATATCGTCTTTCTCAACTCCAGCTTCAACCAAATCGCTACAAACTTTATCTACTAGTTCACCTGCTGGAACGAGTAATAAAATCGAGCGAGGAGTCTCTAATCTTCTGATCATATCACCGAGATCAGACACTATGTGTAAGCGCTCCGCCATACCTAACGACTGTGCGCAACTCAATAATTCCGCACCTACTTCGGGGTTCTTGTCATAAGCGACTAAGGTCATCCCCTTCTCAATTAGATTTAGCGCGAGGTTTTTACCCATCACACCCAAACCAACTAATGCAACCTGCATTTAGTTTCCTCCTCGGTAACATCAAAACTTTATGCGTTCGTGTATGTGCATTATACCTGAGCGACCATGATTGACCAGCGAGACACACAATTCACTGGTATCATATCAGTCCCCAAAATATGACAGCTAACACAATTCACTGTATAGCAATATAGTGACAGCAGCACGAATTCACCAATTTTGTGATAAATCTCAAATGGTCCCCTAAGCTGTAAGGTAAAATATTCGAGATTGACGGCCACTGACACCGGTGTCATAATGATGACATATAGATCATATAACTTAATTCGAGTGTTAAAAAGGGTTTTGCATAATTCTTTATGCTCTAATTAGTTAAATCGTGATTTTACAATGTGGCATGTGTAAAAAAACAGCAATTTTGATTTACTTTTAACACATTCATAAGTTTTTGCTTACCTTGATAAGCTAACAGGAGAATCTGATGCTTAGACGCACAAAAATCGTCGCAACACTGGGGCCAGCGACGGATAGAGATAACAACTTAGAAAAAATCATTCGTGCCGGCACCAACGTAGTCAGACTAAACTTTTCACACGGTGTAGCTCAAGATCACAAAAATAGAGCCGAAGCCGTTCGCGAAATTGCTAAACGCTTAGGTGTAAATGTAGCGATCCTTGCAGATTTGCAAGGTCCTAAAATCCGCGTTTCAACATTTAAAGAAGGCAAAGTATTCTTAGAAGTGGGTGTAAAATTCACGCTCGATGCAAAAATGGAGCCTGGCCAAGGTCACGTTGAAGCCGTGGGTATCGACTATAAAGAATTACCGAATGACGTAAAACAAGGTGATTTGCTGTTATTAAACGATGGACTTATTCAGCTTGTTGTTGAAGAAGTACAAGGTCACTTGGTTCACACTAGTGTTAAAGTTGGCGGCGTATTGTCGAACAATAAAGGGATCAACCGTTTAGGCGGCGGCTTAACAGCACCTGCATTTACTGACAAAGACAAAGAAGATTTGATCACAGCAGCTGAAATTGGTGTGGATTATATTGCGGTTTCGTTCCCTCGCAGTGGTGACGACATGCGTTACGTTAGAGGGTTGGCGGAGAAAGCAGGTTCTAATGCACAGTTACTTGCAAAAATCGAACGTGCAGAAGCGGTTGAAACCGTAGAAGCGATTGACGATATCGTATTGGCTTCTGATGCGGTGATGGTTGCCCGTGGTGATCTAGGTGTAGAAATTGGCGATGCTGCTCTTGTTGGTAAGCAGAAGCAAATTATCAGCCGTGCCCGCTCACTAAACCGTACTGTGATCACTGCCACCCAAATGATGGAGTCAATGATTGACAACCCAATGCCAACACGTGCTGAAGTTATGGATGTTGCAAACGCAGTGCTTGATGGCACAGATGCGGTAATGCTTTCAGCAGAAACCGCTGCTGGTGATTATCCTGAGCAAACGGTCGCGGCAATGGCACGTGTGTGTTTAGGTGCTGAATCTCAACCGCAGATCCATATCTCTAAACATCGTTTAGACAGCCGTTTTGCCGATACCTGTGAAACTATCGCGCTGTCGGCAATGTACGCTGCGAATCATTTAGATTCAGTAAAGGCGATTGTCGCACTAACTGAATCGGGTAATACCGCAAAATTAATGTCTCGTATCAGTTCTGGATTGCCTATTTACGCACTGTCTCGCCATCAATCAACACTTGGGCAGGCATCACTCTATCGTGGTGTATATCCGGTAAGATTTGACTCGACGCAATGCTCAGATGATTCAACTGTTCGCGAAGCGCTTGATACGCTAGTTGCTGCTGGCTCATTGGAAAAAGGCGACACAGTGATCATCACACACGGTGATAAGATGGAAACTATCGGCGCCAGTAACACGCTGAAAATCGTCACAGTGTAAAAGCGTTGAACTAGGTAGCCTTGCTGCCTAGTTCATCTTTCCTTAGAATACTCTAAAGTGTACAAGCACATAAAATACACTACGTCACCGTAGGCTAAACACGGTGCAAATCACTTTAGCTCGCGCTTTTATTAGCTCGCGAGTGCGGCCTTTACTTTGTCACGGTAACTACGGCTGACTTTAAGCTCTTGACCATTCTCAAGTACCAATAAATACTCGCCACTGCTTTGTGTGACTAGTTTACTAATCTGCTTAGTATTAACAATTGCAGAGCGATGTACGCGCACAAATAACGTTGGATCTAACTCTTGTTCTAGATCTTTCATTGTTTTACGTAAAATATGAGTCTGACCATCGCTACAGTGTAAGCACATATAGTCACCGGCTGCATCAATCCACTGAATTGACGATGTAGATACTCGAATGATTTCCCCTTGTTCTTTTACCGCGAGCGACTCCGGGAATTTTTTATCTTCAATTGTATCTCCTGTTGCAAGTTTTTTAAGGATTTCTTCACAGTTATTGCCAGTGATCCCTGCAACAAAGCTGGCTAGCTTTTTCTTATGCGCATTGTCTTGTTGTGTTTTTAAATAGCTTTGCACTTTCTCCACCGCCTGTTTTAATCTGTTGTCATCAACGGGTTTTAAGATGTAATCCAGCGCATGGATCTCAAATGCCTTTACAGCATATTGGTCGAACGCGGTTACAAATACGATAGCAGGCAATGGTTTAACACTTTCACTCAGCGCTCTCGCTACTTCAAAGCCATTCATGTTCGGCATTTGAATATCGAGAAAGACCAGATCTATGTCCTCAGATTTGCATAGATCGATTGCTTGTTGACCACTGCCACACAATTCTACAACTTCAATTTCAGAAAAATCTCTTAACCTTACCGCTAGCCCTTTTCTCGCTAACGGTTCATCATCTACGATTAGTGTTCTAATTTTGCTCATTACTTCTTCGCCCTTTCATATGGAACGCGAATGTTTACCTTCAAACCAGTTGGCTCATTATCCGAGAGCACAAATGAATAGTTGTTTTCGTACAAGGTTTTTAAACGGTCTTTGGTATTCGCTAAACCCACTCCCTGTGCACTTTTCAGTTGCCCATCTTCCAGTTCTGCGCCAGGACCATTGTCTCCTACTTCCAAGAGTAGTTCATTGGCAAACACCTGCGCTTTTATTTCAATTTTGCCGCCATGCTCCATATGGGCAATTGCGTATTTAATGCTGTTTTCAATGAGTGGTTGTAGGATCAAGCTAGGTACCAACGCCTGTTCAGCCTCTTCTGTCACATCAAGCTCAATAGATAAGCGCTCATCAAAACGGACCTTTTCAATTTCTAAGTACAGTCTCAACGCATGTAACTCTTGCTCAAGCGGTACCTTTTTTATCGGATCTGTATTTAATGTATGGCGCAAGAAATCACTGAGCCTTGAGACCATTTGATTCGCATCTTTATTTTCTTCAACCAATATAAGCGTCGAAATTGCATTAAGGGTATTGAATAGAAAATGCGGATTCAGTTGATAACGCAACATTTTCAATTGCGCTTCATGGGCCATAGTATTGGCTTTCAACGCCTTTTGACGCTCGCTTTGTAACAACTGGTAATACTTAATACCAAAATACAGTCCACTCCAACAGAGTATGATATAGACAGAGTCTAGTCCCTGCTGTAAGTAATAAAACCATTCATCAGGTCGATACCCGTGACGATAAATTTCCCAATGATTAAACTTCTGAACGACCGCCCATAGTGTTCCAGTTACATATGACGCCGTAAACACAACGAATATCAGCACCAACGGTGTTGCATTCCAAATTTTACGATAGAGGTATCGTAGCGGTACGGTCATCAAACAACCTGCGTAGGCATTTAAAGCGATGACAAATACATAAATATCCCGCATTTCAAAGACTTTTGAGCCAATATAGTTAACTAGCGCGTAGCCCAGCCAACCAGCTATTTGTAATACCCAGAAAAATCTCTGCCTGTTATCAACCAGTGATTGCCACTTCAAAATGATTATACCTCTTCTATCTTAACTGGATTATATCTCAGCATGTCGTCTCTATTCACTGCTGGTGGTCTCAGTTTTTACACGCCCTGCCGCAAATAAAAAAGGCACCTCAGTGCCTTTTTTTGAAATAAATTAACCAGTTAATTTATCTTCATCTATTCAAACTGTCGCTCTTAAGCAAGCTTGTCAGATGCCACTTTATAGGTAGGATCTGCTTGGCCGTCTAGCTCAACGAGATCTTTAGCCTTACTTAGCAGTACTTTACAGTCTTGGCTCAAGTGGCGAAGATGAAGCGTTTTACCAGCCTTTTTATAACGTTCAGCTAGCGTATCTATTGCTTCAATTGCACTATGATCGGCAACACGACTATGTTTAAATTCTACAATGATGTCGTCTGGATCATTATTAACGTCAAACAGCTCTGCAAAGTTTTTCACCGACCCAAAAAATAGAGGTCCGTGTAATTCGTACACTTTTGAGCCTTGCTCATCAATATAATTATTGGTGTAAATATGTTTCGCATGCTCCCACGCAAATACCAGTGCCGAAACAATGACACCAACGCAAACTGCGATGGCCAAATCTGTAATCACTGTAACCCCCGACACCAAGACGATTACAAATGCATCTGATTTAGGGATCTTTCTAATTAATCTAAAACTTGACCATTCAAAAGTCCCCAATACCACCATAAACATTACACCAACTAACGCCGCTAGCGGGATCATCTCAATAAGGCTTGCTGCAAACAGAATAAATACAAGTAGTAATAATGCTGCTGTGATACCTGACAAACGGCTACGGCCACCAGAATTAATATTGATCATTGATTGCCCAATCATCGCACAGCCACCCATCGCACCAAACACACCACAAGTAACATTAGCCGCACCTTGGCCGATACATTCGCGGTTACTGTGACCACGTGTTTCGGTGATTTCGTCGATTAGCGTGAGCGTTAATAAAGATTCAATCAAACCAATCGCCGCTAGGATAAGCGCGTATGGGAAGATAATTTTAAATGTTTCAAATGTCCAAGGAACTTCTGGAATATGGAAAGCAGGAAAACCACCGGCAATCGTTGCATCTACGTTACCTGACATATCTTTCAGATAATCAAGCACATTACGAGCGTCTAAATCTAAACCAATAACAATACCAGTTACCACTAAAATTGCCGCTAGGCTAGACGGAACTGCAGTTGTTAGCTTTGGTAGAAAGTGAATGATGGCCATAGTCAATGCTACCAAGCCCACCATCACATAAAGGGTTTCCCCTTGCATCCAAGTCAGCTCACCTTCACTATTAAGTACTTTGAACTGACCAAGTTGCGCAAGAAAGATAACGATGGCTAAACCATTCACAAAGCCTAGCATCACAGGGTGCGGTACCATACGTATAAACTTGCCAAGCTTAAATATACCTGCGAGTATTTGTAAGAGCCCCATGAGTAATACAGTTGCAAAAAGATACTCGACACCATGATCAATAACGAGACTCACCATTACCACGGCAAGAGCCCCTGTTGCACCCGAGATCATACCCGGCCTACCACCAAAGATTGAAGTCACAAGACCGACAATAAATGCTGCATATAAACCGACTAATGGGTCTACTTGTGCAACAAAAGCGAAAGCCACAGCCTCAGGCACAAGTGCCAAAGCGACCGTAAGCCCAGACAGTACATCGTTTTTAGCAGAGCTAGGCGCTTTGCTGATAAGATTAAACATCAATATCCTCTGGTGTGAATTGACTATGAACACAAAGGCGGCGGATTTTAGCAAAAAGCAGCGCCTTTAACAAATAAGATACAAGCCTGTATCACAAACTCGCTTGCAATACATAACTTAATAAAGCGGTCTGTATTGTAGTATAGAACAATGGTGAAAAGATGACGGGAAGCCCTACCCAACGAAGCAGGGCAACAAATTGCATTAAAGTGGTAAGGAAGTGCTGCGCTTAACGCAAGTCATTGTAACATTTGAATGTACTTCTTGGACGAACTCTAAATTAAGTAAGTTATCACGAACAAATTGCTCATAACCTTCAATGCCTTTCGAAATGATACGCAACATAAAGTCCATGGTGCCTGCCATAGAGTAGCACTCTGTCACTTCGTCATAACTTAAGATCAATTTTTCAAACTCGGCAAGGTTGTTGCGGCCATGGTTTGAAAGCCTAACATGCGCATAAACCAACATATCAAATCCGAGTTTCTTCTCATCCAGCAATGCAACTTTGCCTTTGATGTAGCCGTCTTGCTCTAATTTAGCGATGCGACGCCAACAAGGTGACTGAGATAGCCCTACTTTATCAGCGATTTCAGCGGTAGAAAGACTTGCGTCTTGCTGTAACAATGCCAGTATCTGGCGATCTACTTGGTTTAATGACATATCTATTCTAGTTTAATTAGCACACCAGTCTATTAACCGATGCTGATTGTTATTCCCTGAAGCATAGCA
Source organism: Pseudoalteromonas sp. OF5H-5 (assembly GCF_021530695.1). Lineage (NCBI taxonomy): Bacteria > Pseudomonadati > Pseudomonadota > Gammaproteobacteria > Alteromonadales > Pseudoalteromonadaceae > Pseudoalteromonas > Pseudoalteromonas sp. OF5H-5. Next base: position 107,756 of record NZ_JAKGBF010000009.1, read on the forward strand.
AATTAAAAAATGCACATCACTACTATGCCACTTCCACTATATCTAACCAAATCGGCCACTCATAAAAGGATTTGTCGCCTTTTCGAAGCCAATTGAGGTATTTTCACCATGGCCAGAATGCACCACGACCTCATCAGGCAAAGTAAACAGCTTATCTTGTATAGACTGTTTTAGTTGGGCTGCATCGCCTTTTGGAAAGTCAGTACGACCAACAGAGCCTTTAAACAACACATCTCCTACTAAGACCTGTTTTGAGCTTGGTTCATAAAAAACCACATGCCCCGGAGTATGCCCTGGACAATGTCTGACTTCGAGTGCGAGGTTCCCCACTTTAACCTTATCCCCATCATTTAACCACTTAGATGGTAAAAAAGCTTCATGATTAGGAAAACCAAACATCTGTGATTGCATTGGCAAGGCTTCCAGCCAAAATTGGTCGCTCTGATGAGGCCCGATAATCTCGATATTAAAATGCTCACTTAATACCGTACTTGCTCCCACATGATCAAGGTGCGCGTGGGTAAGCAAAATCATGCTTGGCGCTACCCCTTGTGTGTTCAACTGCGCAATAATTTTTTCCGCTTCACCACCTGGGTCTACAATTGCAGCGGCTTGTGTTTCTGGACACACAATGACACGACAATTTTGCATAAATGGTGTAACTGGAATGGTAAACACTTGCATGGTTAGTTTGCTCCAAACGACATCAAAACAGGATATTTAAGATACGCTTTATCATAAAACGGCGTTCTTGCATAAAGCCACTCCATCCGCGCTTTTGGATCGTTTGCAAACTGCTTGTCTTCACGTATTTTTTTATCAAAGGCTAATGCCATAGCTGGATTTTGTTTTAGCATTTTTCGTGCAAAAGGTTCAAGTGCATAATTTTCAACATATTCTGTACGTTGGAAGATAGTATTGAACTCCCCCCAAGCAAAAAATGAGTCAGGCGCTTCTGGATGTAGTAAGTGAGTCACCAGCTCTCCAGATTTTTGCGCCGTTGCCACTTTATACCACCCACTGAGATCGACCTTATCTGGGAGCTCCTTAATGTCGAAAGTCGCATTCACTCTAAAGCGCCCTTCAAAAGGAGCAGTATCGAACTTGTAGTCTTTTACTGTAGCTTGGCTTACTTTTTCCACTACCGTTCCATCTGGTAATGTAGAAACGGTTATTCCATGCAGTTTTAATTTTTCGACCACTTCAGGGTATGCGGGTGGAATGTAAAACTGCTCAGGTACATTCACCGCTGTTTTTACTTCCTTCTGCCAATAAATTGGCAGCTTCTCATAGTTTTGTGGCTCGCCTAAGTACTTAGCTTCCAAATGACCAGACAATGCACTTTCAAACTGCTTGTATTGGATGCCTTTAAATTGAATGTAGTCGGGCTCTTTCGCATAGCTGCGTTCAACTACCAATTGTTTAGGTGTGAATTCGGCCTCTTTTTGAACCGCTTCTCGTAATGCCTGAATATTGCTTGAGAGGCCCCTGATAACGCCATCCATAAACACATAGGTGCCCAGTACACGCTGCTTATAGGGTTTTAATGAGTGATTTTCTACCAGTATAGTCGGCAGTCCCTTTAAATCTCCCCAACCATTTGAAAATCGCGGCGTTGCCACCCATCCAGCCAGCCCTTTTTTAAAGTCTCGTTTATCCATCACAAACACAAGTGGACCAGGAATATGTCCTTGAGCAGCAAGCGCTGCATTAATTTGTGGCGAAATCTGATTCTCTAACACCTCAGCTATTGCCGGTGACTCACTTGCAAAAGTCGGGTTAAAACCATAAGTGACATCGTATTGGTAGTCTGCGCCATCCGTTACATGAACATCAATGTACAGATCCGGATTGTATTCGTTAATTACCTGCATGACCGCCTTGACTCCTGGCGTGTCCAATTTAGTGTAATCGCGATTCAGATTTAAGTTATTGGCATTGGTCCTAAAGCCCATAACAGTCGGACCGCGTTGATTTATACGGTTAAACTCACTGCGCCTTTCATGCCCATCGACGTTGAGAATAGGGATAAAGAGTAAATTCACTTTCGTCAAAATATCACGGCGCTTACCTGTTGCAACATCGCGAAGCAACATAAACATGGCATCTTTGCCGTCAATTTCTCCGGCATGAATACCAGCTTGTACTAAAATGGTTGGCTTACCATTATTAATAACATTTGATTTATCACCGCCCTGCTCCGTTGCAACAATCATCTTAATTGCGCGATTACTATTGCTAAACCCAATGGTCTCTAGCTTAAATTGGGTCGGATTGGCAGCCACTAGACGGTCAACAAATGCCATCGTATCTGCGTAATTAGGAGAATCTATCGCACCGCTTAGTTCAAAATCAGTCGTTAATGGGCCCTGTTGTTGTAATAGTTGTTCGCTTTTGCCCTGCCACTCCATCAAGGGTGGTAAATGACCGTTCATACCTAGCATTGCAGTAAGCATAATAATGCTGGAACTCATCATATTTCTCTATTCCTCTGCTTTTATCTGCCAATTATATCAATATTTTAGATATCGGCTTACAATGTGCGGTGATTCAACAAAAATTTGCAGTTAATCGCAGATAACCATAACTTTAGGGATCAAATGAGCGTACAAAAATCAATTTTAATCACAGGTTGTTCTAGCGGGATTGGTTATTACTGCGCTGTGCAATTGTCAAAAGCAGGATATCAAGTTATTGCTTCGGTTAGAAATGCAAAAGACTTGAATAAATTTGAAGGCACAAACATTCAATGTATTCTGCTAGATTTAGCATGTGAGCAAAGTATAAACGATGGCTTTAACCAAGCTTTGACAATCGCAAATGGTCAGCTAGACGCCTTATTCAATAACGGAGCCTACGGCCAACCTGGTGCGGTAGAAGACTTGCCTACAGACGTGTTACGGCAACAATTTGAAGTTAATTTTTTTGGCTGGCATACGCTCACCTGTCTCGCAGTTGAGCAAATGCGTAAGCAAGGCGCAGGCCGCATTGTTCATAACTCATCCGTGCTTGGATTAGTCGCACTGCCATATCGCGGCGCCTATAACGCGAGCAAATTTGCACTTGAAGGACTTACCGATACCCTACGCATGGAGCTTTCAGGTAGCAATATTCAAGTTAGCCTAATAGAGCCAGGTCCAATTTTGTCTAAATTTAGAGAAAACGCGAAACACGTCTTTTTAGCGAATATCGATCACGAAAATAGCGTACATCACGATGCATATCAGGCACAGCTTAACCGATTAAGCTCAGAAGAAGCTCCGCAAAAATTCACTTTGGGGCCAGAAGCTGTTTATAAAGTGCTGCAACACGCGCTGAGTGCTAAGACTGCAAAGCCAAGATATTACGTCACGTTTCCGACCTATTTGATGGGATACTTGAAACGAATATTGAGCAGTAAGGTGCTGGATAAAATCTTAATAAAAAACCGCTAACGTTAGAGTTTATAACGAATATAAAACTAAAAAAGGAGCCAAAGGCTCCTTTTCAATACCAGTTCTAGTCCTAAGACTAATTCTAGTTCCGCTTATTAAGCAGCTAGACCATCTTTTGCTTTAGCAACTAGTGCTGCGAAAGCTACTTGGTCGTATACTGCGATATCAGCTAGGATCTTACGATCAATTTCAATCGATGACTTTTTAAGGCCATTGATGAAACGGCTGTAAGAAAGACCATTTTGACGTGCAGCTGCGTTGATACGAGCAATCCATAGTTGACGGAAAGTACGTTTCTTAGCACGACGGTCACGGTAAGCATATTGACCAGCTTTAGTTACCGCTTGGAAAGCTACGCGGTAAACGCGTGAACGCGCTCCATAGTAACCTTTAGCTTGCTTTAATACTTTTTTGTGACGTGCACGTGCAACTACGCCGCGTTTAACTCTTGCCATTTCTGATATCCTCTATTAAGCGAATGGTAACATACGATCGATTAGGCCTAGGTCATTCTTATGAACCATAGACTTAGCACGAAGGTGTAATTTACGCTTTGAAGATTTCTTAGTCAGAATGTGACGAAGATGCGACTGTTTACGCTTGTAACCGCCAGAAGCAGTCTTTTTGAAGCGCTTAGCAGCACCTCTGTGTGATTTTAGCTTATAAGCCATTTGCAATAACTCCGAATGATATTGCTTTAACACAATGTAAGTAGGCGGAGATAAACTCACTTGTAGGCCTAGCTTACTACCTAAAACCGGTGAAGGATCAATACCTTACTTTAAAACCGGATAACGCAGGTGGCGTTAGCACTTGAGACCTGCGTTAAATTCGATGCGTATTATGCCGAGATTAAGACTTTTTAGCAATAGGCGCCATCATCATTATCATCTGACGACCTTCTACTTTTTTCGGGAAAGACTCAACTGATGCGATATCTTCCAACTCAGTCTTGATACGGTTTAACAGGTCGATACCAATTTCTTGGTGCGCCATTTCACGACCACGGAAGCGAATTGTGACTTTAGCTTTGTCACCACCCTCAAGAAACTTGCGAAGGCTACGTAGCTTAACTTGGTAATCACCAACATCAGTACCAGGACGGAATTTAACTTCCTTAACCTGAATTTGCTTTTGCTTTTTCTTTTGTTCTTTTTGGATTTTTGCTTTTTCAAAAAGGAACTTACCGTAGTCCATCACTTTACAAACTGGTGGTTCAGCGTTTGGACTGATCTCAACTAGATCTAGACCGGCTTCTTCCGCCATGTTTTGTGCGTCTCTTGTTGAGACAATGCCAGCTTGCTCGCCTTCAGCGTCAATTAAGCGAACTTCTTTCGCTGTAATCTCTTCGTTAATACGATTTTTCTGAGCGTTATTTTGCCCTTTTTTGCCGCCTCTAATGGTACGTTCCTCCAAAAAATTCAAAAGTAAATGCGTGCACCAGAAAAAGTAAAGTACACGCAAGTTTATATTTATAGTCGATTTTTAATCTCTTCGCTAACTTTCGCGATGAAATCGTCAACCGAGAATTTACCTAAATCTTCACCAGTACGGGTTCTTACTGCAACTTCTTGTTGCTCGACTTCTTTATCACCCACCACTAGTAAATAAGGTATACGTTTTAAAGTATGCTCGCGGATTTTAAAACCAATCTTCTCATTTCTCAAGTCGGCACAAGCTCTTATTCCAAGTTTATTCAACTTTTGTACAACTTCGTGGACATAATCGGCTTGTTTGTCCGTGATATTCATGATCACAACTTGCTTTGGTGCAAGCCAAGTTGGGAATTGACCAGCGTATTCTTCCGTTAGGATACCAATAAAGCGCTCTAGTGAGCCTAGAATTGCGCGATGGATCATAACAGGGGTTTTACGCTCGTTATTTTCCGCAACATATGTTGCCCCTAAACGGCCAGGTAGTGCAAAGTCTAATTGCACTGTACCACATTGCCATGCACGCTCTAAACAGTCATATAGCGTGAATTCAATCTTCGGTCCGTAAAACGCACCTTCCCCAGGTAAATATTCAAACTCGATGTCATTGGCTTTCAAAGCATCTGCAAGTGCAGCTTCTGCTTTGTCCCACATTTCATCTTCACCGATACGTTTTTCAGGGCGCGTCGATAATTTAACAACGATCTTTTCGAAGCCAAAAGTTGAATAGGTATCATACACCATTTTGATACATGCTGATACTTCGTCCATGATCTGTTCTTCTGTGCAGAATACGTGCGCATCATCTTGTGTAAATCCACGAACACGCATCAAACCATGTAGTGCACCAGATGGTTCATTACGGTGACAACAACCAAACTCAGCCATACGCAATGGTAAATCACGGTATGACTTTAGACCTTGGTTAAAGATCTGCACGTGACCTGGGCAGTTCATCGGCTTAATAGCATACTCACGTTTCTCTGACTCAGTCGTGAACATGGCATCTGAATACTTGTCCCAGTGGCCTGATTTTTCCCACAAACCACGGTCCATCATCAACGGACCTTTTACTTCTTCGTACTGATATTCGCGTAGTTTTTCGCGAACAAAATCTTCAAGCTCACGATAAATGCTCCAGCCATCATTGTGCCAAAATACCATGCCTGGCGCTTCTTCTTGCCAATGCCACAGATCGAGTGCTTTACCAATTTTACGGTGATCACGCTTCTCAGCTTCTTCTAGACGCTTAAGATACGCCTTTAGCTGCTTTTTGTCAGCCCAAGCTGTACCGTAGATACGCTGTAACATCTTGTTTTCTGAGTTGCCGCGCCAGTATGCGCCCGCCACTTTCATAATCTTGAAGTGGTGACAGAACTTCATATTTGGTACGTGCGGACCACGACACATATCAACATATTCTTCGTGGTGATATAAACCTGGGCGGTCATCTTTCGCGATATTCTCGTCTAGGATTTCCATCTTATAGGTTTCACCGCGTGCTGCAAATGCATCGCGCGCTTCTTGCCAGCTCACCTTTTTCTTTACTACGTCGTAGTCGGTTTTTGCCAACTCCAACATACGCTTTTCTATCGCTTCAAGGTCCTCTTGAGTAAGCGAATGCTCTAAGTCAACATCGTAATAGAAACCGTTGTCGATAGTAGGACCAATCGCCATTTTAGCTTCTGGGAACAATTGTTTTACAGCGTGACCAATCAAGTGCGCACACGAGTGACGAATAATTTCAAGACCGTCGTCGTCTTTTGCGGTGATGATTTCAAGTGCTGAATCATTTTCGATGAGGTCACAAGCGTCAACACGAACGCCATTTACACGGCCAGCAATCGTTGCTTTCGCAAGGCCTGGACCGATGTCTTGAGCGACTTCTAGAGTAGTGACAGGGTTTTCAAAAATACGCTGACTGCCGTCAGGGAGAGTAATAACTGGCATGATAAATCCTATTTACAGTGGTGACACCTACAATGCATCACATGTATTTAATTAATTTTAAAGTGTGCCTATCAACGCTTTTACGAATAAGCATTGTCTTGCGCGAATTATCGCGGCTCATCCGAGGACTTTCGAATAAGAATCACTATTCTCGCGTGTTACTTGGCTAAGTGCAAGCCTAGAGCTAAAATTAATCTATTAATTTACAAAAACTATTTTGGGATTCTTCGTGGCCAAAAAGCGTTATCGGTTTGCAACCTTTAATCTACTAAATTTTGCAGCGCCGCCTTATTCTTTTTATCAACTTCATGAGCACTATAATGAAACACAGTGGCAAACCAAAACTCAGTTCATCACGGGACTCATTCAGCATATAAACCCCGATGTCATTGTGTTTCAAGAGGTCTTCTCACCTGATAGCTTACAGATGCTGTGCGAAGACTTGGGTCTTGTCCACTTTGCCACTGTAGATGTGCCAAGTCCTGATCACGTCTACCCGTCGGTACTGTTTAAACCCGTGGTCGCTATCGCATCAAAACTACCATTTAAATCCTTTGCGCCGTTAGAGCCCTGCCCCGAATTACTCGAATACCTTAATAATCAACATCAATTTAAATTCAATCGCACCCCGATAAAATGTAAATTCGACATTCCAGGCTTCGGGTTACTGGCGTGTTATGCCGTCCACTTCAAGTCTCAACGCGTGCATTCAATGGCCCACATGCTGGGAGATTCCAATCAAGATGACCCGCTACTTACATTGCTTCACGAAACCGTTGGTACGATGCAGTCGCAGATCTCACGTTCACTCGAAGCTTCCATCATTTATTACGATGCATTAAAGACACAAAGGGAGAAACAGGCTGCAACGTTAGTGATGGGCGACTTCAATGATGCGTTAGACAGCCCGGCATTATCTTTTATGACGCAAGCCTTTCCACCCGTCCTTGCTAGTAATGGCTTTGATAGTGTCGGGTTGTTCGACAGTTTTCTTTACGCCGACAACAACCATAAAGAAAAACCAGCCAGTCATTACTATCAAGGTGAAGGTAACGTACTTGATTACATTCTTTGTTCAAAAGAATTCAATCCCAACCGAGAAACGCCCAAGGTGAAGTCGTTACATTACTACAGTTACGATGCTCACCTTGATCCGAAGCGTATAGACGAAGATATTTGCTATTCTGACCATGCAGCGATAGCAATAGAAATAACACTGTGAGATAATTCAATTTTTGCATAATCTGGACACGAAAATGAGAACACTTGGGGTTGAAATTTCAGGCAGCGAAGCTCTGCTTTGTATGCTAACGAAAGAAGATGATGTTTTTGATATCAGAGACATTCGTCAGCGACGCTTTACGTTAAGTAATCAAGGGACAGAACTTGATGAAATGCGCAAGTTCCAATTCGACTTTGCAAAACTAGTAGAAGATTACGGCGTAGATTCTATCGCCATTCGTCAACGCCCACACAAAGGCAAATTCGCAGGTAGTGCGGCTGGTTTTAAAATGGAAGCTGCAATCCAGTTAATTTCAGGTGTCGACGTGCAGTTACTTTCTGGCACTGAAGTAAAAGAACAATTAAAAAGAAACCCAATTCCTGTTGACTATGAAGACACTGGGTTGAAAAAGTTTCAAGAGCAAGCTTTCATCAATGCCTATGTTTATATTCTTCGTAAAACATACGGCAAAGAAGAATAATCATATCAAGGGCCAGCAGTTACTTAGCTACTGGCCTTTTTATTTGCTTCCACATTTATGTCCCCTGTAAATAATTCAAATATAAAATACTTGTAAAAAATTTGCTTTTATTTGATTCAGCCCTCCGCGCTTTTATGCTATTAATATAACCGTAATAAACCGCAAGGAGTGGATTTAGGTGTTACCTCAACAATATGGAAAAGCCGTTATTTTTTGCGCATGTTCGCTGATATCCGTAACAGCATTAGCAAATTCAAGCGCTAACCCTACTTCTTTAATCTTTGGTGTTAACTCAGATAAACGTGTGTTTGAAAACACACAGTCACTTGAAAGCCAAATTCCAGTCAAAGGGCATTTAGATAGCAGCTCAGCAAACATTCAATATGCAGCAACTTATCATTCTATTGTCGGCAATTATTTTGAAGCAGAAAAACTCACCTCTGGGGTGATCAACCCAGATATGTTGCTAAACGATTATCGGCTAGTTCCTGCGCTAGAAATCATAGCACAAAAGGCTGCTGACACGCGTATCACTATGGTAAACGAGGCGTATCATAATGCTAAACACCGAGCGCTAACGATTGCCCTGTTGAAGCCTTTATATAAACAAGGCTATCGCTATCTTGCATTAGAAGCGCTTACCCCACAGGTAAGCGTTGAGCAGCAAATCAATAAACACGGCTTTACAACATATGAGCATGGGATCTACACCATGGAGGCGACTTACGCTAGCTTGATATTTGAAGCCAAATCGCTTGGCTACGAGATTATTAGTTACGATCACGACTCACAACAAGGTAGAGCCAAAGCCGCGGCTAAACACATAAAAGAAAAGGTATTTGATAACAATCGCGATGCAAAATTACTCGTTCACCTCGGATTTTCTCAACTAGATGAACAAAACCAACTGGCGAGTGAACTCAAGCAAACATTGAAAATTAATCCACTCACCGTTGATCAGGTTCGCTTATCTGAGGTTCAATCAGTGAGTGGCAATACTCCTTTGCTCCTCGCACGAGTAGCAAGCCAATCTCAGCACTACTCTTCAGACCCGCAAAGGTTTGATCTTTCTGTAACTTGGCCCAAAACCACTAAAATCAATAATAGGCCAAGTTGGCTCTCTTCAACGTTTGACTTACAACAACAGTCACTCGGTGTATGTAAAAAGGTGTTTCCATGCTATTTAGAGCTGTCATTTTTTGTCGAGGAAGGTAATAAACTCGTCCCAATCGATAAAATTACAGTAGAAAAACCACATGATCAGGTCTATTTAAAGCACTATTCTACGCCACTGACTTTGAGTAGCTATAATGCTGTCACTGGTGAGCTCATTACACAAAAACTACTCAACCAAAAACAACTATAATCATTCGTGCAAATTGAGCACCAATCTGTGACTCGCGCATTTCATACTATCAAGGTAGACTAGCTTCTGAACAAATTTAGGGATCATCCATGTATCGAGTATTTGAACGCTTTACCAAACCCTTTCCCGAGCAAGAAGTTGGTCAGCCACCACAAGGTTTGTTGGCTTTCTGTCGCTTCTATACTAAGGGAATGGAATTACCCTTGTTATTTATGTCGCTAAGTGCTGCGCTCCTCGCAATTTTGGAAGTAACATTATTTGGCTTTATGGGTGATTTAGTTGACTGGCTCTCCACTTATACACCACAAACTCTATTTGAAGCCAAACAAACCGAGTTAATTCGAATGTCTGTCATCACGTTAGTGGCGCTGCCACTGTTAGTCTTTTTTCACAGCGCCATTTTACATCAGAGTTTATTGGGTAACTACCCAATGGCTATTCGCTGGCAGGCACACCGCTACTTGCTAAAGCAGTCTATGACATTCTATCAAGACGAGTTTGCAGGACGTATTGCAACTAAAGTGATGCAAACTGCCCTAGCCGTGCGCGAATCGGTCATGAAGCTACTCGATGTGCTGGTTTATATTTTAGTGTACTTCACCGCAATGCTCGCGCTTGTTGCAAGCAGTGATATACGTTTGATGATCCCGCTGGTTATTTGGCTTGGCTGCTATATCTGTTTCCAATTCTATTTTGTTCCTAAACTAAAACGCGTTTCTAGTGAGCAGGCTGACGCGCGCTCAGAAATGACGGGAAGGATAGTTGATAGCTACACCAATATTTCAACTGTAAAGCTTTTCTCTTATACCAAACGAGAAGAAGAATATGCCAAAGACAGCATGGATGTGTTTATTCAACCTGTATATAAGCAAATGCGCTTAGCAACTAGCTTAAACGTTAGTATTCAAGCCTTAAATTATCTTTTGGTATTTTCCGTCGCGGCACTTTCCATCTACTTATGGTCTTTTAATGCGATAACCGCTGGTGCAATCGCAATTACAGTTGGTTTAGCCTTACGACTAAATGGTATGGCGCAATGGATAATGTGGGAAATTAGCGGTCTATTCGAAAATATTGGTACCGTTGCAGACGGCATGAACACACTCTCAAGACCGCTTGATATTGTTGACCAACAAACAGCGCCACAGTTAGATTTTAAAGCTGGAAAAATCGACTTTTGTAACACTACCTTCGCTTATAAGCGTAAAGATGCAGCGAGACAACATAACGTCATCGACAACTTGAACCTACATATCAAACCCGGCGAGAAAATTGGTGTAGTTGGCCGCTCAGGTGCGGGGAAGTCTACCTTAGTGAACTTATTACTGAGGTTCTACGATACTGACGGCGGCAGCATCGAAATAGATGGCCAAAATATTGCTAAAGTAAAACAGGAAAGCTTACGACGTCATATCGCTATGGTGACGCAGGATACTTCTCTGCTTCATCGCAGCGTACGCGACAATATTCTTTATGGTCGCCCTGATGCATCGGAAAGTGAGCTAGTTGCCGCAACAAAAGAAGCACAGGCTTACAATTTTATCCAAGACTTAGAAGACAGTCACGGTAATACTGGCTTTGACGCACAAGTAGGTGAACGCGGTGTGAAACTATCAGGTGGCCAACGCCAACGTATCGCCATTGCCCGTGTATTACTAAAAAATGCGCCAATTTTAATTTTGGACGAAGCCACTTCGGCCTTGGATTCTGAGGTTGAGCAAGCTATCCAAGAGAGCTTAGATGCACTGATGGAAGGCAAAACCGTTATTGCAATTGCCCATAGACTATCTACGATTGCACAAATGGACAGACTAATCGTTATGGATGAAGGTCGGATAGTAGAAGAAGGAAGCCATCAATCCTTGCTAGCTTTAGGTGGTATTTACGCCAAACTGTGGTCGCATCAAACCGGTGGATTTATTGGCGTTGAGTAACGCCATTACAAAATAGCGAGACCGCCTTTTCAACTAATATATCAAGCTCTGCTTCTGGAAGCGGAGCTTGCCATTTTATCGCGCGTTCCCAATAGCCTAGCTTTTTCAGTGCGCCCCAAAAGTACGCTGCGGCAAAGTCCGCATCAAAACTACCAAGACACCCTGAATTCGCAGCATCTTCGAACCATTGGATCATCGCGGCTTCACAATGACTAAACTTTTCATTTAAATTCTGTGCTTGCTCAAAGCTACGCATCGATTCAATCATCACAATACGCGACAAACGCATATAATCCTCGTCATTCAACAAAGTCATTGCGCTTTTCGCAAGATGTTGCAGTTGCACTGAAAAGTCATAGTTTGGGATAAATTGTATCGCAGTTATCGGCTTAATTCGCTCAATTAACAGCTCAACAACGGCATCAAAGAGCTCGTCTTTGGTCGAGTAATGCTTGTATAACGTGCGCTTTGATACTTCCGCTGATTGACTGATCGACTCCATCGTCGTCGCCTGCAAGCCTTTTTGAGCGAACTCTTCTATCGCTGCACATAAAATTGACTGCTGTTTTGGTGAAAGTTGCGTCATTTACTTATTCTGTCTTTAATTAATAGTGGGAAAAGCGAGCCATTGATAGCTGCTACTCACATGGTCAGTTGTATACCGAGAATCACCTCTCTATACAGAGATAAGCCTTCTTCGTAATAAATCAACATTCCCTTTATTTTAATCAATAAAGTCGTTAATAAAAAGTACACATGATCGTATACCTAAATTGAAGAAAAGTACACGCAACCGTTTACCTTTTATTTCTTTAAGTATACACTACCGTTTACTTGTTTAATTGTCGAACAAATAGCCTTTACTTTGGTGTGGTTAAGGTATGAAATGAACTCACTTGACTGATTGCATCCAGTTGAGTGTGCGTTATTAAAGGCAAATTGCAAGGTAGTTCCCCGTCAAAGCCGGGGCAGCATAAAATGATAATATAGGAATTGGAGTGTTCATGTATCCAGTATCAATACGCAGTCGTGTTAAACACCTATCTTTTTTAATGCTCACGTTAGGCACTTTGTCAGCGTGTTCAGAAGCACCACAGCAAGGGGGCCATGCAATGCCACCTGCGCAAGTGAGTGTACAACAAGTTACTACTCAATCAGTGCCTTTCGATATCGAACTTCCGGCCACTCTCGCGGGTGATAAAGAAGTCGAAATTCGTTCTCGAGTTTCTGGGATCATCGAGTCTCGCAACTTTGAGGAAGGTCAATTTGTAAAAGCTGGTCATTCATTATTCACCATCGAGCTTAAACCTTTTGAATTAGCGGTAGAAAAAGCGCAGGCAGCACTTCAGGCAGCAAAAGCAAACGTTGACCAAACTAAGCGCGAGAGCGAAAGGCTTGAGCGTTTGAAGAACGAGCGTTCAGTATCAAAGCGCGACTTTGATAACTCAGTATCGGCCTACGATATTGCAGTTGCGAATTTAGAATCTGCAAAAGTCGCATTGAGTGAAGCCAAACTAGACCTTGAATACGCCAAAGTTGAAGCACCTGTTTCTGGTATTGTTGGTCGTGAACTGATGTCAGAAGGCAGTTATGTTTCTGGTCCGAGTGTACTATTAACTGAACTTACCGACATTAGCACCATTCGTGCTCGCTTCGGCTTTTCAGAGCGTGAGCAGCTAACAATGCGCCAAGATGTAGAAAATGGCTCATTGTCATTACCAGATCATAATGAATTTGATACCACGATTATTCTGCAAGACGGTTCACTATACGGACAAGCCGGTAAAGTAAACTTTAGCGACGTTCGGGTAAACCGCTTCACGGGTACCAGTGAGTTACAAGCTCGTATTCCTAATGAAAATGGCGAGTTAAGACCGGGTCAGTTTGTTCGAGTTAAACTCTCTGGTGCGGTACGCAATAACGCCATTGTACTTCCGCAAAGAGCGGTACTAGACAACGGCACGGGTAAATTTGTATACATTGCCACCAAAAATGAACAAGGCACAACCGTAGCCCTGCCTGCACCGGTCAAAGTTGGTGAGTGGGTCAAGCTTAATAATGAGAATATGTGGGTTATTCGCGAAGGCTTAAAAGAAGGTCAACCTGTCATCGTTGAAGGTATGGCGAGGATCTTCTTCCCTGGTATGCCAGTGTCTGTGAGCGAGCAAGGAGAATAATCTGATGTTCTCCAAATATTTCATAAACAGGCCTATTTTTGCCTTTGTTATCTCTATCGTAATAGTGCTTGCGGGGCTTGCTGCCATGCGCAGTTTGCCTGTTGCGCAGTATCCCGAAATCGCTCCACCTCAAGTTGAGGTACGTGCGGTATACCCTGGTGCATCAGCGGATGTATTAGAACAAACCGTTGCGACCCCTATCGAAAACGCGATTACGGGTGTTGAAGGCATGATGTACATGACATCAACCAGTACCAACTCCGGCGTAACAACTATTGCAGTAACTTTTGAGATTGGAACGGATGTTGATCAGGCTGCCGTAGATGTAAATAACCGGGTGAAGCAAGTTGAAGCTCGTCTCCCTGAAGAAACTAGACGCCAAGGCGTTGTGGTTCAAAAGACATCTTCTAACTTCTTGCAAGTACACGCGTTCTATTCGCCAGATGGAACTCGAGAAAGTCTCTGGACATCTAACTACGTCACCATGAATATCCTTGACCGCGTCAAACGCATTCCTGGTACGACGAACGTGCAGATCTTCGGTGCTAAAGACTATGCCATGCGTATTTGGCTGCGCCCGGATATTATGAGTCAACTGCAAGTCACAGCAGACGATATTGCGGGTGCAATTAGAGAGCAAAACTCTCAGTATGCAGCGGGTAGTATTGGTGCAACACCGACATCTCAAGACGCGCAATCGCTCGTTTATAGTGTCACCGCGAAAGGACGTTTATCGACGGCTGAAGAGTTCGAAAATATCATTGTTCGAGCAAACCCAGATGGCTCAACACTGCGCCTTAAGGATGTTGCTCGCGTAGAGCTTGGTTCTAAAGACTATAACTTCCAAGGTACTATTAACGGTAAAGAAGCGGTATTGCTCGGTGTATTCTTGCAACCGGGCGCGAATGCGCTTGACGTGGCTAAAGCAGTAGAGGCTGAAATTGAACAGATCAAACCTCAGTTCCCTACAGGCCTCGCCCACGTTAACTCTTACGACACCACACGCTTTGTAGAAGTCTCAATTCGCGAGGTGTTAAAAACGCTTGGTGAAGCAATGATTTTGGTATTCTTAGTGGTTTACCTGTTCTTGCAAAACTGGCGTGCAACGCTAATTCCAACGCTTGCAGTTCCGGTCTCGTTACTTGGTACATTTGCAGGTCTCTATATGCTCGGTTACTCGATTAACACGCTTACGCTGTTCGGCATGGTGTTATCGATTGGTATCGTGGTAGATGACGCCATTGTAGTACTTGAGAATGTCGAGCGTATTATGCATGAGCAAGGCTTGCAGGCTAGAGAAGCAGCAGTTAAAGCGATGCAGGAAGTAAGCGGCCCCGTAGTCGCGATTGTATTGGTATTGTGTTCGGTGTTTGTACCTATCGCTTTCCTGGGTGGGTTAACAGGCGAGCTATTCCGCCAATTTGCGATCACAATCTCCATCTCTGTAAGTTTATCCGGTGTGGTTGCACTGACAATGACGCCTGCACTTTGTGTATTGCTGCTTAAGCACGAGCACAAACAAGATGCCAAGTTTTTCTTGTGGTTCAATGACTGGTTCCATCGTGTGACCGGACGCTATGTTGGCGCGGTTAGCTTTATGGTTCGCCGTGGTTTTGTAGGCCTAACCTTAATGGTAGCGATGATTGGTGCAACGGTATTCCTGTGGCAAAAAACACCAAGCTCGTTAGTACCAGACGAAGACCAAGGTTACTATATGATAGCGGTGTTCTTGCCTGATGGCTCTTCGTTAGAGCGCACTGCTAAAGTGGCCGATGAAGTGATAGCGGCTGCAAAGTCAAACCCAGCTAACGAAAACGTCGTGGCGTTTACGGGGATGGACTTCATCGGTGGTGGCTTCAAAAATAGCGCGGCGACTATGTTCGTGACGCAAACACACTGGGATGAACGCGATGTGTCGGCGAAGGAACTTGTTGGTGAGTTATTTATGAAAACCGCGCATATTAACGAAGCACTAGTGCTGGCGTTTAACCCACCGCCAATTTTCGGCTTGGGTACAACAGGCGGATTTGAAGTCTTTTTGCAAAATAAAGGCGGCTCTGATCCCGCTAAATTGAAGCAAGGCATGCAGATGATTATGGCCGAGGCGCAGAAGAGCCCTATCCTTACAGGCATTCAAACGCTATGGCGTCCTGATGCACCGCAGCTAAAGGTACATATGGATCGTGAACAAGCGCGTGCCATGGGGGTTAATATCAATTCTGCGTTTAACGCACTTGCAGCCAATTTAGGTAATTACTACGTCAACGACTTCAATAAATTTGGTCGTGCATGGCAAGTGATTATGTCCGCTGAAGCCGAGTTTAGAATGACACCGGAAGATGTTGGCCGCATTTATGTGAAAAACAATCGTGGCGAAATGGTACCAATTTCTGCATTTACGGATGTTGAGTATAGTCGCGGCCCGGAAACCATGAATCGTTACAATAACTTATCTGCAGTTAAGTTAATGGGCGAAGCAGCACCTGGCTACAGCTCAGGTCAAGCTATCGCGGAGTTTGAGCGTATCGCCAACAAAGTGCTACCACCTGATATGACTTACGAGTGGACGGGTTCCGCGTTCCAAGAAAAGCAAAACTCTGGTACAACCGGTATTGCACTCGGTATGGCCGTGATCATGGTATTTTTGATCCTCGCAGCACTTTATGAGCGCTGGTCATTGCCATTCTCGGTTATGTTAGCGCTACCGTTTGGTACTTTTGGTGCATTGGTCTCAATCTGGATCGCTGGGCTAACCAACGACGTTTACTTCCAAATCGGTTTGGTTACCCTACTTGGCCTTGCCAGTAAAAATGCCATTCTTATTGTCGAGTACGCACTCATGAAGTATCAAGAAGGATGGAGTCCAGCAACTGCAGCCCTTGAAGCGGCAAGACTGCGTTTTAGACCTATTATCATGACTTCACTTGCTTTCATACTTGGTGTAGTTCCACTGGTGATGAGTTCTGGAGCTGGCGCAGGAGCAAGACACAGTGTGGGTACTGGCGTAATGGGTGGTATGCTCTCGGCTACCTTCCTCGCAGTATTCTTCTTGCCACTATTCTTCTATTGGCTAATGGCAAGACGGATGTCAGAGAAGCGTTCTAAGCAAGAACTTTCAGATGAAATCGCGAAGCATCATAAAGATGAGCATGTCGATACAGATGAAGGATTAGCTTAATAACATCCCTTAAGTGAAACCACAAAACGCCTGAATTTTCAGGCGTTTTTTATACCCCAAAAAAGCTACTCTTGACCTTTCCACTACCTCACCATCACACACTTTATCACTAGCCATTAGTCGTAATTTCATGCTTTTCGTCCAAATGCACTTGATTTTGTCGACAATTAGGTTATCACTGATAAAGCATAATGATAAAAACTAGAGATCAACAGCAAGGACAAGATATGACAACAGAGAGCCAATTAATAAATGCAAGTGCACTTACAAAGAGTTACTTCAAAGGCCCCCAAGTAGCACCGCTTACTCAACTCACCATAGGGCAATACCTAGAAGATATTGTCGACAATTATCCAGAAAGAGAAGCCATTGTTGTCTCTCATCAATCTGTTCGCTTAAATTATCGTGAGTATCTCGCCAAAATAAATCAACTTGCCGCAAGCCTTTTAGCTGTAGGCATACAACCAGGGGATAGAGTTGGGATTTGGTCTCCAAACAATCTTGAATGGAGTCTAGTGCAATTTGCAACCGCTAAAATTGGCGCGATCATGGTGTGCATTAACCCAGCTTATCGTCCAAGCGAGCTTGAATACGTGCTAAACAACGTTGAGTGTAAGATGTTAGTTATGGCGAAATCATTTAAACATAGCCATTACGTTGACATGATAAGAGAGCTGGCACCAGAATCTTATGACTGCATGTTTGGCGAATTGTCTTCACAGCGCCTTCCCTCTCTCAAACAGATTGTGCTGATTGACGAGGATATTGAACCAGGTCTAATGAATTTCAGCACCCTGTTATCTAAAGCTAATGATGCCCACTATCTTGAGGCAAATGCGATTGCAGCCAACCTCAGTGCCAGCGACGCAATCAATATTCAATTCACTTCAGGTACTACAGGCAACCCGAAAGGCGCCACCCTCACCCACAGTAATATCCTCAATAACGGATTACTCGTCGCCAATGCCATGAAGCTCACAGAGCAAGACAAGCTTTGTATTCCCGTGCCGCTTTATCATTGTTTTGGCATGGTGCTCGGTAATCTCGTTTGTATCAGTAAAGGGGCGTGCGCTGTATTCCCTAACGATAGCTTTGATCCGCTTGTCACCTTAGAAGTTGTGGAACGAGAAAAGTGCACTGGGCTTCACGGTGTACCAACAATGTTTATCGCACAATTAGAGCACTCAGACTTTACACAGTTTGATCTATCTTCGCTGCGCACTGGCGTGATGGCAGGCTCTACCTGCCCTGAAAAGGTCATGCGCCAAGTACAAACCCAAATGCATATGACCGATGTACTAATTGGTTACGGGCAAACCGAGTGCAGCCCAATCAATAATATTACCGAAATCGATTCGCCTGTTGAGAAACGCGTGCAGACTGTTGGTCGCGCTATGCCACATACCGAGGTCAAAATTATTGACGAGCTAGGACATATTGCCCCAATTGGTACGCCTGGTGAGGTATGTGCCCGAGGATATTGCGTAATGAAAGGCTATTGGCAAGACCCAGAAAAAACAGCAGCAACCATTGATAACGATGGCTGGCTACATTCTGGCGATTTAGGGGTAATGGATGACGAAGGGTTCGTTAGCATCGTCGGCCGCATAAAAGACATGATCATTCGCGGTGGCGAGAATATTTACCCCAGAGAAATTGAGGAAGTGCTTTATCATCATCATCATATTCAAGACGCCGCTGTATTTGGGATCAAAGACGAAAAATATGGTGAGGAAGTATGTGTTTGGGTTCAACTTAAGCCCGGACACTATATTTCGGAACAAGATATTCGTATATTTTTAAAAGATAAACTCGCCTATTTCAAAGTCCCAAAACATATCAAGCTCGTTGAAAATTATCCGATGACAGTCACAGGCAAGCTACAAAAGTTCAAAATGCGAGAGCAAATGGAAAGTGAGCTTGATGCATTTGCCGAATCTCAGTAACTAAGATGAGTAAGTGGTGAGCAATATCCTAGCTCACCACTTACGTAGCTCTTACAACGCGTTTGAAAACTTTGCTCTGTAAAAATCACAATCACCGCTAAGCTACTACTCAACTAATTGTTTAAATTGAATTTTTCTTTGGTTCATTTCTTGCTGTTAGTTTCTAAATTTTATATGAAGGAAACGAGCAATGACCAAGTGTCCATTAACCACCACAGCTGGTAATCCAATCGCCGATAATCAAAATAGTCTTACCGCAGGTCCTAGAGGCCCATTATTGGTTGAGGACTACCAATTAATCGAAAAACTGGCGCATCAAAATAGAGAACGTATTCCAGAGCGTACCGTGCATGCTAAGGGATGGGGTGCGTTTGGAACATTTACGGTAACAAACGATATAAGCCGATATACCAAGGCAAAGCTATTTGCTGAGGTTGATAAGCAAACCGACATTCTGATGCGCTTTTCAACAGTAGCCGGTGAAAAAGGGGCTGCCGATGCGGAGCGTGACGTAAGAGGTTTCTCGATAAAGTTTTACACTGATGAAGGAAATTGGGATTTAGTTGGTAATAATACCCCCGTATTTTTTGTCCGTGATCCGTATAAATTCCCAGATTTTATTCATACCCAAAAGCGCCACCCAAAAACCAACCTGCGTTCCAACACCGCGCAATGGGATTTTTGGTCACTGTCGCCAGAAAGCCTGCATCAAGTATTGATTTTAATGTCTGACCGTGGCTTGCCAACGGATGTGAGACATATGAATGGCTATGGCTCTCACACCTTTAGTTTGATTAACGAGGAAAACCAAAGAGTTTGGGTGAAGTTTCATATGAAAACCCAACAAGGCCACCAGCATCATACCGATGAAGAGTCAAAATCAGTAATTGGCGAAAGCAGAGAGAGTTTTCAAGAGGACTTGCTTGAGGCCATAGAGCGCGGAAATTATCCGAAATGGGATATGAAAATTCAGGTGATGACTGAAGCACAAGCAAAACAGTTCCAACACAATCCGTTTGATTTAACCAAAGTCTGGCCGCATGGCGACTTTCCACTCATCGATGTTGGCACACTCGAATTAAATCGCGTACCAGACAATTATTTTGCAGAGATAGAACAAGCTGCATTTAGTCCGTCTAACGTGGTGTCTGGAATTGGATTTTCTCCCGATAAAATGTTGCAAGCACGCATTTTCTCCTATGCTGATGCTCACCGCTACCGACTCGGCACGCATTATGAGGCATTACCTGTTAATCGCCCAAAGTGCCCAGTGCATCATTACCACAAAGACGGTGCAATGCGGTTCTTTAATAATGAGCCGGGTGGTAACGAAGATGCTTACTACGAGCCTAACTCGATGGGAGGCCCAAAAGAGAGCCCAGAGTATAAACGCCCTGCTCTTGAGCTTGAAGGAATGGCGGATAGATACGACCACCGCAAAGACAATGATGATTTTTCACAGCCTCGTGCCCTATATTGCCTATTTGATGATGCCCAAAAACAGCGCTTGTACGGCAACATAGCACGCGCTATGGAGGGTGTACCTGAATATATCATTGAACGCCAACTTGGGTTATTTAAATCTGTTCACGAAGAACTTGAAGCCGGTGTTAGAACGGCACTGAATGAAAAAGGTTAACTGCCTAATCTGAACAAAAAGCTAGCACCTGAAGTGCTAGCTTTTAAAGCTGCTAGATTTGTGACCATGCCTTTTGGGTTCCAAACGCATAAGCCCCACCTATAACCAAGCAAATTGATGAACTCACCAGCCAAAACGTCATGCTATTATCTGGGATCGTTGGCATGATAAAAACAAACCCAATTCCCCTTATTAAAAAGATTGCACTTATTACACACAGGGCGATTTTAAGCATAGGTAATTGTCGGATCCGTTTCGCCCCTGAAAACGCGTAGCATGACCAGAGCAGTAAAATCGTAGCGATAACGGCAGTGACAATGTGCGGATAAATAAGCCCCTGTTCGGCCATAGTAGCCATTTCCTCGCCCGCACCAAAAAAGCGATACCAAGGCGCGCCAAAGATAATGCAGCCAATGTGCGCCACTGCCGCAATGGCTGTACACACACCCGCGAAGAGTAAAAAGTGGTTGGTCGTTTGAGTTTTCGTGTTCAAGTTTATTTCCCTATATTGTCAACTTGCTTGAGTATCGCTGCTCTGCCGCTGCCTGTCGATAGATATGCGCTCAACAGGAATTATTTGTAGGTCGTGATTTATCTGGGCACAAATATTCCCGCGGCTTAAAGTGCGGCATTAGAGCCAAAAAGATCGCGGGGTGAACCCGCTCCTACCCAATATAGATTTAGCAAAAAATGAGGTCAATAAAATAAATTTGTGAAGCTTGTCATTTGTAGGTCGTGATTTATCTGGGCACAAAGACTTCCACCGCCTAAGGTACGGCATTAAAACCAAAAAGATCGCGGGGTGAACCCGCTCCTACCCGGTATGGGTTAGTGTCATTACAACGCTATGTTTTTGGTACGACGAGTGGTAAATCAAACTGCACCATTAAGCCACCTTTTTTACGATTAAATAGTTTAAGTTGTCCACCGTGGGCAATGGCGACTTCATTACAAATACTCAATCCTACCCCTGTGCCACTTGGTTTAGTAGAAAAGAATGGCAGTACTGCGTTTGCTAGCTTTTCTTCTTCCATTCCTACACCTCTATCAACAACCACGACTATCAGACGTTGATAATCAACCAGCAGCTTCACGCCTATTTCATCTATTTTAGATCCTGACTCATGGGCGTTTTTAACCAAATTTATCATCACCTGCTCTACCTGTATGGGATCAAAAAAAGCGCGCTCCAAAGGAAGTGCTGCCAGCAAAGTAAAGTCATAAAGCTTACTAACGGTATCAAGTAAGGGCTGCAAGGGTTGCTCTGTAATATTAGGCGCTGGTAATCTTGCAAATTCGCTATATTTAGCCACAAATTCACTGAGGTTTTCCGTGCGGCGGTTAATCGTCGAGAGCATTTCGGGCAATAGTTGAATAAGGGCGTGGTTTTGCTCTTTGGCGCTACGCTCTACAATTGTATTCGCCGAGTTGGTCAACGAAGAAATGGGCGCTAATGAATTATTGAGTTCATGACTGATAAGACGGATGGCATTTTTCCAAAGCCCTACCTCTTGGCGGCTCATTTCGCTTGATAGATTTTGACACATAAGCAACACGTGCGGCTGGTGGTTGAGTGTTATGCTCTGCCTTGAAAAGTAATAGCTTTGCTTTTCATCATTGGCTTGAAAGGTCACAAACCCGGATTCTTTTTGTAGCAAAATGGTTTGCAGTTTAGGATCTGCATTCGCGATGGCATGATGCAGTACTAGGCCGCTTAACGACTTGTTGTTATTAAGTAATTTTCCTGCTTTATCATTAGCGTATACCACTTGATCAAATTGGTTTAGTAATAAAATAGATACCGGTGACACCTGCAAAATGGTATCAAGTAGTAACTCCCTTTGGCTAGTAGCGTGGCGCTGCTTTTTTAGTGTTGTCGATAAACGATTATATTCCAAAATTAGATCAGACATTTCTATGCTTTCAAAATGTGTAATTTGAACTGAGAAGTCTTGATCTTTAAAACTGCGGATCCCGTCCGTTAAGCAATCTATGATCCGTTGTTGGCGAGAGAAAAAGTAACTGATACCGACAACGCCTACTACCGCCGCAACAAGTAGCCCCAGTGGAATTGCCAGAGTAAATGGTATTGCAAATAAAGCTGCCAGCCATAGAATAGCCGCAAACACCAATAGTGATACAAATAGGCATGCAGACACCGCTGCTTGAAGAGACACCGTCATTTTAAACCAAACTTCTCCATTCTCCGGTATAGTGCTTGCCGACTTAATCCAAGCTTTCTTGCGGCTTTACTGACTACGCCATCAGCGCTGTCTAATGCAGCTTCGATATCTGCTTGTGTATATTCAAGCGGCTCTTCATGTTGTGGTATTTGAATTGCTAAATGCTCACACTCAATTTCTTGCCTGGGGCTCAGCAACACAGCACGACCTATGGTGTTTTCAAGCTCCCTGACATTTCCAGGCCAAGTATGATGCTTTAACTGCTTCATTGCTGCGTTACTCAAACTCTTATTGCTAGGTAAAAAGTGATCCACTAACACGGCAATATCTTCTTTTCGCTCAGATAGTGGCGGCAATTTAAGCTCAATCATATTGATCCGATAATACAAGTCTTCTCTAAAAGTACCTGCGCGAATGGCCTCTGGTAAATTACTGTTGGTGGCACTGATCACCCTAACATTTACCCTTTTCGTGACCGTGCTGCCAACGCGTTCAAACTCACCACTTTGTAAAACCCTTAGCAATTTTTGTTGCCCTGTCAAAGACAAGTTGCCGATTTCATCCAAAAACAAGGTGCCACCATCGGCCGCTTCAAAGCGCCCAGCCCTCGATTTTTGTGCGCCTGTATAAGCACCACTTTCAACCCCAAATAACTCGGCCTCAATGAGGTCCGCCGGGATGGCCCCCGCATTCACTTTAATAAAGGGTTTATGTTTATAGCTGCTATTGGCTTGCACGATTTCTGCAATTTTCTCTTTACCAGCGCCGTTTGGTCCTGTGATCAGAATTGGCGCATCGGAGTGCGCAACCTGAGTCGCCATTTCAAGCAAGCTCAACATGGCCGGATCGGCAACCACCACACCACACAGGTCGTATTGCGCTTTTAGCTTTTGTAATCTGGCATTGCGCTGATTAGCAGCGCTACTTACTTGCTCTTGTAGTTCTCGCATTTCGAGCAAGTTTTTCACTGAGGTGACGAGTTTATGATCTTTCCAAGGTTTAGCTAAGTAGTCTGCAGCACCATCTTTAATTAGCTCTACTGCCATTTCAAGGTTTGTCCAAGCCGTCAGTAAGATGATGGGTAAGTCAGGCTCTAAATCTCGAATGGCTTTATACAGGGCTTTACCTTCCGCGCCGCTGGTAGTGTCTCGGGTAAAGTTCATATCTTGAATAACTAAGTCGAACTGTTTGCTACGAACCTTCTCTAGGCCCAGCTGCGGAGAGGTAACACCTTCACACGGAATATCATTGAGTAACAAAAGGACTTTAATGGCTTGAATTACATCCGGATTATCGTCAATTACCAATACACTCATGAACGCTTTTGATCCTAATTTGTAGATTTAGCCCCTTTCGGGGCTTTGTTGTTTTTATTATTAACTCGATTTAGTTACTTGTGCCGGCGACACTTTCGCAGCTTCTTTGGCAGGCAGGTACACCGCCAATGTACTCACAAGCCAAGTAAAAATAGCGACCCCAACCAATAACGGGATCTCTACCACACTTTGCACGCGAACATTATTCATCAAAAAATAGTAAAGCAAAATCGAGAGACCAAAGCCTAGCACTAAACCGATAAAGACTAAAATTGTATTTTCTTTAATTAAAGACCACATCACTTTGCCTTTAGATGCTCCTAACGCACGAAGTACACCATGATCTTTCTTTCTTAGGCTAACAGAAAAGCTGACAAGTGCGACAATACCAAGCGCGGTGACCACGCATGCTATGATGCTTATACCTGCCATGGTGAGTGCAAAGGTGCTACGGCCATCCCACAAACGTTTTTTTGCCCTAGCAACAAACTCTACTCGCTCAACCATTCGTCCGCTGGTGTGATACAGTGCCGTTTCAACTTCTTCTAGCACTCGCTCAGACACACCTTTTTCAACCCTGACTAAATAATTTGCCCGTTGACGGTTACCCCATATGACCTCAGGTACAACCCCTGAATTGTAGTGTTGTTGATTGTACGTTGCGCCTTCCCCAAGCATTTTACCTTTATAAACACCAATCACTTGATGTGGAATGCGTTGTCTTGAAATATACACCGTCTGCCCAAGGGCAGAGTCACCACCAAATAAAGACGTGGCAAGGTCGTCACTTATCATAATAACGCCTGCATTTTTTGTTGCCTCATCACCTTTTATAAATTCGCTGGCATAAAATCTCCGCCCCTCAACAAGTTCAAGCCCAAGTACATCTACCCCTTTTTCATCCAAGCCAAAGTAGCCAAACACGCTGTAATCCGTTTCTGGTTGGGTATCTTTAAAAATAGTCCATCCAGGGCCTAAGCTGTTTAATACCAGCTCTCTACCAGCATAAGATGCGGCAACGACCCCAGGCACATTTTCAATCGCTTGAATATCCTTTTCTATAAGTGACTGCACGTCTACCGAGGTATCAAACACACGCGTCGTTACATTGAGAATTTGTTGCTCTTCCAACTTTGAAGGAATTAGCCAGTTTTGCAGCGTTGCATAGCTGATAAACGCGGTATTGCTGACAATCATCACGGTGATCGCGATTTGTAGAATAATTAACAGCGCAATACTTTTTTGTTTTAAGATCAGTTTTAAAATATGTTTAATCGCCATACTTACCCCCTTAACTCTGCAGCTGGTGATACACGGCTACTACGGTATACCGGATATAATCCAGATATCCCAACCGCCAAGAAAATACCTATGGTGGTCAAAAGTGCCAGCTCACCATCAAACTGATAGATTTGACGAACCTGCTCGGCAAATGCCATATAATCCGTCTGATACATACGCAAATGGAACATAAACTCGAGTCCTGCAAATGCGAGTACAAAACCAAGCAACACAGATGCAACTGTGAGCATGAGAATTTCTAGAAAATGAATTTTCATGATCACCCCACGATTTGCACCGAGGGCTCGGTAAAGGGAAATAAGCTTACGATTGGCTTGGAATTTGGCCAGTAGGATCCCCACAGTGTTCACTAGACAAATGGCAAATAGTAAATATGAAAACGTTAGGTAAATGGCTTCCCATGCCATAAAACGCTGGATCAAAATATAGAGCTCACCCATGCTATAAAAATCGGTGAGATTGTTGTGTTGAAAACGGCCAACCACTTGCTGATTTGCAGTATAGTTATTCAACCAAGTTTTTAGCTCTGCAAGATGTGCCACCCCCATATCATTTTGGTACTGGAACCAAACCGTCAAATAACCACATTCAGCACTTTTCAGCATGTCGATACTGCCGCTGCGTGGGTTGGTTGCGGTGTATAAATCGTCGGTTCTACACGATACTTGCCCTGTTCTTGGAAAGTTTTGCGCATAGGCATAATTTAGCGGGATAAATGCATCGTGATTGTAATTATTACTAAAGCTCAAATCTTGGAAACGACGTTTATAATTGCTTAAATCAACCACGCCCACGACTTGTATTTGTTCGCCTTGAACTTGAATAAACTGCCCGACAGAATTCGCCCCACCAAAAAGATGGTCATTAGCGTTTTTACTGATCACAGCGACCGCTTCACCACTTTGCTGGCTTTGTTCACTCCAAGAAGCTCCGTGGATAAACGGCGCATCTAGTACACTAAACATTTCTCTATCTGTACCAGAAGCTTCTACACTAATAGGTCTAACTGAGTTATCCGCCAGCCCCACAATAAACTCTGTGGTGTAGTTAAATGATAGATGCTCGTATGGTAAATCCGCTTGCTTAAGCGCCTCTGCATCTTGATATGTCCAGCGTGGAAATTGGTTAAAATCGACAACGTCTTGGTCGCCATCAAAAAAATTCAGGCCTGCGGTGTACAAGTGATCTCCCTTATAACCAATCACCTCACTGCTGCTTTGTTTTACAATGGCTGACATCGTCAACATTAACGTGATCCCAACTGCAAGGTTGATCACCATCAGTGCGCTTAGCTTGGGTTTTTGCTTTAATCCCTGCCAAGCTAATAGTATTAGCTCTTTCATTGCTTACTCCTACACTGCCAGTTCAGTTAGCTGAGATTTGGTGATGTCGGTTAGCTCACCATCAAGAATTTGGATGTTACGACCCGCTCGTCGTGCCAGCTCATTGTCATGGGTTACCATAATCAATGTTGTACCCGCCTGATTCACTTCTTGTAATAAATCCATCACTTGCCTTGCCATTAAGCTGTCTAAGTTACCCGTTGGCTCATCCGCTAAAAGGAATCGCGGTTTCCCCGCCAAAGCTCTGGCAATAGCCACACGCTGCTGTTGCCCGCCACTTAGCTGTGCGGGATGATGTTTCATTCGGCTTGCAAGCCCAACGAGTTCAAGCGCTTCTTCAATGCGCTTTTTACGCTCACTGGCCTTAATCCCACGAAAAATGAGCGGCACTTCAACGTTGTCATATAAAGATAAGTCGCTGATAAGGTTAAAGCCTTGGAAGATAAAGCCAATTTTTTCGTTTCTTAGCTGAGACAACTTTTTATCGTTAAGATTGGCAACGTTTTCACCATCTAGAAAATAGTCACCGCGCTCAAAACGCTCTAACAAACCGGCAATGTTCAAAAAGGTCGTTTTGCCTGATCCTGACGGGCCTGTGACCGCAATAAACTCCCCTTCTTCAATGGTTAAATTAACATTGCTGAGCGCATGAGTCTCAATCAGATCTGTGCGATAAATTTTGCTTACTTCATTCATTTTTAACATTGTCTATTCCTTCTCATTCTTATTCGGTACGCGAGATGGGCTACTTCCCGAGTAACACTCGCGCTTTGTTATTGAACGGATCTAAACTTGAAATCACGATTTCTTGTCCTTCACTCAGGCCCTCGATAATTTCAACTTCAGAAATACTTTTTACACCGAGCTGAATGGGTGTTTGATCGACCTGCTCACCGACAACCGTATAGGTAAAACGCCCTGCGCCAGTTTCAACAAATGCACCACGCCTTACTTTGAGCACGTCTTGCTTTTGCGACAGGATAATTCTTGTAGATACCTTTTGGTTTTGGCGAAGACCACTTGGTTGTTCATCAAAGCGTACTCGCGCACTGACACGGCCAGCTTCGATTTCAGGGGAAATAGCGACCAGCTTTGCATGGTATTGGTATTGATTGATAATTACTTCAGCGGCCATGCCGACACCTAGATTGTCGGCATAAATTTCTGGTATTTGCGCTTCAACCTCAAGCTCTGAAAGGTCAACCAAGGATATTAGCGCCGCATCTCGCTGTACAAACTGCTTTTGCTGGACATGCACCGTACCAACAATACCCGACAACGGCGATATAATGTTAAGTGCCGCTACCTGACGCTGCACTTCTTCTAAAATATGCTGTTGTCTGGTTAGGCTCAGCTCGCTACTTTTTAGCTCAAACGCAAGTCGCTCTTGCTCAAGCTTTAGTGAATCGATGGCGTGACGCTCTTGTAGCTGCGCGCGCTTAAGTTCAACCATTGACTGTTCAAGCTCTAATTTTGAGATAATTTGCTTTTCGATGCTTTGTTTTGAGCGTGCCATTTCCCGCTCTGCCGCTTCTAAGTCTACTTTCGCCATTTCCATGCGTTGTTTAGTATCAAGTAGCTGCTGTTTAATCGAGATCCGTTGGCGCTCAACTTCCGTTTGTAAACGTTCAAATGTCGCCTCTTCTTGCAGTAAACGGTTGGTAAGCTCTGGACTGTCTATGCTAAGCAACGCTTGCCCTGCTTTGATGGCATCACCTGGTTTAACGTTTAGCGTCACTGTGCCCGATGCGATGGCATATAAGTCGGGATTATTCGCAGCCAGCGTACGCCCTTCAACACGAATATCTTCGCTGATATCACCTCTCACTACCGTGGCGAGACGTACTTGCTCCCGCGATACCGTCTGCTCTGCAGATAAAATTGTGTTAATGCTTGGCCAAGCACTGGTCAATCCACCTAAGGTGATGCCAACGGCCAACAACGCAAGCACAGGCTTTTTTATGGTTCGTTTCTTTGCGATTTGTTTATCTTGCGCACTTGTATCTTTAATCATGCTACCTCCTTGCGGACAAGAGGGTGTCCGCGATTATTATGAGTAACTAATAACAAGTAGCGTGCCATAATTTATCTTACTGTTTTATATGCCATTTATGTAATTTAACGGCTTTATTGAGAGGATTTGGACGGACACCGGACAGTTTGCGGACAAGGGAGCTTTATATCAATTTGCTTAATTAAGTGATCTATTCTGCAGCGAGAAAATTTTGTCGATAACACCGCTACTGCATCCTGCTACCGCCAAGGTGCCTACATCCATATCTGCAAGGCAAAGATTTTGCTATTGAGTTGTTCTAAATAAGAAATTTTTAACGCAGGTAGCGTCAGATTTACACCTTCAAATTGAGCTAGTATTAAGACAAATTGGTATTAAAAAATATGTTTAAGCTTGATGGTTAGGGCCTGTCCAGCCGTGCGAGTCACTTTGACATTTTAGTGATGTGAACACATGCAAACATCTTGATACTTGATCAAACGTTTCCTCTTCTATTGGGAATTTAATCTATCTGCAGCCAATATAAACTTGTTATAGCCGGTTTTACCGGCTATAAATTTTTGCCATCATCAGCCATTTCCCAGTACTTTGGCAGGATCCGTTTTGGTGGCTTGCCAAGCGGGATATAAGCTTGCGACGACAGCCATAACAAAAGTCGTGACTAAACTGATATAAATGTCTGTCCAAATAATTTTGCTCGGTAAGTACTCAATAAAGTAGACGCCTTCAAGCGGATTGGTATCACTCATATTGATCCAGGCTTTAAAAATATCGGGGATATTAATAGCAATAAAAATGCCGATCCCTGTGCCTAGCAGTGCACCTATCCCTGCATACGTCACACCTTGTAGCGCAAAAGTCGAAAAAATCGTACTGTCCTGTGCACCCATGGTTTTCAAAATGGCAATATCCGCCCGCTTTTCTTTTACTTCCATCACCATAGAAGAGACGATATTAAAGCTCGCTACAGCGATGATCAGAAATACCACGAGATAGACGATAGTGCGTACCATCTGAATATCTTGATACAGTCCGCCTTGCGTTCGAAACCAAGACGATACGTACACTAAATCGGGTAATGCCCTGCCCGCTGATGTCGCAATTTGCTGTGCCTGAAACACATCACTCACCTTGGCACGCAAGTCCGTTACTTGGTCTTCTCTAAAATCCATCGCTTCTTGCAGTGCGTTAAGTGGCACTAAGGATAATGTTTGGTCAAGTGGCCCGCCCATATCGATAAGCCCCACCACCGTCGCCGTTAATCGCTTTGGCGCAGCGAGTGGATTATCCGAATGTTTGTTAGCAACCAAGAGCTGGATATTATCGCCAGCCACGACGCCAAGCTTGTCAGCTATCCCTTTGCCGATGATCACTTCACCCGGTTTTAGTGCCTTTAGTTCTGCGCCTTTTATAAAATCACCTATGCTCGACACCGTATGATGCCTATTCGGTGCGATCCCTTTTAACTGCGCCGCTTTTAAGGTGCCTTTGTATTGCAGCATGGCTGTTAAGTTAATTTCAGCCGTCGCGCTTACGACGCCACGTTGACTCTCCAAGATCTCTACTTTTTGCTGCCACGCTTGAATAGGGTCGTAAGGTGCTTGATAACTAACTTGCGGTACCACCGACAACAGCCGCTGCTCTAATTGTTCTTCAAAACCGTTAATCACAGAAAGTGCGACTATCAATACTGCCATACCCAGCATTACACCAAGCGTAGAAGCACGGGTTAAAAAACCAATAAAGCCAAGCTGACGTTTAGACTCTCTAAAACGTTTGCTTAAAAAATAACTAAGCATGCTGATACACACCTACTTTGCCATCGTCCAGTTGCACTGCACGACCAAGCTTATCTGCCAACTCTAGGTCGTGTGTTACAACAACAAAGCTGGTTTTTAGTTGCTGATTGAGTTCAGCTAGGAGGTCATAGATCCTTAGCGCATTATGCTTATCAAGATTGCCGGTTGGTTCATCAGCTAGCACCAAATCAGGTTCTGTTACTAACGCTCTCGCTATCGCAACACGCTGTCTCTCCCCCCCAGAAAGCTCTGAAGGCTTATGATCAGCACGATGACTCAAGCCTACTTTATCAAGCATGAGTAATGCTTTTTCGCGGGCTTGTTTTGCTTTATTACCGGCAATTAGTAATGGCATCGCCACGTTTTCAACCGCGCTAAACTCCATCAACAAATGATGAAACTGATAGATAAAACCCAAATGCTTATTTCTAAATTCCGCCTGCTTTTTACGTGACAGCTTGCCAACTTCCACACCTTTGATTTTTACACTACCGGTGGATGCTTTATCCAAGGTACCGAGAATATGCAGTAAAGTACTTTTACCTGAACCCGAGCTACCTACAATGGCAAGCATCTCACCTTGGGTTACAGATAAATCAACGCCTTTTAGTACCGTTACTTCGGCTTTACCATCTTGGTAGCTTTTGACCAAATCTTGGCAGTCAATGACTAAATCACTCATATCTTAATACCTCTGCTGGCAGCACACTCGACGCGCGTTTAGCTGGATACAAGGTTGCTAAAAAGCTTAGCAATATGCTGCCCACTGCCATAATCGTTAAATCTGTTAGTTCTATTTTGACCGGAAGTTCAGCGCCACCAAGCAACTGAAGGCCTGCGAGGTGGAGCACCTCATTAATATTGTTCGAAAGCAATAATCCACCAGCAACACCAATGAGTGTGCCAAAAATGCCGTTATACATCCCTTGCGCCATAAACACTTTAGCTATCATTTGTGGTGTAAAGCCAAGCGTTTGCAAAATAGCCACTTCCCCTTGCTTTTCACTCACCATCATAGATAGCGCTGAAATGATATTAAATACAGCCACTATCACAATAAGGCCAAGTAATAGCGACATAATGCGCTTTTCCATTGCAACCGCCGCAAACAATGTGCCTTGCTGAGTTTGCCAATCCTGTATCTCGAGCCCTTGTAACAAGCTATCCGCTTGCTGATAAAAATCAGGCAGACTAAAGGCATCATATAAATGAATGTTAAGGTCGTATTGCTCTGGCTTCTTGCGCATTAACCGCTGTAAACTCTTCCCGTCGGCAAATGCCAAATAAGTGTCAGCTTCGCTTTGGCCATCATATATGGCAGCTACGGTGAATAAGCGCTGCGTCGGTGTGCGGCCAAGCGGTGTGTATGTGGTGAATTCAGGCATGATCACGCGAAGTTGTTGACCAACGCTTACGCCAAGTTTATTGGCTAAATAGCGACTCAGCGCCACTTGGTATTTTTGCTCATACAATCGAGTTAAGCTACCTGCGCGTACGGCGTCATCTAACGCTGTTTCATACCCTTGAAATAGTCCTTGAAGTTGCACACCCACCAAATCTTGATTGGTTTGTAGAATTACGTCACTTGCAACATATGGCGAAACTTGCTTAACCAAAGGATGATTTTCAATGGCTTGTAATTTATTTTGATCAAGTTGCTCATTTTCCTTAATTTGCACATGCGGGATCAAATCAAGCATGGCGGCTTTTAAGGTTTGCTCAAAGCCATTCATCACTGAGCTGACGGTGATCAAACTCATCAAGCCAAGGGCGATACCCGCAATTGAGAAAAATGAGATAAACGATATAAATGCATTGCCTTTCGCAGCACGGCTATATCTTAACCCAACAAAGAGGCTAACTGGTTGAAACATAATCTATCTCGTAAAAAACTGCTGCACGGATACTAACATACTCAAAACCAGATTGATGGCAGGATTGCTATAAAAAGTGTGACAAACTATAAATTTGTTGACGTTTAGCTGTGCATTGCTTATCCCGTCAAAACGTTACTACTCGTCATACTTAGCGATTACCTTTTGCGGATCTGATATGGCACGTTTCTGCGTTTGACTACTGTTGATTTCACCACCGATGTGTGGGTATCACCCAGCGTGGAGACTTTATCCAGAATTTCGTCTAGCTTAGGCATACTCTCAAAACACAACCTCACATAAAAACAATCCTCTCCCGTCACTTTGTCACATTCAATCACTTCAGGAATGTTTTGGATCATCGCTTCAAGTTGTTTTAGTTTACCAGGATGCTGACGAATACGCACAATCGCTGTCAGCGGGTAATCAAAGCTTTCTGGGTCTAATTCAATACTGTATTTACTAATTACCCCATACTCTTCCATACGTTTCATGCGCTCATTCACACTCGGTGAAGACATATTCACAGCACGAGCCATTTCAGCAACAGACACTCGGCTGTTGTTTTCTAACAGCGCTATAAGCTTGCTATCTATCGCATCAAGCGACCATTTTTCATTATTAATTAATTTTCGCATTTTTGCCTTTCATTTTTAGGAAAATAGAAAAATTAGCCTTTTATTGTCTATTAGCAATACGGCAAACCCTAAGTAATATGCAAGTATAGAATTGAATATGACAAGGTGTGAACAATGTTTGGCTCAGATAAAGAAAAAGGTTCGATAGAGATGATAATAGCTATGGTGCTATCTGGCACCATAGGATACTTTGTCGTCAGTGCACAACAATCCTATTGGAACGTGGTATTTTTACGTTGTGTTATTGGCGCGTTGTGCCTTCTTGGATACGTGCTCGTAACAAAGCAACTGACAAAAGAGGTGTTTAAAGGTCCCGTTTTTATAACCATCTTGCTCGGCGGTATCGCGCTGGTCGGAAACTGGGTGCTGTTATTCGCCTCATTTGACTATATTCCTTTTTCAATTTCAATCATCGCATACCATCTACAACCTCTGATGTTGGTATTATTAAGTGCGGTGCTTTATCGTCAGTATCCAAGTAAAGCAATCCTTTTATGGTTGACCATCGCCGTGGTGGGATTATGGTTGGTTGTGGGGATCCCCTATCAAGAAATAGTCGCAGTTATTTTTGCACAAGAGAGCAATCAAGCCGTTTTTGGTCTGCTACTGGCACTTGGAGCTGCATTTCTGTATACCATTACAACGCTGATGACAAAAAAGGTAAGCCAAGTGCCATCTGGTGTTGTTGCTGTGATCCAAATCTTTTTGGGCGGTTTATTTTTATTGCCTTGGGTTGACTTTGCACATTTCCCAGAGACTTCATCGAGCTGGGGCAATATCCTATTCTTAGGCGTCGTCAACACAGGGTTTATGTATGTGATCATGTATGATGCGTTTCAACGCTTAAGCACCACATTAATCGCTATTCTTTCTTTTATTTATCCGGTCGTGGCGCTGTTTGTAGATTTTATTGCATTCGAGCACACGATTTCGATGCTACAAACGCTTGGGATTGTTTTAATCTTAACGGCCGTCAGCGCTGTAAAGTTCGATTGGAAGTTAGGCAAGTTATTTAACCTGAGGTTTGGATAAGGAGTGTTCCAACTCATTGTTGCTAAAGCACAACTTAGTTTTTCCTTGTCTAGCCAGAGAGTTTTAGGGAAAACACCGCTTCCGCGTCCTGCTCTCGCTAAGGTACCTACATCCTGTAGGCAAGGCGAATTTACGCACCAATAGCTGGCTATTGGAAGTGAATTCAACGCAGTTAGCGCTAAAACTGGCTGCTAGAAAGGCATTAATTATCCGCAGCTCAGGTTATTTAGCACACCAAAGCAAAAAATCAGTTAATTTAGCTAATTTGAACTTAAAGGAAACACCAGTGATAAAAGCAGAGTAAAGTGCAAGTACTTTGCTCTGCTGCTGTTGACTAGCTTACTGCTCTAGGTAACAAATAACCGCTGCTTGCTTAGGGTTGCTT
This sequence comes from Pseudoalteromonas sp. OF5H-5, assembly GCF_021530695.1. Taxonomy (NCBI): domain Bacteria; kingdom Pseudomonadati; phylum Pseudomonadota; class Gammaproteobacteria; order Alteromonadales; family Pseudoalteromonadaceae; genus Pseudoalteromonas; species Pseudoalteromonas sp. OF5H-5. Next base: position 142,402 of record NZ_JAKGBF010000009.1, read on the forward strand.
TGTGTATCTTCAATCAGATAGCTCACTTTTTTACTGTTTTGGCATAAACACATGTCATAATGACTGATCATGTAAGCATTACCTACAGCATCTTCATCCGTTTTTTGGATGCTACAGGTAGGCTCTCTCCAAATTGGATCCCAGCCGCTTTGGCCAATGGCAACAATTTTAATGTTTTGTTGAGTAACGAGTGCTTTCGCCTCTTCTACTTCTTGAGCAGATACAGACAATGCGGTGAATGCAACGAGTGCGGTGATTAGCTTTTTCATTTTTCATCCTTAATTTAAGTCAGCGCTATAGATAAAAACAGCAAAATACTGTAACAGTAATCAAAATATTGAATAAAAGCTCTATAGCGCTCGCTATTTTATTCATTAAATATGACAACTCAAGAATAAATTCATTAAATTTATAAAAACAATTTAAACCTTAAAACTTCATCATAAAAAATCTTGCCCACATACGTATGCCCACACCTTTTAGGCCTCTCACATTTAGAATAAATAGAAATATAAAACACAGTTAAAATAACAAAAATGAATAACGAAGTTTAATTCCATTTATCTTAATAGCGCAATTTACACAACAAACTCGCACACTTTAAAAAATAACAATTTCATTAACGTAAACACCATCATTTTTTTAATTCCGAATAACACAAGACATAACTCAAGAAACAAAAACCCGCCCCTGATTATTAAGATAAATTACTTTTCACACATTCAGAATATTAGTACATAGAGCATTTACACCAAAATTAATTCAATAAAACTCAAATATAAAAATTAGCCAAACAGCATTAAAAATAACAAATTTTATTACTTCATAAAAAACAACAATAAAATTATCTAGGTTAATTTAGTCAAAATAAAATCATTAGCATCTAAAGAATTTCAATGTTTGAATACGCAACTTGTGAACGCAGTGTAATTAAAATGTGTACAAGCGAGCTTTTAATTGCCTATTTATCATACTTCTGCATTAAGGTTTTTTGAGATGAATGACTTTTCTTCAAGCACTTGCTTTGAACTTGTCTCTGAAGCACTAGAGGATATCGAAGCTCTTCATGACGAGCTTCAAGGTATTGATGAGGATAAACATACCAGCCACCGCGTTGTTGACATCGCAAGGCAGTTAGTCGCATTTAAGTCGATCACACCAGATGACGTTGGTTGTCAACTGTGGTTAGCACAAGAGTTACGAGCTTTGGGCTTTTCAATCAAACACTTACCCGTTCGTGATGTAAGTAACTTAGTCGCAAGCATAGGTAACAACAGCGATGCTAGATTTGCTTTTCTTGGTCATACCGATGTAGTACCGGCCGGAAGTGCACAAGATTGGCAGTTTAACCCTTTTAAGCTGACAGAACACAATGGCTGCCTCTTCGCTAGAGGTATTGTTGATATGAAAGGCGCTATTGCCGCATTTTTCTGTGCAATTGAGGCTCTAGTGACAGAATTTGGAATACCGGAAAAAGAGCTTTGGTTGCTACTCACTAGCGACGAGGAAGGCGAAGCGGAACACGGAACCAAGCGGATCACTCAGTTTTTAAAACAGCAGCGTATCACATTTGATTTTACCTTGGTCGGAGAGCCAAGCTCAGAAGCGCAAGTAGCAGATACACTGAAAGTCGGCCGCCGTGGTGCTTTGTCTTTTACCATCAATTTACATGGTAAAAGTGGACATGTGGCTTACCCTCAAAAAGCGACCAATGCCATCCATCTAGCGCAAAATATTATGCAAGCATTATTGTCAATGGATTGGCCTAAGCACTGTGATAACTTTGACTCGACCACACTACAATTCACTCATGTAAATTCTGGCGATTTTGTTGACAACATCATTCCAAGCCAATGTCAGCTAAATTTTAATATCCGTTATACACCCGCATACAACGAATATGAATTGGTCCAGCTGGTCAGAGAAACCATCGAAAAACATACACTCAATTATGCATTAACGACCAATAACTCCTGTAAACCCTATTACTGCGTAAATAATGATGAGATCCCTTCTCCATCCCTCGCTATCGTCTGCGATGAAATCAACAACCAATGTCATTTCACACCAAAACTATCGACCGCAGGGGGAACATCGGATGGCCGCTTTATTGCTGAAATATCAACCTCAGTATTAGAACTTGGATTGGTGAACAAAACCATTCATCAAATAGATGAACACACAACAACATCCGACTTAATCCAGCTTCAACAACTTTACTACGGCATCTATAAACGCCTGCTCTACCCTACGCTTCATGTTCACTCAACCACTCAAGATGAACTGCTGCAACTTCGCTAATTAACAGAAAATAGATAACTTCAAGGAATGCATTATGGCAATCGAAAATGAACGCTCTGTTCGCCCCGCAAACGACACGCTACCGATAGCAATTATTGGCATGGGTTGTCGTTTCCCAGGTCACGCGAATAGTCCTGAATTGTTTTGGGAAAATATTAAACATGGTGTCGATTGCATCATAGAAACCCCAGAATCGAGATGGAATATCGATACTCATTATTCGTCTGTCAAAGCGAATAAAGGCAAGTTGAGCTCAAAATGGGGTGGCTATATCGATGATATCGATAAGTTTGATCCAGCATTTTTTGGGATCACGCCTCGTGAAGCCGAGTTTATGGACCCTCAACAACGTAAACTGCTGGAGGTAACTTGGGAAGCGTTGGAAGATGGTGGGCAAAAGCCATCTGAACTCGCAGGAGAGTCGGTCGGCGTTTTCATGGGTGGGTTTACGCTTGATTATAAAATCATGCAATTCACTAACCCAGATTTTGACAACATTGATGCTCACACTGCGACGGGTGTTATGATGACGATGCTTTCTAATCGCATCTCTCATACTTTTGACTTTAATGGCCCCAGCATGTCCATCGATACTGCTTGTAGCTCCTCTATTGTCGCATTAGATATGGCCTGTAAAAGCCTACAGACCGGGGCAAGTAATATGGCACTCGCAGGTGGTGTGCTATTACATTTGGCACCACAATACACAGTATCCGAGTCTAAAGGCGGTTTCTTATCTCCGACTGGTTTTTCTCATGCTTTTGACGACTCCGCAAACGGCTATGTCCGCGCTGAAGGCGCCGGCGTTGTTGTGCTCAAACGCTTAGATGATGCAATTAAGGATGGCGACCCAATTCATGCGGTGATCTTAGCCACTGGTGTAAACCAAGACGGTAAAACACAAGGGATCACGGTGCCGAATGGGGATGCCCAATTGCGCTTGATGAAGGAAACCTATGCCAAAGCGAATATTGACCCCGGTAAAGTGCAGTACATTGAAATGCACGGCACAGGCACGCCTGTTGGCGACCCAATTGAAGCAAAGTCAGTTGGAACACTCCTTGGGATCAACCGTAATCAAGACGATAAATGCTACATTGGCTCGGTAAAAACCAATATTGGCCATACCGAGGCAGCCGCTGGTATGGCTGGTTTGTTCAAGGCGGTCAAAGCCATTCAAAACAAACAGATCCCACCGCATTTACACTTAAAATCAATTAATCCTAAGATTGATTACGCCAACGCGCCGTATGAGATCCCCACTAAACTTACACCTTGGCCTAAGCATGAAGGTTTAGCCGTTGCGGGGGTAAACTCCTTTGGTTTCGGTGGAACCAATTCCCACGCGGTTATTCAAGAATTTGTTGCGCCAGAAGTACCATCAATACCTCCAGCAAATGAGAATGGCCTAAAACTTTATCCATTGAGTGCAAGAGATCAACACGGGATCCATCGCTTTGCCAAAGCGCATAATGAATTTTTGCAAGACAGCGATGCATCACTCAGTGATATTATCTACACACTGGGTGAGCGCCGTGAACATCACCAATATCGTCATGCAATTTGTTTCAGAAATGCAGAGGATCTGCAACAACAACTGCAAACACTAACTCATGATGCTGAATTTGCTGCGGCCAGTACGTTGCGCACGCTGAAAAAAGATGAGCAAAAACTCGTATGGGTCTTCACCGGCATGGGGCCACAATGGTGGGCAATGGGCCGTGAGCTGTACCAATCAGAGCCAACTTTTAAAGCGATGATCGATGAGTGTGATAGCTATATGTCAACACTTACAAATTGGTCATTGGCTGATGAAATGCTTGCCGATGAATCAGCGTCAAACATGCAATATACTTGGCTCGCTCAAACGGCAAACTTTGCCGTGCAAGTTGCACTTGCAGCAATGTGGCGTCAACACGGCATTTCACCTGATGTCATTGTTGGCCACAGTACTGGTGAAGCAGCAGCATTTTATGAAGCCGGGGTCTACTCATTAAAAGATGCTTGCACCATCGTAGTCCATCGTAGCCGTTTACAACATCAATGCCGCAACACAGGTAAAATGATGGCGGTAGGACTCTCTGACAGTGATGTCACGCCTTATCTCAACGACCAAGTTGAAATTGCAGCAGTAAACAGTCCAAACTCTGTCACCCTAGCTGGTGAAGAAAATGCGTTACACAGTATCGAAACACAACTGAGCGAAGCTGGTGTGTTTTGCAAGTTTCTCCGCGTTGAAGTGCCCTATCACAGCCAGTTTATGGAACCGATTAAGACCGAATTGCTCGAGTGTTTAGCTGGTATTCAAGCTAACACCGCACATACTCCATTGTATTCAACGGTAACAGGCACACTTGCAGAGGGACCTGAGCTTGATGCTAACTACTGGTGGCTCAACGTCCGCCAAGCCGTGCGTTTTGTTGATGCCACCCGCGCAATATTACAACAAGGTTATCAAGCATTTTTGGAACTAGGTCCACACCCTGTGCTTGGCGCATCTATTGCCGAAACCGCAGAAGAACAAAGTTGCTCAAGCGTTGTCGTCTCGAGTATGCGCCGTAAATCCGACGAACAACACACCTATTACCACGCCGTAGCTCAACTGTTTGGTTTAGGCTTTGAATTAAATTGGTCAGCCATAAATGGTCGAGGTAAGTTCACTACGTTGCCAACTTACCCGTTCTTGCAAGAACGCTTTTGGACCGAGCCTGAGTACTTTAATCAAGTGCGTTTAGGGCAAAGTAACCATGCTTTCTTGGGCCGTAAACGCAGTGAAGCTGAACATGTTTGGAACGCGGTAACCGACACAAATCGCGATAGTTTTTTAAGCTGTCACCAAATCCAAGGCAATACCCTCTTCCCCGCTGCTGGCTTTATTGAAATGGCGTATGCTGCAGCCAAAGAGACTTGGGGCAATGGCAGCTATGCACTCGACCACTTTGTCATCGATAAAGCGTTATTTTTGAATAATGAACACGCTCCCAATGTGCAATTCATTTTGCACCATGATGAACCGAATTTTAAAGTGGTAAGCCTTGAAGATGGTAAAACGACCCGCCATGTTCAAGGGACAATCCGCCGAGTACAAAGCGCCAACCTTGCTGAGCCTATTGATCTCAATGCTATTCGTAGTGCCGCTACCAGCGCGCAGCAGCACGATGAGTTTTATGCACACCTAAAAGAGTTTGGTTACGAATATGGTCCATGTTTTAGAGCCATTGAACAGATCTGGGCAACAGACAACGGCGTGCTTGCCAAAATCTCTTGGCCTACTCAACTTGAGCGAACAACACAATTTACCCTACACCCAAGTCTACTAGATGCGTGCTTCCAGACGTTAGTATTTACAGAGCTTGCAAGTGCTAATGCTCAGCAATTCTCTATCCGCTTACCAGTGATGCTAGAGCAGATCCTGCTTTGCGGGCAGAACAATACTGACTTTTGGTGTTATACCCAAATCACTCATCGTGACGACGAAAAAACGGTCGGTGATTTATACCTCTGTGATGAGTCTGGTCAAGTCTTTGGTGTTATCAAAAACTTTATTGCACAAAGCGTTGACTCCGCTGCAAGTGGGATCACCACCAGAACCATAGATAGCTGGCTTTACCAAGTCAATTGGCTTGCAGAGCCTGATCAGGAAATACAAGAAACTGACACATCGGGGCGTTGGGTGCTCCTCGCAGATCAATCAGGAACAGCCGAACAGGTAGCCGAACGTTTAGCAAAGCTTGGCCACTCTAGCTGTATCGTTAAATCTGGAGAATACTTTGATATCGACAGAGACCATTGTCATGCATGGCTAGTTCCCGATTCACGGGATCACCTGTCACAACTTATCGAGACTTTGGGCAAACAAGAAATTCGTGGCGTTGTGCATTGCTTTAGTCTAGATAACAGCGCGATAGGATCACTGACCCTTGCTCAGCTGCAAAGAGAAAAACGTCAGTCGCTACATTCATTGCTAAATCTAGCCAAAACCGTAATTGAACAAGACTGTAAATTCCCGCTTTACGTGGTAACACGCAACGCCAGCCTCGTTAATAGTGAGCAACTTACCGCGGTGATGTCCGCTTCGTTAACTGGGTTTAGCCGAGTGCTCGCACAGCAAGAACTGGTTGATAATTGGGGTGGCCTCATCGATGTTGATGGCCAAAATGATGCCGAACATATCACAGCTAGATTATTAAGTGACCGCCAAGAAGGGGAAGTTGCTTTTAGGGAAAATCAGGCTTATGTTGCTCGTTTAGAGCAGGCAACGTCACTTCAACCCGCCTTCCCAACTCGCGTGCAAAGCCATAAAGCACAGTTGATCACTGGTGCATTTGGTTCAATCGGTCAGTTAGTTTGTCAGCTACTCGTCGATAGAGGTGCACGAAACCTCATTTTGCTTGGTAGGAGTCAATTACCTGAGCGTAAGAGTTGGTCAGAACTTACCTCAAGCGACCGTAACTATGATCGCGTTCGGTTTATTCAACACCTTGAGGATCAGGGCGTTAATGTCTCGTTATGGCAGACAGACTTAACTCGAGAGCGTGAACTTCACGCGGCCCTTGAGTCTTATCATCTAAGTGCACAAGCACCGATCAACGGATTATTTTTCTGTGCTGGTATCGTCAATGACACCTTACTTGGCAATATGGATACCAGAGCATTTGACGGTGTGTTTGACACCAAAGCGATTGGTGCGTTGATGCTTCACAAAGCACTCAGTAAAGTTGACCTCGAACATTTTGTACTCTTCTCCTCTGTCGCGGCTCAAGTCACTACCGCAGGACAAACAAACTATGCTTCTGGCAATGCTTTCTTAGATGCCCTCGCCCACTACCGTCGCAATCAGGGTCTTCCGGCGCTGAGTATCAACTGGGGTCCTTGGGCTATTGGTATGATTGAAGAGTTGGGTCTCGCCGAACATTACAAGAACCAAAGGGGCATGAACTGCATCTCACCAAGTGCGGGGATGGCTGTGCTTGAACGTATTCTAGACCAAGATCAACCTCAACTCTTAGTGTGTGACGCCGATTGGTCCAAAGTAACCAATTGGTATGCAGGAAAGCCGAGTTTATTTAGTCACTTGGCTACCCAAGAAAACGACAAGCAAAGCCACCAAGAGCAAGAGTTTGCTCCTTTATACCAGCAAACAGACAGCGCGCTTCGGTTACCGCTTGTTGCCGATCATCTCGCTAATGCTGTCAGCCAAGTATTACGCTGTAAACGAGAGCAAGTGGAATTAGATCTATCGCTCGGTAATCTCGGTATTGACTCTATTATGGCGACAGAACTGAGAAATAAGATCACCACCCATTTTGGTGAAACCCTAACGATTGTACGCCTTCTAAGTGGTGCATCTATCAACGAATTAAGTATAGAGCTTAATGACAAACTCGTTGAGTCGCTTGGCTTTGAAGTCATAACCACAGAAACATCGCAGGTTCAGCCGGTTTCCGAGACCAAGGTTAACTCTATTATCGTATCTGATGCCAATGTGGAAGCCGAATTCCCACTTTCCTATGGACAAAAAGCGATTTGGTTTATCAATCAACTCAACCCAAGTAGCGCTTCCTACAATATCGGCGGCGCGATGCACATTCCTAGTGCCCTGAATATCGACGCGCTGAAAAAAGCCCTTAGTGCTGTAGTTGCTCGCCACCCAATGTTAAGAACAAACTTCTTCTTTAAAGATGGCGAACCCTATCAAAGAGTCTGGACTCATCGCGAGGATGCACTGCAAGTCATTGATGTACATGGTAAGTCTTGGGAAGATATTCAACCTATGATGATTGCAGACAATGAACAGCCTTTCGACCTTGAGCACGACCCGCTGTTTAGACTGTATCTGTATAAGCAAAATGATCAAAGCTACTACTTTGCAGTGACGATTTATCACATCATCTCAGATGCATGGTCAAATTACATGTTTATCGATGAAATGCAGTCACTGTATGCGCATTTTGCAAAAAGTGAACCGTTAGCACTCAGCGAGATAACGTCAAGCTATGAAAAATTTGTCGATTGGGAAACACGCTTTGTTCACTCTCCACGCGGCGCGGCAAACTATAAGTTTTGGCAGAATCACTTACCTGCTGAGATCCCCGTATTAGACCTTGCAACCGACAAACCTAGACCTGCGGTACTTACCAACGTTGGTGATTCATATCATTTTGAGTTGGATAAAGCCCTCACGTCTTCATTGAATACCCTTGCAAAGGCACAAGGGTCCACCATGTTCATGGCGTTGCTTAGCATCTATTACGCAGTCATGCATAAATATACTCAGCAGGATGAGATCATTATTGGCAGTCCCGTGGCCGGTCGTACAAATCCAGAGTTTTCAAACGTCTATGGTTACTTTGTGAATCCCCTACCGCTATGCGCAAGGTTTGATCCTGAAACGCACTTTACTTCGCTTTTAGCGCAGGTGAAAGACATTACCCTCAACGCACTAGATCACCAAGAATATCCGTTTGCGCTGTTAGTGGATAAGCTTGGTATTGAACATGATGCCAGCCGCTCTACGGTATTTCAGGTCATGTTTGTAATGCTCAATCACCGCGTTGAGCAATCGCATATGGATGAAAATAATGTCGCGTACTATAAGGGCTTTCCTATGCAATTTATGGAACTGCCTGAAGAAGAAGGTCAATTTGACATTACGCTTTCGACCTATGAAGAAAATGGCGTGTTCAAAGGCACATTAAAATATAATACCGATCTATTCGAAACCGAAACGATAGCGCAGCTGGCTCGGGACTATATCGCACTGACGCGAATGGTCGTTGATAGTCCAAATCGGCCACTTTCGGAGCTTGCCTTAACAAGTCCAGACGCAATAGATGCCTTGGCGACATTTGCTGAAAGTCAACAAAAGGCACCTGCATTACCGACTTTGGTCAGCCAAATAGAAAATGCGGCGCAACATAGTCCTGAGCTTCCTGCCCTCAGCATTGCCTGTGGAACAAATGCCGGAGAACTGGCTGCTACTTTGAGCTATTGCGAACTGAACGGTCAGGCAAATCAGTTGGCGCGACTAATTAATTCGCAGCTAGATAACCAACCTAGTCAAACGATTGCCTTACATTTTGAAAAATCTATCGCATTAGTTGTTGCTTGTATCGCTACGTTAAAAGCAGGTCATCATTTTGTGGTAATTGACCCGCAGCAACCCAATGAACGCAAGCAACTGTTGCTTGAGCAAAGTCGCTGCACGTTACTACTTTGCGAAGAAGCGCTAACATCAGATCACCCTACACTACTTTGGGAAAGCTTCCAAAGCCAACGAGATGAAATCAGCGAGCACAATTTGGCGTTAAATCATCAGCCAAATGACATCGCGTATATTGTCTTTACTTCTGGCTCTACGGGTACGCCAAAAGCTGTCCAGGTCAGCCATCAAAACTGGGCTACGATCGCTGTGGACTGGTTAGCCCAATTTGATTTAGCACCCACCTCTCATCATTTACAATTGGCCAGCCCAACCTTTGATGTGTTTTGTGGCGATCTCGCGCGCGCATTTTACAATGCGAAGCACTTAGTATTGTGTCCTAAAAATATGATGCTGAACATGCCGGTGTTGTATGACCTCATTGAGACACAGCAGATTGATACGGTTGAGTTTGTGCCCTCTGTGGTTCGTAATCTCATCTTATTCGCAAAGCAAAGTCAGGTTGGATTCACCAGCTTACGTAGAGTGATTGTTGGCTCTGAGCAATGGCAAATCGCTGAATACCGCGCACTCAAAGGATTGCTACAAGAAGATGCTCGACTATTTAGCTCCTACGGCACATCTGAAGCAACCATAGACAGTAGTTTCTTTGAGGAATCAGAGCAGTACTTAGAAACCAGTGCAACGGTGCCTATCGGCAAGCCTTTCAATGCAACGCAACTTATCTTGCTCGATAAGCAAAACCAATTAGTATCCAGTAACGCAGTCGGCGAAATTGCAATTGCGGGGCAAGGCATAAGTCTTGGCTATCTCAATAATCCAGAGAAAAATGCCAGCCAATTTATCCAACTTCCCGTGTCAGAAAATAGCACCCTACGGGTATATAAAACAGGTGATTTAGGTAAGTGGGACAAACACGGCAACCTACATATTCTGCAACGTATCGACAACCAAGTAAAAATACGAGGTCACCGCGTTGAGCTTGGAGAAATTGAGTCTAGCATCAACCAGATCCCAGGGATTAAGCGAAGCTATGTAAAAGGGATAGAAGTACACGGGCAAACCCAATTAATTGCCTACTTTGAGTCGGAGCTTGCGGTCGGTATTGAGTTTGTCCTCGAGCAGTTAGAGAACCAGCTACCAAGCTATATGGTACCTAGTAAGCTGGTTGCTATTGAGCAATTTCCATTACTGAGTAACGGTAAAATCGATGCAGCGGCATTACCACAGGTTGAACTCGCCGAGTTGGTAAGAGCATTCGTAGCGCCTGCCACATTATTTGAGCAGCAGCTCGCTGAGATTTGGTCCAATATGCTAGGGCAAAAATCCATTAGTCTTCATGATGATTTTTTTGCCCTTGGCGGTAACTCTTTATATTTGATTGAGCTAATGGTCAGGATCCAATCAGCCTTCAGCATCAAAATGGAAGTTAATCAGCTATTTAGATTTACAACCTTACATGGCATGGCGAGTGCAATTGAAGATGTAGTAACAGGAAAAGAAACGGGCGCGTCCCCTTATCTTATCTTCAATGCAGGCCAATCTACTCGTTTATTTGCCCTACCACCAGCGGGTGGTTACAGCATCGTTTACAAGGCATTTGCCGACGCATTGCCTAACACTGAAGTGATCTCTTTTAATTACCTCGAAAGTGACACTAAGGTTAGCGACTATGCCGACCAAATTATGCAAATTCAACCTCATGGCCCCTATACCCTATTTGGATACTCCCTTGGCGGTAATTTAGCCTTTGAGATTGCTAAGGAGCTGGAAAACCGAGGTCAACGTGTCGGGGATGTGGTGATCTTAGACTCATTCAGGATCACCGAAACAGTCAAAATGCGGGAGCAAGACTTCGCGCACTTTGAGCAAGAGTTAAAAGCACATTTCGCCCGCCACACCGGCTCAAATACGGTACACGAGCATACACTGGCACAAGCGAGAGACTATATCGATTGGTGTTATGAAGTGAAAAACCTAGGTCAGGTTCACGCAAAACTGCACTTTATCGTCGAGCAAAATGCACATGCAGAAGCTGCTCGTCTAACCAGTTGGGTTGCAGCATCAGACGCCGAAGTCATTACCTATCAGGGAGTTGGTAAACATGAGGAAATGTTGATGCCAGATATGATGCAGGCAGGCAACGGCGCAATTATGCAAAGTATTCTACAGGATACCCAAAGCCAAGCGGTAATAGCAACAAACGTGGAGTAACAGCTTGCCCCAAAGCCATCGCTTTGGGGTTTTCTAACGACTTTAAGGACAGAATTATGACCACACAAAGACAATCTATGATCATCATAGGTGCCGGCATGGGTGGACTCTCAACCGGTAGCTATGCACAAATGAACGGCTACAAGAGCGTGATCTTAGAACTGCACGATATTCCCGGCGGCTGCTGCACATCGTGGGAACGCAGAGATTATATTTTTGATTGGTGTATTAGCTGGCTACTGGGTAGTGGCACAGGCAACGGCATGAATCAAATCTGGCAAGAGTTAGGTGCGCTGGATGATAAAGAAATTAGAGACTTTGAAATCTTCAATTCAGTTATTGATGAAGAATTAGGAGAAGTGCATTTCTATGCAGATCCAGATAAACTCGAAGCCCACCTCTTAAGTATTTCTCCCGCTGACAAGAAACTCATCACACAATTTTGCGATGGCATTCGTGAATTCGTCAAAATGATAGACGCTTATCCCTTTCTGGTGCCAGTTGGCATTATGTCACGCTGGCAGAAGCTAAAAATGATGTGGCCATTTATCAAAAAATTCAATTTAATCCGCAAATCCATGGCGACATTGATGTCGGACTTTGCTGCTAAGTTTTCACATCCGCTGCTGCAAAAAGCATTTAACGTTATCTTTTATGAGCAACATCCCAGTTTCCCACTGCTACCTTTCTACTTTAATTTGGCCTGCGCGGCGAAAAAAAATGCAGGTGTACCCGAAGGTGGCTCGTTAGGTCTCGCACAATCGATGGAAGCAAGATATAAAAAGTTGGGGGGTGACATCATATACAACACCCGAGTACACAAGATCTTGGTCGAAGACAACAAAGCCATCGGTGTCGAGCTCAGCGACGGTCAAAAAATGTATGCCGATATCGTGATCTCAGCATGTGACGGTACGGATGTGGTAAAAAACATGCTTGATGGCCAGTATTCCAGTCCTGTGTTAGACAAGCTATACGACGAGTTAAGAGAGACCGATGGTCAAATGTTCCCAGGATACGTCTCTGTATTTTTGGGGGTAAACAAAGACTACACCCATCATCCCCATTGCCGCACCCACTTGTTAGACCAACAAGATCTTGTCCACTGCCCTGGTATGACGCACCCGGGGATCAATGTGCAGGTGCGCAATGTACACTACCCTCATATCGCCCCAGAGGGCAAATCCGTGCTTTATATCACTTACTTCTCAACTTATGAGCCATGGGCTGAATTAAATAATTTCCAAGAAACAACGGCGACTAAACGCCATCACACTAGAGTCAAGCGTAGCGTTCAATATCGCCTCGCTAAAAAGACCTTAGGTGAATTTATAATCGATAAGCTCTCCACTCATTTTGAGGGACTAAAAGAGCATATCGAATATATCGACATCGCAACCCCGTTGACTCAAGTTCGCTATACCCGCAACAGCAAAGGAACGGTATTGGCGTGGCAGCCATTTTTGGAAAGTGGTGAAAGTTTAGAAGACGAAATAAATGCCAACGGGACAACGGGACTGCCAGGCCTTAGCAACTTTTATATGGCTGGTCACTGGGTGACAACCGGCGGGTTGATCCGTGCAGCAGCTACAGGCAGACATGTTCTGCACTTTGTATGCCGTGATGATGACAAGCCGTTTCAGGCTTGGATCGGTGAAAACCCACTACACCAACCTCAATCTTATAGAGAACAAAAGCAGCATGTTGCTTAACCAAGAGAATTAAAAGGAAATATTATGAGTACTCGTATTGGCCTATTTTATGGCAGCACAACAGGTAACACAGAGGCCGCAGCAGAATTAATAAAAGCAAGCTTAAACCAGTTTACCATCGACCTCTTTGATATAGCAGATACTGAATTAACCTTAACCGAGAACTATGAATTTTTGATTTTTGGTATTTCAACGTGGGAATACGGTGGTTTACAGGATGATTGGGAGTCACGTTGGGAAAGCCTAGCACAACAGGATTTCAGCGGAAAAATCGTGGCTATCTTCGGTCAAGGCGATCAAGTTGGTTATGATGAGTGGTTTCAAGACGGTATCGGCATCTTACACGATAAACTAACCGAACAAGGCGCCACAGCAATTGGTTACTGGCCAAATTCAGGTTATCACTTCACCAAGTCTAAAGGGTTAAGTGAAGACGGCAGTGAGTTTCTCGGCTTGTCGCTTGATGATGATAACCAACCAGAACTCACCGAGCAGCGCATCAACGACTGGTGCCAAGAGATTGCCGCAGTGCTTCAAGAACTTACCTGCGAAACAGCTTAAGGCGCACTTTGTGTTTTCGCTCGGCGGGCTAACTCGATATTTAAAATGGCTAGTCGAGCATCATTAAAAGAACGAAACTATGTCCGAACAACAAAAGTCTGTGATTATCATTGGTGCTGGTATGTCTGGTCTTGGTACCGCTGCTTATAGCCAAATGAATGGTTATCAATGCACCGTCTTCGAACTGCATGAAACACCGGGAGGGTGTTGCACCTCTTGGCAACGAAAAGAATACACTTTTGATTGGTGTATCAGCTGGTTAAACGGCACAGGAACCAACAACGAAATGGCAACCATCTGGGATGAGCTAGGCTGCCTTGAAAACGTGCCTATATACAACACTGAGATATTTAACTCAGTCGTCACGGCTAACGGCGAAAAGATCCGCTTTTATGTCGATCCAGACAAGTTAGAGTCCACTCTAATTGAGCGCTTTCCTGAAGATAGCAAACTAATCATTGAATTGTGTGGACACATCCGAAAACTACGCAAGTGTATGCCGTATTTCCCTTTTCTTAAAAGTAGTGGCTTGATGACATGGTGGGAAAAAAGCAAAATGATGTGGCAATTGCTGCCCTATATGCGCACCTTTATGAAAACGCTTGCTGTCACGATGGAAGACTTTTCTAAGCGCTTTTCAAACCCCACGCTTGCGGAAGCACTCAACTGGATTATTTTTGACCGCCATAGCGAGCTACGATTAATGCCCTTTGTCTTTAATTTAGCTTGTGCTGCAAACCAAAATGCAGGAGTGCCTAGTATTGGTTCATTAGGTCTTGCGAAGCGATTGGCAAATCGGGCAAAAGAGCTAGGGGCAAACATTCATTATAAAAGTAAAGTCGAGCACATTCTCACCGACAATAACCGCGCGGTTGGTGTGCAATTAGCCGATGGCTCTCTCTATTACGCTGATTATGTTGTCGCCAGTTGTGATAGTTACAAACTCACTCGTAAGATGTTGCAAAATCGCTACCCTCACCCTGTGCTGGATAAGCTTTTCACAAAGCTAGAAGAAGATGCAAACAGCGTGGTATTTCCGGGCTGTGTTGCGGTATTTATTGCAGTAAATGCAGACTATTCCGACCATGACCCTTATACCTCATACTTGTTACCCGAATCGATTTCGCGCCAATTGGTCGGTAATTATCATAGTGGGATCGGTGTGCAAATCCGCAATACGCTATATCCAGATCATGCACCAAGTGGCAAGTCAGTTCTTTACGTCACTTATTTATCAAAAAGTGACGCATGGCAAGCGATGGAGCAAAGCGTCGTGCAATCTACCTCTTCAGGGCAAAGTCGTAATCCTTATACACGCAAACGCCGTTCACCCGAATATAAGCAAGCAAAGAAAAAAGTGGGTCAGGCGATAATCGAGTTCCTTAACCAATATTTTGAAGGCCTTACAGACAAAGTTGAGTTTATAGATGTTGTAACGCCATTAACCAGTGAACGTTATACCGAAAACCACAATGGAACAGTTTTAGCTTGGCACCCTTTTGCGCCACTGACAGAAGAATTAGAAAATTACCAAATCAAGCATGGTCCTACTTTCCCGAATCTAGGCAACTTTTATTATACGGGGCAATGGAGTACATTTAGCGGCGTAACACACTCAACGGCAAGTGGCCGCTATGTTGCACAATACCTTTGTCGACAAGATAAAAAACCATTTAGGGTTTGTTATCCAGAACAGCAAAACACAAAGCAGCACATCACCAATGAGGCAGACAATTATGCCTAGTCCACTCAAAAACCAACTTCGTAGGTTTTGTGCTATTACTTGCTACCCTTTGATCGTTTTGATCCTTATTGGTTACAGTATCTTTGTCTTACAACAAGGCATTGACCTTGGATTAGCAGCATTCTCTAGTGTGCTTATCATCATTGCCTATTTTATTATCATGGAAAGACTAAACCCGTTTAAAACACAATGGCATCCCAGTAAAAAGGAATGGAGCAGAGATGGCTTGTGCTTTATTCTCGTCATCGTATACGGGGCGTTTAGCGAGACACTAGTGCGAGTAATTGCACTCCAGCTCGCCCCTATCGAAAATACTTTGAGCTTGGCACAAAATGCCATTCTAGCCATTCTCGTCGGCTCGTTTATCGGGTACTGGCTACATAGATTAGAACATCGGCATCTGTTTCTTTGGAGCTTTCATGGGATCCATCATCGGCCTAACAAAGTTACGGTAAGTAATAACTCTGTCGTTCACTTTCTGGAAGTATTGTTAAGCGCGCTAGTTATACAGACTACATTTCTATTGCTTGGTTTCTCAGCTGAAGGAATGTTCATTGCCGGTCAATTTACTGCTCTGCACGGATATTTCATTCATGCCAATGTAAACGTTCGTATGGGATGGCTAAACTACATCGTGGCAACACCAGAGCTCCATCGTTTCCATCATAGCGTAGAATTGAAAGAGGCTGGAAATTTTGGTTCTGATTTGAGTATTTGGGATCAGTTATTCGGAAGTTTCTTTTACCGCCCAGATAGTAGTCCAATTCAAGTTGGAGTTACTAAGCCATATTTATTTCCAAGTGCCTTTGAGGTTGCTAAAGGTATTCTTCATCCATTTCGATGGTTCATCAGTAAACGTGGAAATAGACCAAGATACACCAAATCAACTCCGCTACCTCAAGAATATGACATCGAGTCACGTTCCACTCCCTCAACAGTAGATATTCGGAAAAGGTAGCTGCATGAAAGATCTAACTCAAGGTTCCTTACCTAAGCATCTAGTAGCTATGGCGCTACCCATGTCAATTGGGATGTTTGTGCAAACACTTTATGTGCTTACCGATCTCTATTTTGTTTCAGACTTGGGCAGTGCTCCAGTCGCAGCGCTCAGTTTAATTGGCAATATCATGTTTTTGATTTTCGCCGTCAGCCAGATTTTGAATGTCGGAACCGCAACATTAGTTGCACATGCGGTAGGAGAAAAGGATCAGTCCAGCGCCAATCTTGTATTTAACCAAGCACTATTCGCTTCCGTGGTACTTGGTACCATCTTGCTACTAACTGGTATCTATGGCATCAAATCTTATCTGCACATCACCAGCGAAGATCCCGCCACCACAGAGGCAGCATTAAGCTACTCATACTGGTTTTTACCCTGTTTAGTGCTGCAGTTTATTATGACTACAATCGGTGCTGCACTGAGAGGAACTGGTGTTGTAAAGCCAATGATGATCGCGCAAATCGGCTCTCTTATTATTAATATTATTCTGTCGCCCATCTTAATCTCGGGATGGCTATTCGGAATAGAAATGGGCATTGCAGGTGCGGGGCTGGCCAGTTCCATTTCTGTTGTGATAGCCATGCTTTCACTTTGGTTTTATCTCAATTACGACAGGCGTTATTTGGTGCTAGATAGCCAATTGTTTCTAACGTTTCATCGTCACACCATAAAAAGGCTATTTTCAGTGGGTTTTCCAGCAGGTGCAGAACTTATTCTGATGTTTGTTTATATGTCGACAACATTTTGGGTATTAAAAGATTTTGGCACCAATGTACAAGCTGGATTTGGAATTGGCTCGAAAGTGATCCAAGCTCTGTTTTTGCCCGTGATGGCCGTCGCATTTTCACTGCCTGCAATAGCAGGACAAAATTACGGCGCAGGGAACTTCAAACGATTTAGACAGGCATTCTATTGGTCTCTGGTCGCGACGTGTAGCTTGATGTTGGGAGTTTCCTTACTCGCAGCACACTTAGGTGCTCAACTCGCCATGCCATTTTCAGAAGACCCACAAGTCATCGAACACACCCGTTACTTTCTATATGTCGTCGCTTGGAGCTTTATCGCAACGGGGGTTATTTTCACTTGTTCGGGATTGTTTCAAGCCTCAGGTAATACGTGGCCACCACTTTACAGTAACACCACAAGGTTATTTACCTTTGTTCTGCCAATCATTTGGTTAGTAAAACAACAGCAACTTACGATTACGGAACTGTGGTATATCACGGTGTTAAGTGTGGTAGTTCAAGCCCTCGTGAGCCTTACGTTTGTGGCTTTCTCGCTACGCGCGACCTACAAACTGCCAGCCACTTTCACAGCAACTAAAAAGAACCTATTGAGTTAACAATGAGCCAAGTCGCATTACAAACATGTAGAGATAGCATAGATTCAAAATGGCTAGTTTTATTAAATAAGCCTAACACCATTCGCAAACAACTCATTTGCTTTCCTTTTGCTGGCGCAGATGCAGCTGTTTATCAAAACTGGGCAGAAAAACTACCAAAAGATGTCGCTTTATATGCTCTCCAAGCACCCGGACGAAAGGAGCGAAGTCATGAAGCTGCCATTGATAATATTCATACCTTGGTCGCAGCAATAGCATCTATTTTGAGCGAAGCAACGCCATTACCCACCATTTTTTACGGTCATAGCAATGGCGCTTATATTGCGTATGAGCTTGCCCTAGCACTTCAACATAGCAGCTGCAATATAGTTAAACACCTGTTTATTGCTGCAAGGAAGGCACCGCAATATGCGATAAGAAAATCCCCCTACCATACTCTTGACGATAAGAAGTTCATTGCGGCGGTAAATTTAATGGGCGGTTTACCACCGGCTTTGCTCAATGATATCGAACTGCAACAACTGATGCTGCCAACGTTAAAAGCGGATTTTAAGCTGGGAGAGACCTATCAATACGACTCGGCTTGTAAACTCGACGTGCCTGCAACCGTGTTATATGGTACTCGGGATAAAGCAGCAACAGGGACGGATATGCACCATTGGGAAAGTTGCTTTAAACAAGGTATCACGCCTAAAGCGATACCTGGACGGCACTTTTTTATGCTGGATTCCTCGGCTTTGGTGCTAAAAGAAATCAACGCGGTGTTAGAAACACTGAGCCCCTTATAGTTGGGGCTCTTTGGTTACTTCAATTTGCCTAATGGCCAATCCTTGAATTTCTATTACTTTAAACTTAAAGCCATCAACTTCTAACGCCTCTCCTTCGACAGGAAAATGCTTTAGCCTGTGGATCACAAAACCGGCTAAGGTTTCTATGGCTTCAATCGGTTCAAACTCGTACTCAATCACCGAAGCTTGAAAGTCCTTAATCGACATATCACCCTGCACTAGCCATCGGGTGTTATCCTTTTGTCTAAATTGGGCTTCTATTGCTTGGTCGTCTTTCAGTGCAATTAAATTCAAGATACTGGATAACGTTACCATCCCAACCACTGTCGAGAATTCATTGATCACCACCGCACAGTTGCTTTCATGACTTTTCAGCCCATCTAGCGCATCGGAAAGGCTTAGAGTATCAAGTAAAATGACCGGCTTATGGAATTCTTGTTGTTGACCATCCAGTAACGGCTTTTTAGCCAAAATATTACTAAGCAGTTGTTTGGCTTCAGGTGCAGCTATCACTTTGTCGAGCGAGCCGTCACACAGCAAATATTGTTGAAAACTGTGCGCTTGAATTAACGTGCTCAGGTTTTCTTCTGATTCTTGAATGTCTAACCACACGATTGCATCGCGATTGATCATCGCTTGGGTAATATTAGTCTGGTTAAGGTCGAGCACATTGCCAATGATATTGTACTCATGCTCGCACAGCTCACCCTGCTCAGCACTTTGATCAACCACCGCATAAATATCATCACGGGTTACCTGTTCGTCACGTTCATTTGGTAAATTGAATAGCTTTATTATCCAATCAGCGAACACGTTAAATAGCCAGATAATAGGCTTAAAAATCCATACACTGGCGAGCATTAGATGGATAAATCGCATCGCGATAGTTTCAGGGATAACCATGGCTATTCGTTTTGGCAATAGATCAGCAAACAATACAAATAACGATGTGATCAGTAAAAACGACACCACAGTGGATATTTGCAATAACATCGAGGCATGTGCCGCAACATCGGCAAACATAAAACTTGCAACCCAGTTTAGTAGTTGCAATACATAAGGGGTAAACACCGACTCGCCTATCATACCCGCGACAATCGCCAAAGCATTGAGTACCACCTGTACCGCAGCAAAAAACTGATGCGCATTGGCCTGCAAATACAATACTTTCTTGGCTCTAACGTCACCAAGATCAAATAAGGTTTGTAATTTAACTTTGCGTGCCGCTGCCAATGATATTTCACACAGCGCGAAAACTGCACTCAAGCTAATGAGTAACAACACCCAAAAAAAGTCCACAGATACACCTAAAAAAGAAAGCGAGAATTCGACGCGATGTATACGCCTATTTTATGACTTTAGCAATGTAATTCGCGTCAAATAATTAAATTTTTGTCGCCTATCTCGTACTGTTCGCGACGAATAAAAAAGTACGTCAAGGAAGGAAAATGACAAAATTGATACACTCTCTCAAATTAGCGCTATGATATGCTTGTCAACGGCATGTTCAACCTATCATGAGATCACTACGAGGCGTGTAAAGCACAATTGCTATTAAGTTAAGTCCAAGAGCACCAAGCGAGATAAGAGCCAAATCGCAAGTTTATGGTTTTAAATCCGGCCGCGCTTCTGCAAAGCTTGTTGGTGACAAATACGACAATGGCGAGCTCAACTTTACGCACTTCGGAAAATTGAGTTATCTACTCGCAATTAATTTCGATGTTAAGAGGAGCCTCTTTGAAAAAGCATCTAAAGCGGTTACAACACCTTTAAAAAAACAGCCAAAGGTGCTTTTTCCTCCTTGCCATCTCTGTTATCGCCACTATATTTCTTGGTAAATATAGGTGCTTCAAGCACTAAATGATAAAGAAATAGTACAACGTCATAATGCACTACTGTGCTTTTTTATCAGAGACGCTTTCATAATATGTTGAGGGCCAGCAGGACCACCGAGGTATTTTTCATTTGTGTCTTCAAATCCACCTTTTAGGTAACAGGTAATCGCCGCTGGGTTTCTACAATTTACGGTTAAATATATTGACTCAAACTCTGGATAACTTGCCTGCGCATAAGGGACCAATGTACTCGCGGCTAATGTCCCTAGACCCTGACCTTGTCGCTGGCTATCTATGACAAATGCTCTTAAACCTAAACCGCTTTTTGGGCAAAACGAATATGTGTTCGAATATGCAATATCAAGCTTAAAATATCCGATAATTTCATCAGCCACCTTTATGACATGCAAATGGGTGGTCTCACTTTGATCTTCTAAAAATGATTCAGCGGTACCGGCAAATTGAATTTGCTCCTCCGCAAGGTGTACTCGTTTCACTGCCTCTACATGAGTTGCGGTGAATGGCGCTAAGGTCAGCATGACTAAATCCTTCGTTGTCTAAGAGTTATACCATAACATAATACCCTCATTCGTTCCCAATAAGTTTACGGGCAATAAAACCTGTCTTTACTCCCTTATTTAAACTAAAGCTGTCGGTACCGAAATGAGCCACCACAAACAAAACAGACATAGAATATGTATACAGTGCATGAGAATTACTTTTACGTATTTTAAATGGCAGATCAAATTTGAGGAGAAAATAACCAAAGTACCACTTTGAAAAGTTAACAAGTAAACACGCTCTCTTAATGCACAAAAGTAACTTCGACTTAAATTTATCTCTGGCTCCGGAGCAAAAGGTAACTTTAGGCGTAATGCCTAAAGCGCCTCTCTCGCTTTAAACTCAAGTACTTGGGCATTGATACAATAGCGGTCTTGACCCTTTGGCCCTTCATTTTTAAATACATGGCCTAAATGAATGCCGCTGCTTTTTGAGCGTATTTCGGTTCTTACCATTCCGTGGCTTAAATCTTTGTGATAGGTCACGCTGTCTTTTACTGGGTGAGTAAACGACAGCCACCCAGTGCCTGAGTTAAATCTATCTCGGGTGTCAAAAAGAATCTTGCCGCTTAATTTATCGATAAATACGCCATCTGGTGTGTTTTTAAAGATATCATACTGCTTGCAAAATGGTCTTTCTGTGCCTTTTTGAAAAGCAATGTCAAAAGCTTCTGAACGACCCAGCTTAAAAGCACCAAGTGCCTTATAAAACTCTTCTCTCGCCATAAAACCTTGAAAGCCAAGGGACTCAACACCATTTTCAATAAATAAGATCGTTGGCGTCGCCCAAGTCGCGGTTTTTATCATTAGTCCCTCGAGTTGATCTGCATAGCGAAAATGAAGTGGGATATCACCTTGATAGTCGTTTAACACCTCTTTTTTTAGCTTTTCACAATAAGGGCAATAGCTTTTAGCATCAACAATCACAATATGCTTACCTTGGGCTAGCATAGTGTTATCAGCTTTATCTTTCGCTACCTTTTCAAAGGTCACTCCCGTGCTGTGATCTGGGCAGTATCCCTTAGGGTTCTTGGTTAAGTAGTTTTGATGATACTCTTCCGCTGGATAGAATTTTCTAAGTGGCTTGATCTTGGTTTGAATGTCGCCATAGCCTTGCTCAGATAATAAATGTTGATACTGCGCTTTTAATGTGTGGGCCTTGTCACTTTGCTGCTCATCTGTGTATAGAATGATCGAGCGATACTGCGTTCCAACGTCATTACCCTGACGGTTTTTCTGGGTTGGATCGTGACTTTCAAAGTAGTACTTTAGCAGCGCATCGGTGGTGATAAGATTTGCGTTGTAAGTTACCTTTACCACTTCCGCATAGTTGTCTTCATCAAAGCGTCGGCTCGATTTAATAATTTCTCTATAACTTGGCTTAAACCCTTTACCGTCGGCATAGCCAGACTCAGCATCTATCACGCCCGTCATTTTCTCGTAGCGTTTTTCGGGACCCCAGAAACAACCGGAGCCCAACACTAACGTTTTAATATGGTTACTTGCGCCATCAACTTTAGGCTTGGGCATATCTGTCCCCGCGAGCGCCGAAACACCTACACCTAACATCATGATAAATCCTATCGATGCGGCTACCTGTAATGTTCTCATCACTACCCTCTCAATACTGTATGTCACAACTAAGTATGATTATCACTTCATACTTATTGAACTTAATATGATTTACTGCGTATTAAATGAGACCGTCTAAGGTTAATTATCATTTCATCTAAAGTCGTTCATGATAGTGAAGTAGTGCTGTCTGCAAAACCGCAAAATAAAGGAATAGGTGTGAGTAAAATAAGTGAGAATCTCTATCAAAAGCTAACCAATGATGACGAAGCGCGTGCCTGTAAGGCAATTGATGATAAGGCGTGTAAAGAAGTTCCAGGTAACTACGTGCTTATTTTATTGAGTCAACTATTTAGCAAATTGGGAGATGCCCTACTCAACCCAAAGATCACGCTACCTTGGCTGATGCAATCACTCGGTGCTCCTGCTTATTTGATATCGGCTCTAGTCCCCATTCGCGAGTCTGGTTCACTGATCCCACAATTGTTTATTGGCCAGTGGGTGCGTAAGCACGCTAAACGAAAGCACCTTTGGTCTCTCGGCGCACTTACTCAAGCTATTTGTGTACTACTTATGGCACTGCTTGCATGGCAGCAAACTGAAAATCAATTATACGCTTGGTTGGTACTTGGATTACTGGCGATTTTTAGCATCGCCCGCAGCTTAAGTTCCGTGTCGTCAAAAGATGTCATCGGTAAAACTATCCCTAAACAAAAGCGCGGCCAGCTTAGCGGCCAAGCCGCCTCTGTCAGTGGACTTATAACCGTTACATTTGGTGTTGGGCTTTTTATCGCTGCCACTCAAGTAAACAACGTCAACTTTGTGATCACACTGGTACTAGCTGCAATCTTTTGGCTGATTGGTGCGTTAACGTTCTCAAAAATCAAAGAATATGAAGGGGCAACCGAAGGTGGTGAAAGCGGATTAGATAAAATAAAGCAAGATTTAGCACTGTTGAACACCGATCCAATACTTAAAAAGTTCATTTTAGCCCGTGGATTGCTATTAAGTTCTGCGCTTATTCCGCCCTATTTCACCGTGCTGGCGCAGCAGAATATTGGCAACGGTGCATGGGTGTTGGCAGCTTTGTTAGCGGTGTCTGGACTTGCTAGTTTAGTCAGTGGTGCATTTTGGGGTCGCCTTGCCGATCAATCCAGTAAACACGTAATGATTTATGGTGCTACAATCACCGTTGCTATCACTGCTGTACTACTGGCAACTTCTTTATTTTATTCTTCACTGCTAGAAAAAATCTGGTTTATTCCACTTTGCTATTTTGTCATTGCCATCGCTCACCAAGGCGTGCGCGTGGGCCGCAAAACCTACGTGGTCGATATGGCCGAAGGAAACAAACGCACCAGTTACGTCACGCTCAGTAACACAATTATCGGTATTGTACTTTTATTAACAAGTGCACTTGGTGTCGTTGCCTCGGTATTTTCAATTAATGTGTTACTTGCACTCTACATTATGGTCACGATATTAGGCATCGTGCTGACAAGCCGCTTACCTAATGTCACTGAACGGTAAAAGCTGTTACTTCACCGACAAACTGTGTCTAAATTTCTCCAAATGAGGTAAAAACGCCGCAATTTTAGTTATCTGAGGATAAAATTATGTCATTGACTACGCGTTTTTCTGCTTTAGCGCTGGCGGTTGCCAGTATGACTTCTGCAAATGCCGCTGACTTTGAGTTCAATACCAAGCTTGCAGACGCTGATGCACTGGTAATTTTTCAAGCTGGTGAAAACCAAAGTAACCTAAAGTTCCTAGATAAAGACACTCGTAAACAATTGGAGCGCGCAATTGCTGCTGAAGATTTTAAAGGCGCGTATGGCAAAACAGTTGAAGTATTAGCACCTGTAGACTCTGATTATAAGCGTATCTTCATTGTTGGTTTAGGTGACGCAGGCGAACTCAACGCCAGCAAAATGACCAAACTTGGTGGTAACCTACACGCTAAATTCGAAGGTAAAAAGCTGGAGAATGTTGCGGTTGCATTCGAAGACGTTGAGGGAGCGCTTTCAAATGCAGAACTAGCAGCACAATTTGCACACGGTGCAAACCTTCGTGACCACACCTTCGAAGTATACAAAAAAGAGCCAAACACTTTTAACGTAAGCTATCACTTCGACGTTGCCGATAAACAAGCAACACAGGCTCAGTATAAAGCACTACAACACATTCAAGCTGGCGTGTTTTTAGCGCGCGACTTAACCTCTGAAGTCGCAACAGAAATGACTCCAGTAGACTTTGCAAAAGCGGCAAAGGAACTTGAACAATATGGCGTTGAAGTAAAAGTACTAGTACCAGCTGAACTTAAAGAACTTGGCATGGGTGCGCTTGAGGGCGTTGGCCGTGGTAGTGAGCACGGCTCTCGCTTAGTTGTTGCACATTATAAAGGTAACAGCGAGACACCAATTGCCCTGATCGGTAAAGGTATTACTTTCGATTCTGGTGGTTATAGCATCAAAACCGGCGCTTCGATCGCACGCATGAAATCTGACATGGCGGGCGCAGCTGCCGTGCTTGGTACAGTAAAAGCAATGGCGCTAAGCAAAGCAGACGTAAACGTGGTAGCAGTCATGGGTATGGCGGCAAATATGGTGTCTCAGTATGCAATTGCACCGGGTGATGTACTGCGCACTGCAGAAGGTATTAGCGTAGAAGTGGTCAACACAGATGCTGAAGGCCGTTTGGTGCTGTCTGATGCGATGTGGTATGCACGTAAACATTACAGCCCTGAGATCATGATTGACGTCGCGACATTAACGGGCTCTAAAATTCGTGCTGTTGGTAATGAATATTCAGCAATTTTCTCTGAAGATGATAGCTTAATTACAGAATTTACCAACGCAGGTAAGGTTGTGAACGAAAACGTATGGCGTCTACCGCTTGGCTATAAGGACAAACTAAAATCTGACATCGCCGATTTCCAAAACGTAGGTTCAGGTGGTCCAGGTGCAACAACTGCTGCGACTTTCCTACAACAATTTGCAGGTGACACCCGTTGGGTTCATATCGATATTGCCGGTAATGCACTTTCAAGCTCAGCCAAAGACGAAGTACCAACTGGTGGTACAGGCTATGGCGTTCGCCTCTTAAGCGAGTGGCTATTAACTGCTAAATAAATCCTCAGATTTTAAGCCGTGTTTAAACACGGCTTTTTTGTGACTGCAACAAAATGGCAACTGATAGCAATAACTTCGTTTCAATTGCGAGGTGTGTTATAAGAAATATAACGTTTACCAAAGCAACCAATTGTTATTGTCTATGTCCGATGTGAGTTGTTATCTATTAGGTGAGCAAGCAATTGTTATAAATGCAATATGTTTGCCTGATAGCAAGAATCCAATTAACCAACGATTATTCGCCCTCAAGAAATGGCTTGATAGTAGCGGTGATTTTATTGATGTGGTGCCTGCCAAATCTTCCGTTACTGCCTATTTAAAAGACCCCCGTAAAGCCGATCCGTGGCAACACAAAATCCAAGCACATTGGCAAGACCTAGAAGTGGCAGAGGTAAAGCCAACACACCATCATATTGAGGTGTTTTATGGCAAAGAATTCGGACAGGATTTTGAACGCATAGCGGACGAATTACAACTGACACCAAAACAGCTTATCGAGCTACACTCAAGCGTTGATTATCAAGTACAATTTATTGGCTTCTTACCCGGTTTTGCTTACTTATCAGGGTTACCAACCGCACTTCAATTACCCAGAAAATCCACACCAATTACCAAGGTCCCCAAAGGCAGTATTGCCATCGCAGACAGCTACAGTGCAATTTACCCGAGCCAATCTCCCGGTGGTTGGCATTTACTTGGACAAACCAATACTACGCTATTTGACCCAAATTCTGCATCAGCAAGCTTGCTGCAACCAGGAGATATCGTGCGTTTTGTGGAGAAATCATGCTAGAAGTTATTAAACCTGGGCCACTTTCAACTATTCAAGACATTGGCCGTCAAGGACTTCGCCACTTAGGAGTAAGTCAAGCAGGTGTCATCGACCCTGTTGCGCTTAAACTTGCAAATACACTCTTGTCAAATGACGACGATAATGCAGCTATTGAAGTGACCATTGGCTTATGTGAATTTCACTTCCACGCCCCCACTAACTTTGTTATCACAGGGGCAGATCTCAATGCTGCTTTAAACGATGAAGTGATATACCCTTGCTGGCGCTACAGTGCTAAAGCTGGAGATAAGCTAACATTTAAACAAAACCGCGATAGTTTACGCGCTTATTTGGTGGTCGAAGGTGGATTTACCAACATAGACAAGCTGCTTGGGAGTTATTCAACCGATCTCATGACAGGCTTTGGGGGTATAAGCGGCCGAGCTCTTAAACAAGGGGACAAGCTGAGCTACACGCCAAGCACTGCCAAGGACGCCGTTGGTGGCCTGCAGCCCAGCTACGAAAAGCTCATTCATTTTATCCCAGGCCCACATCTTGAGTTAATTTCCAAACAGACACTGAGTGTATTAAACGACACCATTTGGAAAGTAAATCCCAGCAGTAATCGTATGGGTATTCGCCTAAGTGGCCATAGTAGCCTAGTGCATGCACATAATATTGCAACCCAAGCTGTCCACCCAGGCGTTATTCAGCTCCCCCCTAGTGGCGAGCCCATTATCCTATTGAATGACTGCCAAACCACAGGCGGTTATCCAATTATTGGTACCATCATTCAAGCCGATATGCGCCACTTGAGCCAATTGGGCGCGGGCGATTGTATCCATTTAAAATCAACATCCCTTATAGATGCAGCAAAGGAATCTCACCGAGTACAGGCGCATCTCAATCAGCTAAGGCTAGCGCTTAAAAATAAAGAACAACAAAATGACTGAGCTAAATCTCCTTCCTCTTTCGGGCATTGCTGTGATTGTTATTGGCTTTGCTCTGAGGTTTAATCCCTTGTTGGTTGTCACCTCGGCAGGTCTAGTTACTGGTTTTGCCGTTGGGATAGACTTTGTCGACTTAATTGCCACCTTTGGCGAAAAGTTTATGAACTCTCGCCAGCTTGCAAGCTTTCTACTTATCTTACCCGTGATTGCGATTTTAGAGCGTTACGGTTTACAGCAACGCGCTAAAGCTTGGGTTGCGGGCATAAAAGGGGCAACCACTTCTCGAATTTTAAGTATGTATTTTGTGGTCCGTGAGTGCTCCGCTGCGCTGGGGTTAATCAATTTAGCGGGCCAAGCGCAAACCGTTAGACCACTGCTTGCTCCGATGGCGATCGGCGCTGCGGCAAACCAATACGGCGACCTGCCACAAGATGTAAAAGACATGATAGGCGCACATGCTGCCGCCTGCGATAACATTGCCGTGTTCTTTGGCGAGGATATTTTTATCGCCTTTGGTGCTGTACTACTGATGGATGCATTTCTAAAAGAAAACGGCATTGCCGGGATTGAACCGCTACATATCGGACTTTGGGCAATACCAACTGCAATTGCCGCGCTCATTGTTCATCTCTTCCGTTTAGCGCGATTTGAAGCAAAAATCCGGGCAGAAATTGCGCGCTGTCAGCAGCAACAAAGCGAAGAAGAGCAAACACCTAGCAATACAAATTCAGCGCTTAAGGAGGAGTCATTATGAGCTTAATGAACACTCCTGACGCGCAATCTAGCTTACTTTCAATTGACAACATCTATTTATTAATTGGCTTTATTGTGATGTTTTTAGTGGTGAAAACGCTACAAGATAAGGCCCATCCTAAGCGTTTCACTACGGCACTATTTTGGTTTTTATTTGGCTCTGTCTTTATCTTTGGTGATGCTTCTATCGCGTTGATTGGTGAGCGAAATACTTATTTATGGATTGGCATCAACGTGGTGATCATCGCACTACTTGCAGGTATGAATATGGTTTCCATGGGAAATTACGAAATGCCGTGCGAACGAGCCAAAACAGAAGATGCAAATCGGTTTGGTAATAAATTGTTTGTTCCTGCTGTACTTATTCCAATAGTTACCGTTATCTGCACTATCATCTTAAGTGAGATCCAGCTCGGCGATTTTTATCTATTCGATCAGGAACATGTGACGCTTTCAGCACTGACACTCGCTTGCACCATCGCATTGCTGGTGAGCTGGAAAATAACCAAAGGCAGTCCACTACAAGCACTTTCTGAGTCTCGTCGCTTGGTCGACTCAATAGGCTGGGCAGCAATATTGCCACAGATGCTTGCAATGCTTGGCGGCGTATTTATCGTCGCCAACACAGGCACTGCAATCCAAGACTTAGTGACATTATTTATTTCGCCAGATAACCGTTTTATGCTCGTTGTACTGTATTGTGTGGGCATGGCACTCTTTACCATGATTATGGGCAATGCTTTTGCCGCATTTCCGGTAATGACGGCGGGTATTGCGCTGCCATTTTTGATCCAGGGACATGGCGCTGATCCTGCGCCGCTCGTCGCAATTGGCATGTATTCGGGTTATTGCGGAACACTGATGACACCGATGGCCGCTAACTTCAACATAGTGCCAGCAGCACTGTTAGATTTAAAAGATAAATACCAAGTCATTAAAGTGCAAATACCAACCGCTATAACGTTATTGGTGATTAATATTTTTCTTATGTACGGAGTCGTTTTTTAATGTCCAGTTACAGTAAACCTTGTGTCCTCGTTACTGGGTTCACCCCATTTGGTGGTGAGTCCATCAACCCTTCATGGCAATTAGCTCAGCTATTAGAAGGTGAGACCATTGAAGGCCACCTGATCCACACAAAAGAGTTACCTTGTGAATTTGACAAAAGTATTGAGTCTTTAACACAAGCGATAGATAAGTATCACCCAAGCATCGTGATCTGTTTAGGCCAGGCTGGTGGACGCTGTGATATCTCCATCGAACGTATCGCGATTAACGTTAACGATGCCAGAATAGCCGACAACGCAGGAAACCAGCCGATAGATACACCAGTCGTTACACACGGACCCGATGCTTACTTTGCCTCTTTACCAATAAAAAGTATGCTAAGTAGTGCGATTCAGGCGGGAGTTCCTGCAAGTATTTCTAATACTGCGGGCACTTACGTGTGCAACCATGTGATGTATGGATTACTGCACTATCTTAGTACACATGACTTAGCGTGCCGTGGTGGCTTTGTGCATATTCCATACTTGCCCTCCCAAGCGGCGCACCACCCTGGTGCACCCAGTATGGACATTGACACCCTAGTTAAAGGAATAAAAATCCTATTAACCAGTGCCATTACACAAAAGCAAGATATTAAGCTTGTCGCTGGAACGACACACTAATAAGAATCGCCCTACAATGGTGCAAGATTGCACCATTGCACATCACAAAAAATTCACATTTTCTCTATTTCATTGTGTGACTTATCAAATTATTTTTGGTAGAACTTAAACTATCTCATGGTAACTATGCTTCCGTGAGCAATAATAATTTGTTGATATTATCAACACATAAATAGGAATGAGGAAATATGTGTTCAATTTTCGGCGTACTTGACATCAAGACCGACCCCCTTGCTCTTCGTGAGCAAGCGATCGAAATGTCAAAAAAATTAAGACACCGTGGCCCCGACTGGTCAGGGGTATATTCAAGTGAAAAAGCCATCCTAGTTCATGAACGTTTGGCAATTGTCGGCGTTTCTAGCGGCGCACAACCATTATTTAACCCTGAAAAAACACATATTTTGGCGGTAAATGGTGAAATTTATAATCATAAAGAGCTTGCAAAAGCACTGACCGTTCCATTTGAATTTCAAACAGAGTCAGACTGTGAAGTGATCTTGGCGCTATACAAGCAAAAAGGCCCTGAGTTTTTAGATGATCTCAATGGAATTTTTGCATTTTGTTTGTACGATGAAACGGAAGATGCCTTTTTAATTGGTCGTGACCATATCGGTATCATTCCACTTTACACTGGCCGTGATCAAAGCGGTAACCTCTATGTCGCCAGCGAAATGAAAGCGCTCACACCTATTTGTACACAAATTGAAGAGTTTCCTCCTGGCCATTATTGGTATTCAAAAGAAGGGGGTCCAAGAGAGTATTACCAACGCGACTGGCAAGCGTTTAGTGCTGTAAAAGACAATGAGGCCAGCCCCGAAGCGGTTAAAAATGGGCTAGAAGCCGCAGTAAAACGCCAATTGATGTGCGATGTGCCATATGGCGTGTTGTTGTCTGGTGGTCTCGATTCTTCTGTGATTTCCGCTATCACACAAAAGTTCGCAGCAAAGCGTATCGAAGATGATGATGCTTCCGATGCTTGGTGGCCAAAACTTCACTCATTTTCCATTGGCTTGGAAGGCTCACCCGATCTCGCTGCGGCACAAAAGGTAGCGGATAAAATCGGCACAGTTCACCATCCCATTCACTTTACCGTCCAACAAGGGCTCGATGCCCTTAAAGAGGTGGTCTATCACCTAGAGACCTACGATGTCACAACCATTCGCGCTTCTACTCCTATGTACCTCATGGCACGCTACATTAAAGCTATGGGCATTAAAATGGTGTTATCGGGTGAAGGGGCTGATGAACTATTTGGCGGCTATTTGTATTTCCACAAAGCACCAAATGCAGAGGAGTTTCACAACGAGCTAAACCGAAAGGTCTCGAAACTGCATATGTTTGATTGCTTACGTGCAAATAAGTCGATGGCAGCTTGGGGGGTTGAAGCACGTGTTCCCTTCTTAGATAAAGAATTTATCGATATTGCCATGCGTACCAACCCAGACTATAAAATGTGTAAAGATGGCCGTATCGAAAAACACATTATCCGTGAGGCGTTTGATGGCTATTTACCCGATGACGTTTTGTGGCGCCAAAAAGAACAATTTTCTGATGGCGTAGGCTATAGCTGGATCGATTCGCTAAAAGAGTATGTCAATCAGCAAGTGAGCGATTCGGATCTTGAAAACGCCCACTACCGCTATCCAATCAATACACCGGATAGCAAAGAAGCCTATTATTATCGCACCATTTTTGAGTCGCATTTCCCAGGAGAAGCGGCAGCTAAGTGTGTTCCTCACGGCAAGTCTGTGGCGTGTTCAACGCCCGAAGCGCTTGCTTGGGACGAGTCTTTCCAGCGCAATGCCGATCCATCAGGTCGCGCAGCAAGCTCACACAACGAAGCGTATAATCAAAAATAAGAAAGTAAAAAAGGGACGCTCGTCCCTTTTTAAAAAACTGACAGTGTTTGAATTAAATAAAACGCTTGATAATAAAGTCGACTTTCACACGCTTAGCCTGGCCAAGGAGTTTTTTCACAGGTGCAGGATAATCCGCCAATGTCTCGAGATCATCGTGGCTTTCGATGCGACGGCAATGTTTTAAGATCTCTTGCTTTTCTAACTCGATTTGAGGCAACAATGCTTTATCGAGATCTTCTATTAGAATGCCATTTTCAATATCTAACCCCCATGCCCTTGGGTTGAGGTTATGACCACTCATTAAATGCGTATCGCCATCTTTGCTCACTCCCTTCAAGTGAAACGAGTTGTTGCCATCTTGCCACAGATACACATCCAGCAATCCGGCAGTTATGAAGCGGCGTTGCGACTTGATAAATTTATACAAAATGGTTTCGTACAAATACGGAAGCGCTCCAATTCGGCTAAATGGCTGCTCTGGACTGATATAGAAATCATTTGCCGTTTTATCCCCCACCACTATTGTCACCTTTTTACCTGTTTTCAGTAAACGACGTAATGAGCGAAGTAAAGGAGCCGGAAAATTGAAGTAAGGGGTGTAAAGCACTAACTCTTGTTCTGTGGTATCGAAAAGCGCCTTAATAAGACGGTTTAGCTTATTAGTTCTACGACCAAAACCTAAAAATGGACGAACCGTAAGACCTTCTCGACTGTTCGCCTTTGAAATATCATAACTGGCCTTTTTCAACTGTTTCATCAGCTGTTTTTGCTCAGTACGAATGTCGAGTAAAGTAGGTAATGGACGGATGTCGAGTCTAGGTACTGCGTCAGACGCTATCAGCACTTGATCGGTAAAGTGGCAAAAGCTATCCGCGAGCTGTGCTTGTTTAATCACAAAATAGCGGTCTAGACGGTATTTTTCATCATGATGCAAATAGACATTATTTAAACTAGCACCGCTATAAAGCAGGATATCGTCAATAACAAAGCCTTTTAAATGCAACACGCCAAAAAGTTCTTTTGCTTTTACCGGCACACCATACACTTCAACTTGAGTGTCCAGTTGCTCTTTTAAATCACAATATAGCTTGGCGTTGCCTTCTGACTTTTCAGCGCCAATGAGGCCGCGTTGCGCACGGTGAAAATCAACCAACACTTTTACCGTTAAGTCTGGATTTTGCTGTGCAGCCTCGTGCAATGCGTGCAATATCTCACGACCCGCCTCATCATCTTGTAAATAAAGTGCGGTGATATAAATACGCGTTTTTGCCTGTGAGATCAGTTGTAAAAGTGTCTGATGATATTGCTTAGCATCAGTTAACACCTCACAATCTTGTGCACTTAACCCGAAGCCTGGGGTATTCTGCCAAAATGCCATATGTACCTTTTCAATTAGGCTATCAACTCTTGATAGCAAAACAAAATTCTCTAAAACATATCAAAAAAAAAACCTGAGGTCATGAAATACTGCTGTTTTTTGCTAGTCCCGAACAAGATTGCTCAATCTGTAGTCGATTTAAAACAAAACAGTACAAATTTTTTGACAACTTGCCAATTTATACCAAATCAGATTACGGTTTTTTATTTACTTCCCTATTGAATTACATAGAATCGAACAAACTTTTGCTTAATAGCATTTTTTAGAATTTAGTTAGGAAAATTACATGAGCGATGCAAAACACTGCAAACTGTTGATTTTAGGTTCGGGTCCTGCGGGTTACACTGCCGCGGTATACGCAGCACGGGCAAATTTAAACCCAGTACTAATCACAGGTATGCAGCAAGGTGGTCAGCTGACTACAACTACTGAAGTCGAGAACTGGCCTGGTGATGCACATGGTTTAACGGGTCCAGCTCTTATGGACCGTATGAAAGAGCATGCAGAGCGCTTTGAAACTGAAATCATTTTCGATCACATCAACAAAGTTGACGTGACGAAGCGCCCTTTCACACTCACTGGCGATCAAGGCACTTATACTTGTGATGCGTTAATCATCGCAACAGGTGCATCTGCTAAATACCTTGGTCTTGAGTCTGAAACAGCGTTCCAAGGCCGTGGCGTATCTGCTTGTGCAACTTGTGATGGATTCTTCTATCGTGGTCAAAAGGTTGCGGTTGTTGGTGGTGGTAATACCGCGGTTGAAGAAGCACTTTACCTATCAAATATCGCTGAAGAAGTACATGTTATTCACCGCCGCGATTCTTTCCGTAGTGAGAAAATTCTTGCCGATCGCTTAATGGATAAAGCGGCGAACGGTAACGTAGTATTACACCTAAATCGCACACTAGATGAAGTGCTAGGTGATGAGATGGGTGTTACTGGTATTCGTATCAAAGATGCTGATTCAGAAGCGACAGAGCAGCTTGATCTTGCTGGTGTTTTCATCGCGATTGGTCACAAACCAAACACAGATATGTTTGAGGGCCAGCTAGAGATGAAAGATGGTTATTTGGTAGTGCAATCAGGCCTCAATGGTAATGCAACACAGACTAGTGTTGAAGGTGTATTTGCAGCAGGTGATGTGTCTGACCACATTTACCGTCAAGCAATTACCTCAGCTGGTACAGGCTGTATGGCAGCACTAGATGCAGAGCGCTTCTTAGACAGCCAAAAATAATAGATAAATGGGTCGGTCTAGACTGGCCCTCTTCCCTCCTTGCCTTAATTTGCTATATTGAAATAAATAACAATCTTGTAGTTTGTTCAATGATCCAACAACTGTTCCATCTCGCCCGCGATGACTTTCGCTTTCCGCCAAATCACTATGCCTTGTCTGAACCAGATGGACTGCTTGCCATTGGCGGGTGTTTACAGGTAAAACGACTGAAAAACGCTTATGCCAATGGGATCTTTCCTTGGTTTAATGAAGGTGAGCCAATCATGTGGTGGAGCCCAAGCGAACGCGGGATCTTGGAGCTTCAAGATTTTCATTGTGGTAAAACGCTAAGAAAAGCCCAACGCAAACTCAGTCCGACCGTCACAATCAATACCGCCTTTTCACAAGTGATTCAAGCTTGTAGAAATCAACGAATGGCCGCTGAAGGAACTTGGATCACGAATGCGATGTTGGCTGCGTATCAGCAAGCGCACATTCAGGGATTAGCACATAGTGTGGAGGTATGGGATAAAGGCAACCTCGTTGGCGGGCTCTATGGCATCATGCAGTCCGGTGTATTTTGTGGTGAATCTATGTTCCACACCTTACCTAATACGTCCAAAATGGCGATGTGGGCACTGGTTAATTGGCTCAAAGCCCATCAAGCACATTTTATTGATTGCCAACTCGAAAATCCTTATTTAACAAGTTTGGGATTAAAAGTTGTACCAAGGAGCGAGTTTTTGACTAGACTTAGATTGGCGGATCGATTTGAGATCCCATCATCAATGTGGCAGCCTCAGGAGTTGAAAGCTATCTATGAATGAACACTTTCCTTCTAAAATCGGACTGAGCCAACAATTTAGTTGTAGTTATTTACCTGAGCAGAAGGAACAGTTACTGGTTATTCTAGACCCAAATTGTTACAGCCCAGATAGATTTGAACAATTGTTAGCATTAGGGTTTCGCCGCAGTGGAGACCAGATTTATCGTCCGCACTGTCCCGCATGCTCTGCTTGTCAATCAGTAAGAGTATTAACTCAAGAATTTAAACCGAGTAAATCTCAAAAACGCAAACGTAATAAATTAAAACAAGATTATCAGCTTATTATTAGCCATCAGGAGCGGCCTGAATACTATCCGTTATACGAGAAATATATCAGTCTACGCCACAGCGATGGCTCTATGTACCCACCTAACCGTCTCCAGTACGAAAGCTTCTTATTTTGTCGTTGGATGAACATCGTCTTTATCGAGCTATGGCACAAAGATAAATTAATTGCAGTGGCGGTCACAGATTCAATGCCTTATTCATTATCTGCTATTTACACCTTTTTCGATCCTGAGTATGAATCACTAAGTATCGGTACTATCATGATCATGGCTCAATTAGAACAGGCGGCGAAACAGAATAAACCGTACTTGTACTTAGGTTATCAAATCGACGAGTGCAAGAAAATGCGTTACAAAACCCAATTTATTCCAGCACAAAAGTTAGTTAAAGATATTTGGCAAGATATTGATCCCGCTCCCCCGCAATCTTGTGATTAGTGCTTAGTATTCCTGCATGCTTAAGCTCAAATGCAGGAATACTTCTCCTTTTACACCCTTATTATCCCGTTGCATGGACAAAAAACATGCGTTACTAGCAGACTTTCCTATGCTAGAATAGCGCCCTTGCCTAGTAATATGGCTCCAGATTTTGAGATGCGTTAGGAATAGAAGCGAAAAACTTTAGTAAAACTGGCTGAATAAACGACCAAATTAACAAAAAATCAGCTTGTAACTTTACTTATTCCCCGCTTTTGGGCAAAATCTGCATCGTTTAATTTAACCAAGAGGTGATACGCTACACATGGCGAAAGAAGACGTAATTGAAATGCAAGGCACGGTCCTTGACACGCTACCAAACACAATGTTCCGTGTTGAACTAGAAAATGGTCACGTGGTTGTTGCACATATTTCTGGAAAAATGCGCAAAAACTACATCCGTATTTTGACTGGTGACAAAGTTACTGTTGAAATGACGCCTTACGACCTATCAAAGGGACGTATTGTCTTCCGTGCTCGTTAATCTGCGTGTGTAGATTTATACTAAGTTGATGCCGTAAACTCGTTGATACCCAAGCGACTTCAACATACTGATGTTACTTAGGTAT
This sequence comes from Pseudoalteromonas sp. OF5H-5, assembly GCF_021530695.1. NCBI lineage: Bacteria > Pseudomonadati > Pseudomonadota > Gammaproteobacteria > Alteromonadales > Pseudoalteromonadaceae > Pseudoalteromonas > Pseudoalteromonas sp. OF5H-5. The sequence goes on from NZ_JAKGBF010000009.1 coordinate 179,084, forward strand.
ACCAAGTTCATTCAAGCAATTAGTATACACGAACGACTAACACTGAGTTTGAGAGACGGTAATGCCGCATCAAACTCAGTGATAACAAAAAGCCCAGCTATTCTGGGCTTTTTGTCGTTTGAATTTATTATCTAGCCCTAACCTCAGCGTTCAAAGGGAGCACCATGGTCTTCCGTGCTCGTTAATCTGCGTGTGTAGATTTATACTAAGTTGATGCCGTAAACTCGTTGATACCCAAGCGACTTCAACATACTGATGTTACTTAGGTATACCAAGTTCATTCAAGCAATTAGTATACACGAACGACTAACGCTGAGTTTAAAAGACGGTAATGCCGCATCAAACTCAGTGATAACAAAAAGCCCAGCTATTCTGGGCTTTTTGTCGTTTGGGTTTATTATCTAGCCCTAACCTCAGCGTTCAAAGGGAGCACCATGGTCTTCCGTGCTCGTTAATCTGCGTGTGTAGATTTATACTAGGTTGATGCCGTAAACTCGTTGATACCCAAGCGATTTCAACATACTGATGTTACTTAGGTATACCAAGTTCATTCAAGCAATTAGTATACACGAACGACTAACACTGAGTTTGAGAGACGGTAATGCCGCATCAAACTGAGTGATAACAAAAAGCCCAGCAGTACTGGGCTTTTATCCTATAGTTCAAAGGTCTTATGCTGACACCGCTTCCGTTTGGTAATCAAAGGACAACTTGTTGTCTTTCACTGTGACTTTTACCGTCCCACCATCAGACAAATGACCAAACAAGATTTCATTGGCAAGAGGCTTTTTCAAGTTGTCCTGAATAACCCTCGCCATTGGACGAGCCCCCATTGCCTTGTCGTAACCAAGATCTGCCAGCCAATCTCGTGCTTGCGCCGTAAGTTCCAGATTAACAGACTTCTTATCAAGCTGCGCTTGCAATTCAACAATGAATTTATCAACAACTTGCAAGATAACTTCTTTCTCTAGGTGGTTGAACCAAATGATGTTATCCAAGCGGTTTCTAAACTCTGGTGTGAACACCTTATTGATTTCTACCATGGCATCATGAGAGTAGTCTTGCTGCTGGAATCCAATCGATTGACGAACAGTCTCTTGCACACCCGCATTTGTTGTCATCACCAAAACAATGTTTCTAAAGTCTGCCTTACGACCATTGTTGTCTGTTAGCGTACCATGATCCATAACCTGCAATAGAATGTTGTAGATGTCTGGGTGTGCTTTCTCTATTTCATCGAGCAACACCACTGCATGAGGATGCTTGATTGCAGCCTCGGTCAACAGTCCACCCTGCTCAAAGCCAACATATCCCGGAGGCGCACCAATTAGGCGGCTAACGGCATGGCGCTCAGAGTACTCAGACATATCGAAGCGAATAAACTCTATGCCCATACACTTAGCAAGTTGCTTGGTTACTTCGGTTTTACCAACCCCAGTAGGACCTGCAAACAAGAATGAACCAACAGGCTTGTCTTCATTAGCAAGACCTGAGCGTGATAAGCGAATAGCTGATGTTAACGCGTCAATCGACTCATCTTGGCCAAACACCAACATCTTTAAGTTACGATCAAGATTCTTAAGCGTTTCTTTATCACTAGATGATACGCTTTGCTGTGGAATACGCGCCATTTTAGACACAATAGCTTCAATGTCCGACACATTAATCGTTTTCTTCCGTCTTGAAGTTGGCTGTAGCCTTTGACTTGCACCCGCTTCATCAATGACATCGATTGCTTTGTCAGGCAAATGACGCTCATTAATATATTTAGCGCTCAGCTCAGCTGCCGCTTTTAACGCTTTTTGCGTGTAACGAATACCGTGGTGCTCTTCATAACGCTCTTTCAAGCCATGTAAGATCTTCGTGGTATCTTCAACACTTGGTTCAACCACGTCGATTTTCTGGAAGCGGCGCACTAATGCTCTGTCTTTCTCAAAGATATTCTTGAATTCAGAATATGTTGTCGAACCCATACAGCGAAGCTGTCCACTCGATAACAGTGGCTTAATTAGATTAGATGCATCCATCACACCACCTGAAGCAGCGCCAGCGCCGATAATGGTATGGATTTCGTCAATAAATAATATCGCATGAGGCTTTGACTGAAGTTCTTTCAGTAGCGCTTTAAAACGTTTCTCAAAGTCACCGCGATATTTTGTACCCGCAAGTAATGCTCCCATATCCAGTGAGTAAACCACAGCGTCAGCGATTACATCAGGTACCTGATTATTGACGATCCGATAAGCTAAACCTTCAGCAATCGCGGTTTTACCAACCCCCGCTTCACCAACGAGTAACGGGTTATTTTTCTTACGACGGCACAGCACCTGAACCGTACGCTCAACTTCCTCATCACGACCAACCAACGGATCAATACGTCCAGATTCCGCTTGAATATTTAGATTAGAAGTGAAATTTTCCAGCTTGGTTTTCTCTTCCTGTTGCATTTCACCGCTATCGTCTTGCATCTCTTCATGATCGTCTCGCTCGTGATCATCTTCAATTTTAGAGATACCGTGACTAATGAAATTAACAATATCTAGACGACTAACGTCGGCTTTCTTAAGTAAATAAACAGCTTGGCTTTCTTGCTCAGAAAAAATCGCGACAAGCACGTTTACCCCTGTTACTTCTGAGCGACCAGATGATTGAACATGGAATACAGCGCGTTGTAATACACGCTGAAAACCAAGTGTTGGTTGTGTTTCTCTGTCTTCCTCTAAATCAGGAATAACAGGCGTTGTTTCATCAATAAACTCTGATAACTCGCGCTTCAAGGTATCCATATCGACACCACAGGCATCAAGCGCCTCACTAGCAGAGGGGTTATCGATCAATGCAAGTAATAAATGCTCAACCGTCATAAATTCATGACGGCGAGAACGGGCCTCGCGAAACGCGGCGTTAAGAGTAAGTTCTAAGTCTTTGTTTAGCATTGGCAACCCCCAACAAGAAATTTATAGGTTATTCCTGCTCACAACTACAGAGCAGCGGGTGCTCGTTGTCACGAGCATATCGGTTTACCTGCTCAGCCTTGGTATGGGCTATGTCAGCAGGGTATACTCCACATACCGCTTTTCCCTTGTGATGCACTTCAAGCATCACCTCAGTTGCTCTCTCGCTATCCATATTGAAGAATGTCGTCAATACCTCGACAACAAAATCCATGGGCGTGTAATCATCATTGTTTAAAATCACTTTATATTTTCGCGGCGGTTGAAGCTGCTGCTTCTGTTCCTCGCGAACGGCGTCCAATACACCCGAATCTTTTGTCCCACTCATAATAAATATAGTCTTGTCTTATATACTCAAGCAAATAGATTTGAGAAATAAATAAAATGTTAAAAAAAAGAGCAAAAAACTTGACTGCTTGCTCATATAAACTACAGTCTTACATGACTGTCTAATCTATGGGCAGTTTAGCAAAATTAAAAGAGTAGATTAACATTAATTTAGTCAACTTATAGAAGGATGTAGAAGTATGGCTTGCGGAAAAGTCAAATGGTTCAATAACGCCAAAGGGTTTGGTTTCATCGTAGAAGACGGCAGTGACGAAGATATCTTTGCTCATTACTCAACGATTGTAATGGATGGATACAAGACGCTTAAAGCTGGTCAGGATGTATCATTCGAGCTACAACAAGGACCTAAGGGTCTACACGCAACCAACATCGCTCCAATTACGGAAGATGTTGTTTAAGTGTTAACGTAGTTTTTGGCTAAAGCGGGTTACATGAGTGCTCGCTTATTCCTCTTTTTTGAATATCTGCACAATAACTAAAAGAAATCTTCAATCTCTCCTTATCACGTTTGTTATAACTTTTCACTTTTACACTTTAAATTTAATAATTAGCCCCCATATGCAAACACTGTTAGACTAAAGCACGCTTGCAAAGTCAATTTCAGGTTGATTAGATATTGCTACTTGATGCATTTCAATGCTGAATGAATACCAGTTATTGTAATAAGCCAAAAGTATAAATACCTAACAAACTTGCTAATGCTGCGCTACCTAGGCATCGATTCTAACGAGGATTGTCGAGGTTTTTTGCACCTTTCATTAATCGCTTAGTGAACTGGTCCCGTTTTAACCAGCGACAACGACACGTTGTTGAGTGTGAAAATTGCGTTGCTTAGTCCTATTAGCAATTGTTGAACGGCGTAAAAGCCCACAACTATCTAGGAATGATGATGACATCGAAAATTATCTATACCAAAACAGATGAAGCCCCGGCTCTCGCAACTTACTCGCTATTGCCAATCATCCAAGCATTCACTAAGCCTGCAAATATCGAAGTTGAAACTCGCGATATTTCACTTGCAGGACGTATTATTGCGACTTTCCCTGAGTACTTAAAAGAAGAACAACGTATTGGTGATGCACTCGCTGAGCTAGGTGCACTTGCTAAAACGCCTGAAGCTAACATCATCAAGTTACCTAATATCAGTGCTTCAATTCCACAACTTCGTGCAGCAATTAAAGAATTGCAAGCTAAAGGTTACGCGCTTCCAGAGTATCCTTCTGAAGCAAAAACAGACGAAGAAGCCGATGTTAAAGCGCGTTATGACAAAATCAAAGGTAGTGCAGTAAACCCTGTACTTCGTGAAGGTAACTCAGACCGCCGTGCTCCAACTTCAGTCAAAGGCTATGCTCGTAAAAACCCGCATTCAATGGGTGCTTGGTCTAAAGACTCACAGTCTTATGTTGCATCAATGGCTGACGGTGACTTCTTCGGTTCTGAACAGTCGGTAACGGTTGCTGAAGCGACTGATGTTCGTATTGAGCACGTAGCGAACAATGGTGACATCACCGTACTAAAACAAAGCACGCCACTACTTGCGGGTGAAATCATTGACGCCTCTCGTATGAGTGTACAGGCACTACGTGAATTCTTAGCAGTACAAGTACAAGAAGCAAAAGATAAAGGCGTTTTATTCTCGCTACACATGAAAGCAACCATGATGAAGGTGTCAGATCCAATCATCTTTGGTCATGCTGTAAAAGTATTCTACAAAGACGTATTCGAAAAGCATGCGGCGACATTTGCTGAAATCGGTGTTGACGCAAGCAACGGTGTTGGCGACGTGTACTCAAAAATTGAGTCGTTGGACGACGCGAAGCGCAAAGAAATCGAAGCAGACCTTGCAGCCGTTTACGAGACAGCACCTGATATCGCGATGGTAGACTCAGACCGTGGTATTACAAACCTGCATGTACCTAGTGACGTGATCATTGATGCATCAATGCCTGCTGCAATTCGTTCAAGCGGTCAGATGTGGAATGCTGAAGGTAAACAACAAGATACGGCTTTTGTGATCCCAGATCGTTGTTACTCAGGTGTGTACGGCGCAACGATTGATTTCTGTAAAGAAAACGGTGCATTTGACCCACGTACTATGGGTACGATCCCTAACGTCGGTCTAATGGCACAAAAAGCGGAAGAGTACGGTTCACACGACAAAACGTTTGAAGCGCCATCAGCTGGCACAATCCGCGTTGTAAATGCGGCGGGCAACACTTTACTTGAGCACACTGTTGCAGAAGGCGACATCTGGCGTATGTGTCAGGTGAAAGATGCACCGATCAAAGACTGGGTAAAACTAGCGGTTAACCGTGCTCGCGCAACGAATACACCTGCCGTTTTCTGGTTAGACGAAGCCCGTGCTCACGACGCTGAACTTATCAAAAAGGTAAACGCATATCTGCCAGAGCATGACACTGATGGCCTTGAAATCTTAATCAAAGCACCAGTGGATGCAACACTATACTCTCTAGAGCGCATGAAAAAGGGCGAAGATACTATTTCAGTAACGGGTAACGTGTTACGTGATTACCTAACTGACCTATTCCCAATTTTAGAGCTTGGTACGAGTGCAAAAATGCTATCTATCGTTCCACTAATGAATGGCGGTGGCTTATTTGAAACTGGTGCGGGTGGTTCTGCGCCTAAACACGTTCAACAGTTCGAAAAAGAAAACCACTTGCGTTGGGACTCGCTAGGTGAGTTCCTTGCACTTGCTGCTTCTTTTGAGCATTTGAGCCAAACAACGGGTAATGCTAAGGCACAAGTACTTGCAGACACACTAGACGCAGCAACGGCTAAATTCTTAGATGAAAACAAGTCACCTTCACGTAAAGTGAAAGAGCTTGATAACCGCGGTAGCCATTTTTACCTTGCAATGTACTGGGCTCAAGAGCTGGCTGCACAAGACAAAGATGCAGAGCTTAAAGCTAAGTTTGAAAATGTTGCTGCGGAACTAACAGCAAAAGAAGCTGATATTGTTGCAGCACTAAATGAAGCACAAGGTCAAGCAATGGATGTTGGTGGTTATTACCAGCCTGAAGATGACAAAGCGTTCGCAGCTATGCGTCCTTCTGCGGTATTTAACGACGTACTAGCGTCACTGTAATCTTCGGATAACAGTCAAAAAGCGGCCTGAGGGTCGCTTTTTTGCTTGCAGGCGACACTCAGGAGCAATTGCGCTAAAATGCCATTTTTCGTGAACCTTAGGAATGTGGCGATGAACACAAGTAGTAGAGCCAATACAAATAACAAAAGAAAATCACATGCTAATAAGCCCGCATTCTCTAGACACAACACAGCACGGAAAAAGCCAATAACTAATCGGCTGTCAAAACCCGCCCTACCGCCAGAGCAAGTAAAAGTCGTTCTATTTAATAAGCCTTTTGATGTTTTGTGTCAGTTTACTGATGATCAAAATCGTCAAACATTGGCTGATTTTATTGATATCAAAGATGTCTATGCTGCAGGTCGCTTGGATAGAGATAGTGAGGGGCTATTGCTACTTACCAACTGCGGTAAATTACAAAACACCCTGACTTCTCCTAAAAAATCGACATATAAAACCTACTGGGTTCAGGTCGAAGGAGAGCCAAGTAGCGAATGCCTAAACGCGCTAAGAAACGGTGTAGAACTAAAAGATGGTCCAACTTTACCTGCCAAAGTGGAAGTAATAACTGAGCCCAATGTTTGGCCGCGTAACCCGCCGATAAGAGAACGCAAAAATATCCCAACAACCTGGCTTTCTATCTCCATCAAAGAAGGGCGTAATAGACAAGTTCGTCGTATGACGGCGCATATTGGTCATCCCACGCTTAGACTTATTCGCGCACAAATAGGTAAATATAGTCTGGGCGATCTTAAAAACGGTGAATATCGAGTGCTTTAGCATTTCCTACTAGGACTTTTCTCCTGCGCTTGAACGCCTCACGGACGTGCAATTTAAAGAGATTTGAGTATAATAAGCGCTTTCTATCTGAGCATTAAGATTAATAGCGAAATTATGAGCGATAATAGTCACATTAAAGTCATTGTCGGAATGTCCGGCGGTGTAGATTCTTCTGTATCTGCCTACCTTTTAAAACAACAAGGCTACCAAGTAGAAGGCCTGTTTATGAAGAACTGGGAAGAAGATGACAATGATGAGTATTGTGCAGCAGCTGATGATCTAAAAGATGCCCAGGCAGTGTGTGATAAGCTAGGTATTGAGCTACACACCGTAAACTTTGCTGCTGAATACTGGGATAATGTGTTTGAACACTTCCTTGAAGAATACAAGGCTGGCCGTACACCAAACCCAGACATCATGTGCAACAAAGAAATCAAATTTAAAGCCTTTTTACAGTTTGCAGCAGAAGCGTTGGGGGCAGACTATATCGCAACTGGCCACTATGTTCGTCGCGCAGAGCGTGACGGTAAATTCGTTATGCTTCGTGGAGATGACGAGAACAAAGATCAAAGCTATTTCCTTTACACATTAAGCCATGAACATATTGCGCAAACACTCTTCCCTGTGGGTGAAATTGAAAAGCCAGAAGTGCGTAAAATTGCAGAAGACCAAGGCTTAATCACACACGATAAAAAAGATTCAACCGGGATCTGCTTTATCGGTGAGCGCAAATTTAAAGACTTCCTTGCCAAATTTTTGCCCGCGCAGCCTGGTGTGATTGAAGATTGCGAAGGTAATCATGTTGGTGAACATGAAGGCTTGATGTACCACACGCTAGGTCAACGTAAGGGTCTATTAATTGGTGGTTCTAAAGAAGGCAACGGCGAACCTTGGTATGTGGTAGATAAAGATATCGAACGTAATGTACTGGTTGTTGGTCAAGGTAAAAACCACCCTCGCCTGTTCAGCAATGGTCTAAACGCAAATCAACTACATTGGGTCGACCGCGTAGGTCCGCAAGGTACAACTCGCTGCACGGTAAAAACACGTTATCGCCAAACCGACATCCCTTGTACGTTATTAGTTGGCCAAGATGGTATGGCACGTGTGCTATTCGATGAGCCACAAAAAGCCGTAACTCCCGGACAATCTGCGGTATTCTACGCAAATGACGTGTGCCTTGGCGGCGGTATTATTGAGTCGGTGATTAAATAATGCAAAACCAATACGTAATGCCTCTGGCGGCAATGTGTCAGATCAGTAAACTGGTACAAAAATGTGCGCGTTACGGCACCTTCAATGAAAATGAAGTTGAGGGCTTTTTAAAAAGCATTATTAATACTTCTCCTGAACGCCCAGAGGACGTTTACCCAGACAAATTTGCCATCAAAACAGGCTGTCGAACGCTAATTGAGCAGCTTTCGGCTGGCGGCGAAAAAGACGTTGAAATGGTTAAATATGTTGGCGCGATGATGCAATTAGAGCGAGTGCTAAGTAACGATAGCAAATCTCTTGATTTGTTAGCACAAAAAATTCAGCAAGTTGAGCGCCAGTTATTACACTTTGATATCTGTGAAAGCCAAGTTGTTGCCGCACTTGCCGACATTTACGGTCAAGTAATAAGCCCTCTTGGCCCTAAGATCCAAGTATTCGGTAAGCCTGAGCTATTAAAACAAACAGCAACACAACAAAAAATTCGGGCGCTATTACTTGCGGGGATCCGTAGTGCAGTATTGTGGCGCCAGCTCGGCGGTAAACGTCGTCATTTCTTTTTTGCGAAAAAGAAAATCATTACTGCTGCAAAAAGTTATATGTAATACCAATTTGTCTTAATACTTGCTCAATTTGAAGGAGCAAATCTGACGCTAACAGGGCTAAGAATTTCTTATTTAGAACAACTAAATAGCAAAATTTTCGCCTTGCCTATATGGATGTAGGTACCTTAGCGTGAGCAGGATGCGGAAGCGGTGTTATCGACTAGATTTTATCGCCTCAAAGTAGACCACTTAATTAATCAAGTTGGTATAAAATTCGTAGTGGTTCTAATACCACTATCTAAGTATCGTTCAAAAACAAATAGTTAGGAGTTATTATGGAGCTTTCAGCGTTAACCGCTATCTCTCCTGTGGATGGTCGCTATGGTAGCAAGACCAAAGAACTGAGAAGCATCTTCAGTGAATTTGGCTTGATCAAATACCGCGTCATCGTAGAAGTTCGTTGGCTACAAGCGCTAGCGAGCAGCGACGCCATTAAAGAAGTACCTGCTTTCAGCGATGAAGCCAACGCACTTCTTGATAGCATCGTTGAAAACTTCAGCGAAGCAGACGCAGCACGCGTAAAAGAGATTGAGCGCACCACTAACCACGACGTTAAAGCTGTAGAATACCTTCTTAAAGAAAAAGTAGCTGACAATGCCGAGCTAAATGCCGTCAATGAATTTATTCATTTTGCATGTACCTCTGAGGACATCAACAACCTTTCTCATGGCCTAATGCTAACTGAAGCGCGTGACACGGTATTACTGCCATACTGTGATGAGCTACTGAGCGCAATCAAAGACAAAGCGGTTGAGTATAAGTCAATTCCAATGATGACTCGTACACACGGCCAACCTGCTTCACCATCAACCATGGGTAAAGAGTTTGCAAACGTGTATGTTCGTCTGCAACGCCAACGCCAGCAAATCGCTAACGTACAAATGCTTGGTAAAATCAATGGTGCCGTTGGCAACTATAATGCTCACCTAAGCGCTTACCCAGATTACGATTGGCATGCACACAGTGAACGTTTTGTATCAAGCCTAGGTTTGACTTGGAACCCATTCACAACGCAAATCGAACCGCATGACTATATCGCTGAGCTATTCGATGCGATTGCACGCTTCAATACTATCTTAATTGACTTTGACCGTGACGTTTGGGGTTATATCGCGCTAAACCACTTCAAGCAAAAAACCATTGCTGGTGAGATTGGTTCTTCAACAATGCCTCACAAAGTTAACCCTATCGACTTTGAAAACTCTGAAGGTAACCTTGGCATTGCTAACGCTATCTTTGCGCATCTTGCACAAAAACTACCTGTTTCACGCTGGCAACGTGACCTAACCGACTCAACGGTTTTACGTAACTTAGGTGTTGGTATGGGTTATGCGCTTATCGCGTATCAAGCAACGCTAAAAGGCGTTAGCAAGTTAGAAGTCAATGCTGATCGTTTGCTTGCTGAGCTTGATGATAACTGGGAACTACTTGCAGAGCCAATCCAAACGGTAATGCGTAAGTACGGTATCGAAAAGCCATATGAAAAGCTAAAAGATCTTACTCGTGGTAAACGCGTAAACAAAGAAATCATGGCTGACTTCATCGATAACCTAGACTTGCCAAATGAAGTAAAAGCACAAATGAAAGAAATGACGCCAGCAAACTATATCGGTCGTGCTGAAGCGTTCATTGACGAACTAAACTAAGTATAAAGCGACACCAGCTTTTTACTACTTGGTATAGAATAAGCGAAAGAGTGCACTCTTTCGCTTTTTTATTACTGGAATTTCCCTATGTATCAACTGCAAATTAATGACCTTACCTTCGAACAATTTCTTGCCCAGTATTGGCAAAAGAAGCCATTACTCATCAAACAAGGATTCCGAGACTTTGAAGACCCAATTGAGCCAGAAGAACTTGCCGGCCTTGCAACTGAAGAATGCATAGAATCTCGAATTGTCACTAATCACAATAATAACTGGGAAGCCCATCACGGCCCTTTTGAACAATTTGATTTACTCACCGATAGCAACAGCACCCTATTGGTCCAAGCCGTTGATCACTGGCACCCACAAGCCGCACAATTAATAGAAGCGTTTAGATTTATACCAAATTGGCGCATAGACGATTTGATGATTAGCTTTTCGACTCCTAGTGGTGGCGTTGGTCCGCACTTAGATCAATATGATGTTTTTATAATTCAAGGACAAGGTAAACGTCATTGGCGAGTTGGCGAACGGGACAACAGCCTAAAGCAATTTGCGCGCAACAAGAGTCTATTACAAGTAGAGCAATTCGAAGCGGTCATTGATGCAGTTCTTGAACCGGGTGATATCTTATATATTCCGCCAGCTTGTCCTCACGAAGGTTATGCAGTTGAGAATGCTTTAAACTACTCAGTTGGCTTTCGAGCGCCTGATCAAAAAGACTTACTTTCAAGCTTTGCTGATCACGTAATTGATATGGAAGCTGGCAAACGCCGTTTTAGCGATCCAGAATTACAACTCAGAGCGTCTATTGGCGAAGTCACCTGCAGCGACCAACAACAGATAAAGTCTCTGCTCAATGCTTTACTTGAAGATAAGGCACTATACAGTCAATGGCTTGGAAAGACACTCAGCGAACCAAAACATGAGATGGATCTCGCGCCATTAGAACCCATAATTGATCCTCAGGAGCTTCTCGAGATCGCCAAAGATCACCCATTGGTTTATCGCGCTGGTGGAGTACGTGCTATTTACCAAATCTGTGACGATCATATTTTGTTCAGTGTTAATGGTGAAAACTATGAATTAGACCATCATTGTTTAGATGCCGTAAAGCAGCTAAGCGATCATGTTGTGTTTGAGTTTAATGCAATAATTCCTGCATTAAATAGTTTGGAATTTAAACAAACGTTAACTAAACTGATTAATGATGGGACCTACTTCGTTGAAGACAGCGATCCAGCCGATGCTGACTTCGATGAGGGCTGGGAGTAGAGCCTGTTAGAACAAGATAGCCGCGTTCACAAAAATAACAATATGCCGCGAAATCCTTTATCTTCAAGGTTTTCGCAAGCTCTAGCTTGTCGCTAAACAGGGAATGCAGGTGCAATCTGTAGATGGGGGCAGTATGAGTTATAGGATCAGTAGAGTAACTTGGCAAACCAAAAAATTGGAGCTAAAAGCGATACGTGAACGCGTATTTGTGTATGAACTTCATATTCCTAAAGAAGTCGAATTTGATCAGCAGGATATCACTGCTGAGCACTTAATCATTATTGACGAATTCGATGGGCCAGTTGGCACAGGGAGACTATGCGAAGACGGGTTATTAAGCCGCATTGCCATATTCAAATCTCACCGTAATCGAGATGCTTATGCTTCGTTGATCGGGGGACTTGTTGACTTGGCAAAAGACAAAGGCTTTGAAGATGTTTTTATCCAATGCATTTTGGATGAAGTGCCCGAATTTTTACAGTCGGGGTTTTCCACGCATGGGCACGTATTTATGGAAGCTGGCATTCCAAGACAGCGCTTGAAATGCCCTATTCAATCACTCAAGATGGAACCGTTTACGATGCTTCATTAGCCCAAAGTTCATCTTTAGCGAAAAGGTCATATAGACCGTGAGCTCGGTTTACTAGTAGATTAGCAAACTGGGCTTGTGTTTTTTCTACTGGCTTTGCAGACATAATTTCTTCTGCTTTCATTTGCCAATGGAATGAAAAATAGCGTAGTGCTTCACGTGCTGTCGCTGCAGCGGAAGCCTCAATATGATCCGTCGGTAGATTACCTGTGATCACCCAATACTTTTTGCCGTTTTGACCTTTGATTTTCCAAAGCGCAACCAATGGCTCAATATAACGACATTCTTTTTCAATTATACTTTGCGGTAGCACTCCTTTATCCGCGAGGTGTTTTTGTGCAGCTTGTACGCAGCTACGCTGCCATTGTATTGATCTTTGCTGCTGTTGTTCTGGTGTCAACGTCTCTTGCTGCGGTTGGTTTTGTTCTTCACTCATTGTTCACCCTTTTATTCTTTTTAGATTACCGAATAGCATTTTACTTTATCGTTATTTACGCGGTGTGTTTCAAAGCAAATTATTCAGCAAATCGGTTTTGATTCTTATACACCAAGCACTCAAACGCTTGCGAAGTTACCTGATACTAAGCTTTTGCAGTCATAACGGCAATACGAACGAAGGAATTTTGAGTTTATATGATTAATTACTGAACTGTAAGTTTCGAGAAAGTTTCTTTCTCTATTCTAGCCATATCAACATGATTACTTAAACTCAAGGAATACTGACTATGGCTAGATTATTGTTACTTATCGTCTTTTCATGTAGAGGCAATTAACGCTGCACCAAACAGCGCCGTATTTATTGTCAAAAATTTTAATCGGTAGATTGAAACCTCAAATCAATAACCAAAGAAAACCAAAGCTTTGTGGTTTTGAACTGCTGTATCGAAAATGAAGTTCACCGTTTCTATATAGGAAGTTTCGTTAGTATATGGCTCGTCACTACCAAGAAAAACCTGTCGACCCGACTCTAATTCTTCAAGAGGGACACTGTAGAATTCAGGCCAATCATCATTTTTGGGGATAGGAATAAATGCTTTATGATTAGATGGCGTCACATCTTCCATTATGTCTAGAAAGTCATCATGGCGAACCATCTCACCAAATTCTTGGCACAGCATTTCATATAGATAACCGTAAATAAAGTTGTCTTCGTCGTCCTCATCTGTACTCGTTCCATTTATAATATTCGCCATGCAAGCGGCATATCCCTTAACATCCAGCTCTTCTTCTTGCTCTGCAATTTCATCTCGATATTTGGATAAAAACCTATCCAAAAATTGCTGATCTTTACTTCCCCACACCGCTTTTACTTTTTCTGCATCAACTTGATATGCAATGACATTATAACTCATTAAAAATCTCCTTTTTGAGTAAAATAGCTGGTTAACTTCTTTGCAGCTGCTACAAGCGCGAATCTATACCAGCAAAAAATAACCTGCCAGCGCAATAACGATTACACTGGCGGCAAACGTAAACACTTTGCCAGAGCTAGCACCTCCTTCTTGACTGTCTTTGCTACAATCTTCTCTTACATGGGCAATCACTGCAGACTCTGATCGTAAAACCGTTGAAGCTGGACTAACATGGTCATTTGTTAAATCAACATAGCTATCGCCAGTTTGAGTACTAAGAGAGGGAGATTCATTTTTAAGCTGTGTGTCAATAACCGTGCTATCGGTTGCTTCGACTGTAGCTATGTCTTTATGCGCTTCTAAACTATCACATGTAGCCTGATGAGAAGGCCTATTAAGCTCGACCAGCGTAGAAGGTTCATTATCCAAAGCTGGATCTAACAATACTTGAGCTATTAAGGTATCAGTATTATCTTCTTTCGATTCAGGAAGTGTAGTCTCAGGCGCAATATACTCGGGGTGATACAAAGTGACGATCGTTTCACCTGCAACGACTGCTTGCTCAAGCTTTTTGATAAAATCGCACACTACGCCATCATTGGGAGCACAAACTTCAAGGATGGCCTTGTCAGTATAAACATCACAAAGCCTATCGCCACAAGCAACCATATCTCCTTCTTTAACATAGATTTCAATAACCGTTGCACTCTCGACAAAATCGGGTAATACATCGATCTGCACGTCAATATTGCCTTTTCCTTTCAACTCGTGGTCAGTAGTGATGTCTTCATTACTGAGCAGCTGATGAACTCTCTTCGATTCAAGTGCAACTAAGTGGTTTAATTCTGGATCCGGAGTGATTGACATAATAAGCGCATCAGTTTTCAAAACATCGCCTTCGCTCACCACTATTTTACCGATACGGCTGGCTTCTGGCGCTCGTAGCTCCAATACGACCTTACTCGTTTCGATATCACATAAGACTTGATCTTTTGCAACTTGATGTCCTTCAGCTACATAGAGTGTTGCAATTTTTGCAGTATCTATTAACTCAGGCAACACGGGTACTTTCATTTCAATCGTCATAATTTCCCTATTACGTTTAAGTATCCAATTAAAAGATGAGGCTCAAAACCTCAGATGAAAATCACTGATAATATGTCTAATTTAGTCGATTAACGTATTACAAAGTGGGGACAGGTGCAAGCTTCTCACTGCTCCAAAGGAAAGGAAATAGTAAACTGACTACCCACTCCTTCTTGACTCTGAACATCTATTTTCCCTTTGTGCTCTTTTACAATCGCATGAGTAACGGCAAGTCCCATGCCTGTACCTTCGCCGACAGGCTTAGTCGTAAAGAAAGGATCGAACAATCTAGGAAGCACATCAGCATCAATTCCAATTCCGTTGTCGCTAACGCTTAAGATAATATCTTGATCGTTACCCGGTGCGAGTAGCACTTCTATTGATTTATGCGATTTATGGCTCATGTCTACCGCATATTTAGCATTCACCAAAAGATTGATGATAGCTTGTTTTAGCGCTCCCTCCTTGCAAAAGATAGTTGGCACATCTTCGACCGCGACGGTTAGCTCGTATCCCTTAAGTTGCCCATGAAGTAAACGAAGTGTGTCTTCAACAATAGACTTTAGAGACGCCCTACCGAAACTATCGTTATTGGAGCGGGAGAAATTCATTAAATCGTTTACTATGGTTTTAATTCGCTCGCAGCCATGCAGCGTGTCATGAACGAGATCCGGCAAATCATTCGTAATTTCGTCAATACGTTGCCTTAAATATATATCAATAAGGCGAGCTTCCAATTGTTCTCCTCTCAATTCATTTCGCTCAAGTAATTTTACTGTCTCAAGCAACTGCAAGATTGGCGAGATATAGTAATTAAGTGACTCAAGGTTCCCCGCCACATATGCCAGCGGGTTATTTAATTCATGTGCAACGCCTGCAGATAGTGTCCCTAACGTCGCCATACGTTCGTTGTTTATTAATACAGCTTGTTGATTCTTAAGCTGCGCTAATTGACGTTCAAGTGTTTGGTTAGCCAAATATAACGCACGCGTTTTCTCTTCAAGTAATGACTCGACTTCATCACGTGCACGACGCTCTCTTAGATACGCCTTTTTATAGTCGTTATATTCAGACATCGAATTAATCCAAATGCAGAATGAGTACGCAATGTTTAGCGCCGCTGTGCATGCACTGTGGATGTTCAATTTTTAGTTTGCGACTGTAAAATTGGGCGGCACCATAAAGTAGCCCTTCCGCACAAAAACACAATTTACGATTCGAGCAATACTCTAATACGATAGTTTTGTCATCTTTCACTATCGCCGCAATAGAGGGGAGATTCGGCTCATCGTAGAGCTTTTTTACCTCCATGTGTATCACGCTATCGATAGATAAAACCAACTCTTCAAACGACGCAAATTTTGACGAGATACCTTTGTGCTTTTCCGCCAAAAATCCAAATAACGACTGTCCGAAAATGGCCAATACATCTGTCAATGGCTTATTCAATTTGTCAGCAACGCCTTGTGCTAACGCAAATAGCTCTGCATCTGGGTAGGATGTAGGGGAAACATAGACCCTTCCCTCGGGTGCATGTGCTTCGAGTAACTCATCCCAAGCTTGCATGCCAATCGCTTCTACAACTAATTCTTCTAAACCTCTAAATATCACGCCGCGCATTAAACTCTCCCTTAACAAAGTTGCTGCGTTATATAGTCAAGACTCACCTCGAAACAAGCCTTTGAATTAACAAGCTTGTTTCGTTCTTAATTAAGTGTAGAACAATATTTGGGATGTAATAGATCTTTCTCTATTCAGCTGTAGAAGTTTGTTCGTCAAGTTTAATTGTATCGAGTTCAATTCTTTCAAGCATAGACATATTGAGAAAGTTATCTAGTTCCTCATTATGCGCAAATACCTTTTCTTTTATGCCTTGATAGTAGTCATTTACAATTCCAGATAAATTGCGCTCCATCCAAGTTTCAACAGAGTCTGAGCGTTTAAACGCATCGGGGTTTTCTTCAACATCTTCTAAAATAGATAGCCACATATTGAGCTCAGCTCGCACAGGCATACCCTCTGACTGCTCCATTACGTCATTCATCCAACCGAGTCCCTGATTTTCATAGGCTTTTATCAGCTGATTGTATAACCTACTTTTTTCGTTATCGTCAGCTGGTGCACCTTTAAATTTAACGTATTCTCGATTGTCAGTTCTAAAGTATTCTGTATTCTCATTTTCGTAATTGAGTTTGCTCAATCTTGCGAACAGGTTATTCGGCTCCCGCGTATCCACTTCGTTTAACATTTCTATAAAAGTAGTTCGGTCATTTGCCTTAACCAAAGTTGCCATATCTAATATGCCACGACTCGTATCAAAATCAGAATTTGCTAAATGCGCGTTCAGATCTAAAAGATCACCGTCTGAGAATTTGTTATCAATGACAAATTTTGCATAGTCATTTAATAATTGGTTGTTCATGTCACCATACGCGTTTACATCTTCAAAAAAGCCTAAACCTCTTACATTTAAATCGAAATCAGCATGGCCGTCTTTATCAAGCAGATAAGCTGGTAAATTTGGTTCAGCGAAGACTTTATTGTCAGCTTGCTCCATCAGCTTAGACATGGTCTTCACCGTATCTTGTAATACCTCATCTGACATATTGCTAAGCTTATTTATTAGCTTGGTAGAATAATCATCCTTTTTTTGATCCAGTAAGTTGATAGTCAACGACTCGACAATAAAATCGGTGAGCTGTCCAAGCTCTTCATCAGTTAATCTGTTAGCAACATCAAGAAGTGCTTCAGTTGGTTTAAAGTGGGAAAACTTTATTTTTTGTTCTTCGTCCAAACGATCGAAAATAGCTAGAAATTCGTCAATTTTCTCTCTTCCTTCAAAATCACCATAGGTATCTTTATAAATATGGCCATTTTCATCCGTTCCCATATGCTCTCGATGAATCCCATAGCGCTTAAGCCCAATCATGCTGAGGTCTAGGTTGAGAAAAAATTCTTTACTGTATGTGACTGGTGATTGTGTGTAAGAAAAATCAATAGTTAATTCATTGTCTGAACTAGGTAATTGATTGGGCTCATCGTCGGCCCTATTTGTCGCAACTTCTCTGACCTTTTCATGTAGTTTTTCTGACGATGTTGAGTTTACAACATTGCCGTTATTCATTTGATATGGTGGTCTTATATTCATAACCTATATCCTTGTTACAAATTCAATTTACCGCGGAGTTATTAAACGTTATCGACCCACATAGAATAAACTTTACCCAATTTTGCTCCTTGTTTTAGCCTTACCTAATGTAGCTCGCCAAAATATCAAACCCACTGACGCTATCTTCAAAGTATCGCGCCTTTATCTCTACATATTCAGCATCACTGAAGAAGGACTCCATTGAAGCTTGATCAGGAAAATATATGGTAAAAAGTCGATTAGCTTGGCACCGTCCCTCTGTTAGCAAGGTTTCTGCAATATGAAAATCGTTACTAAATCCACCACCATATTGTCTTAAGATTGGCTTCATCACCTCACGATATTTGGCATATCGCTCGCTGTTATGAATTTCCATCGCCACTAACATCTCATACATAATTTAGCCCTTTTAAAGTAGTTATCATCTTAACATTGCTCATAAAGCTCCAGCGGCAAACCATCAGGGTCGCTGAAAAAGGTAAACCGTTTGCCTGTATATTCATCTATTCGAACAGGCTCTACAGCAACTTGATTCTGCACAAGGTGTGCAATACAAGCATCAATATCTGATACACTAAATGCTAAATGCCTCAGCCCTTGCGCCTCTGGATGTGATGGTCGCTTGGGAGGATTTGGAAACGAAAACAACTCAACCTGGCTCCCATCAGGCAGCGCAAGATCTAATTTATAGGACGCTCTATCTTTTCGATAGTTCTCCCTGAGTACGTGCAAACCAAGTACTTCGGTATAAAACACTTTTGATCTTTGGTAGTCAGAACAAATAACAGCGACGTGATGTATTCCAGATAACTTCAAGCACTTCTCCTAACTAATTTAATGTCTTTCAAATAAAAAAGCGGCAATTTGCATTGCCGCTTCACACACTCAAGTAGGAACTTGGACTACAAGTTGTAAAACCAAGCCTATTTTTTCATTACAAGCGAATGCCGCCGTCAATCTCAACGACACGTCCCGTAAAGAAATCGTTTTCAATGATATATTTTGCAGTATGGGCAATTTCTTGCGCTTCGCCAAGACGCCCTACTGGCTTCATTTTCACTAGGCGCTCTTTGGCTTCAGGCTTCATTGCATCGGTCATTTTTGTACGGATCACACCAGGTGCAATTGCGCCCACGCGAATACCAAAACGACCTAATTCTTTAGCCCAACTGGTAGTCATCGCAACGACACCAGACTTTGCCGCTGAATAATTGGTTTGCCCCATATTACCAGCGCGCGCAACGCTCGACATATTAATGATCACGCCACCGTTACCCGCTTCTACCATTTTGACAGCAGCTTCGCGGCCGCACAGGAAAACACCTGTGAGATTGACATCAATAACGGATTGAAATTGCGAAAGCGACATTTTATCGATGACTTGCCCGTCTTTTGCTTTGAGTAGCAAACCGTCACGCAAAATACCCGCATTATTAATTAATACCGAAATATCGCCGAAGTCATTTACGATCGCATTAAACACATTTTCGACGTCTGATTCTTGACTAACATTAGCGACATACGTGTTAACTTGGGTGCCGAATTGAGCTAGTTCGTGCTTCGCTTCTGCTAAAACGTCTTCTTGCATATCAATCAGGGCAAGTTTTGCCCCATGCTTTGCCATTTCAGTCGCCATGGCAAGACCTAAGCCTTGCGCACCACCGGTGATCACAACTGTTTTATTGTTAATATCCATAGTGTCCTATTTCTCTGAATAAAGCTTAAAAATCGCACTAAAGTCTTCACTGCCTTTGCCTTGATTTTGCATCAAGTTATACAAATTCTTCGCCAGAGCCCCCATGGGCGTCGCAGAATTCGTTTGCTGCGCAGATTGCATCGCAAGACCAAGATCTTTAGCCATTAAATCAACCATAAAGCCCGGCTTATAACCGTTCGAAGAAGGCACATTTTCTAATACGTCAGGACATGGGTTGTATAGCTCTAGCGTCCAGTTACGACCAGAGCTGTTTAGCATGATTTCGCTCAATACTTTAGGATCTAAGCCATGATCTACACCCATCTGCAGCGCTTCACTTGTGCCCGCCATTAGTATTGATAACAGCATATTGTTACATATCTTAGCGACTTGTCCGGCACCAATATCTCCAGCATGGAAGATATTCTTACCCATATTGGTCAGTACCACATGCGTACGTTCAAAGTCCGCTTTATTACCACCGACAATAAAAGTTAAGGTACCGGCCGCTGCACCTGCCACACCGCCAGACACTGGCGCATCGACAAATGAAATACCCGATTCTGCCAACTTGTTGCCAACAAACTGAGCAGATCCAGCATCAATGGTCGAGCAATCAATTACTTGTGTGTTTTTGCTAAGGTAATTAATTAATCCGTCATCACCGGTATACACTGCTCGAACATGTTTGCCTGCAGGCAGCATACTGATCACATAATCAGCTTCGCGACATACATCGCTCACAACCGTCGCCTTCGTCGCGCCACTTGCTTCAAGCGTCGCAACGGCCTCTGGGTTCAAATCGAATACACATACTTGGTGGCCAGCCTTTAATAGGTTAATGGCCATTGGACCACCCATATTACCTAAGCCGATAAATCCTACTTGTGCCATTTAAGTCACTCCTTATAAGTCACGCAATGGGTGATCGTTTTCATCCCAGCGAGGTGCAAAAAAGCGTTCTATTGCATCGTCTGTAACCTCGGCGACAGATTTAAATCGCCAATTGGGCTTGCCATCTTTATCGATAAGCAACGCACGTACACCCTCTTGAAACTCACCAAACTCGCCAGCCGTTACCGACATTCCTAATTCCTGCTTAAAACAGTCTCTTAGTGTTTTGCCTGCACTTCTAGTGAGCTGCGCTTTAACCAATGCAGCACTTAATGGTGAACCATGCTTTAATGCAGCCTGTGCCTTGCTTAGCCATTTGTTGTCAGTGCTATCCAACGCCAAAATAAACTCAACCTGCTCTGATAAAGTATCTTTCTCATCGAGCGCTTCGAATACCTTGATAAGCGGTTTAATTTCGCTTTTTGGCGGCGCATGAGACGCTTCATCTAGTGACAACAGCAACTGAGTAAGCTTTTCATGATTTAATACATTGGTTTTGCCCCAGTTCACTTCAACTAGGTTTTGTAACAGTAAGCTCAGTTTTTCTGAGTCCATAAAATGATCGGCGAGCCCAACCAGCTTGGCATCCGCAGCGTTAATGTTTGCAGCGGTGAGACCCAAGAATAGTCCAACGCCCTTTGGCATCTTATTGAGGAAATAGCTCCCTCCCACATCAGGGTATAAGCCAATGGTGATTTCCGGCATCGCGATGCGCGACGTTTCGGTCATCACTTTATGGCTTGCGCCAGCCGTTAAGCCCAGTCCGCCCCCCATGATGATGCCATTACCCCATAGTAGGATTGGCTTATCATAGTTATGGATTTGATAATCTAACCGGTACTCTTCACTGAAAAAGGTTTCGATCAATGCGTTACTCGTATCAGACGACATTTCGCGATATAAACTCACGACATCGCCGCCGGCACAAAACGCCTTCTCTCCAGCACCTTTTAGCATAACCATTGCTATTTGCGGGTCGTTTGCCCAAGCGTCTAGTTGTGGCGCGAGCAAACGGATCATATCGAGGTTTAAGGCATTTAACGCTTTTGGCGCATTTAATGTCGCCAGCGCTATTTTCATCCCGTTATGGCACGTTGCCTGTTCAAATATAACCGGCGCCTCTTCGTGATTTATTAGCTCAAATTCAATCATTAGCCATTTACCCAATTCGCTTTACGCTTCTCTAAAAACGCGTTTACGCCTTCTTTTTGATCTTGCGTATCGAATAGTGTTACGAACAGTTCGCGTTCAAGCGGCAATGCGCTATTGATTGTGCCAGTGCGGCCTTTTTGAATGAGAGCCTTACAAGCCGTCACCGCAACTGGGCTTTGATCTTCTACTTTCTTAGCAAGTTCGAGCGCAGCTTCCAGTGCTTTACCCTGCTCGACCACTTCTTCAACTAAGCCAATTTGCTGTGCTTTATCAGCTTTTAAGCGCTCACCGCATAAAATCATACGTTTTGCCCAGCCTTCACCCACAAGCCAAGACAAGTTTTGTGTGCCGCCAGCACAAGGTAACAACCCTACTTTCGCCTCAGGGAGTGCCATTTGTGCTTGAGCTTCGGCGATGCGGATATCGCATGCTAGTGCTACTTCTAAACCGCCACCCATTGCAAAACCATTGATAGCAGCAATAGATACGCCTCTAAAGTCGCTTAATGTTTCAAATGCCTCACCAAATACTCGAGACATATCCGCAGCGACTCCTTTGTCACCGTCGGCAAATACGTTTAGATCTGCACCTGCTGAAAAGAACTTTTCACCTTCGCCAGTGATCACTAACGAATAGATTTCTTTATCTGCGTTCAATTCGATTACTAGATTTTTAAGTGCAGTTAATGTGTCTTTTGTCCATGTATTCGCCGGTGGATTTGACATAGTAACAACGGCAGTATGGCCTTGTTTTTCGAGTTTTAATTGTGCAGTCATGATACTCTCCTTATAGGACGCTTGCCGCGCCTTCAGCTAAGATCCGACGTGCAATAATTACACGCATGATTTCGTTTGTACCTTCAAGGATTTGATGAACACGTACGTCACGTAAATGACGTTCAAGTGGATATTCTTTGATATACCCGTAACCACCATGAATTTGCAGTGCATCATCACACACCTTAGTGCCTACATCAGTGGCAAAACGCTTCGCCATTGCGCAATAAGTGGTCTTTTCTGGATCGTTGCTATCCAGCTTAAATGCTGCAAGTCGAACCATTTGGCGTGCAGCCACAAGTTCTGTATTCATATCTGCAATTTTAAATTGCAGTGCTTGGAACGCCGCTAACGGTTTACCAAACTGAGAACGCTCTTGCATATACTGCTTGGCGGTATTGAGCGCCTGCTGGGCTGTACCAATCGAGCAAGTTGCAATATTAATACGACCACCATCAAGGCCTTGCATCGCAAATTTGAAGCCTTCGCCTTCTTGGCCTAGTAGGTTGGCAGCTGGGATACGGACATTTTCAAGCGTGATAAGGCGCGTAGGTTGAGCGTTCCACCCCATTTTTTCTTCTGCTTTGCCATAAATAACGCCATCAGCATCGGCAGGTACAACAAAGGCCGAAATACCTTTTGGACCTGCTTCACCAGTTCTTGCCATTACTACCAATACGTCAGTTTCACCCGCGCCTGAGATAAACATCTTAGAGCCAGACAAAACGTACTCGTCGCCTTCTTTTATTGCTTTTGTTTTCAGCGATGCAGCATCAGAGCCAGAACCAGGCTCTGTTAGACAGTAAGAAGCCAGTAGCTCACCTGTTACTAACTGATCCATATATTTTGCTTTGGTTTCTTCCGTTGCAAAGCTCGCTATCATCCACGTTGCCATGTTATGGATAGTCAACATGGCGGTTGTCGCTGTACAACCCATTGAAAGTTGTTCAAAAATAATACTTGAGTCAAGGCGAGATAAACCCAGACCACCTGCCTCTTCAGGCGTATATAGACCGCAAAAACCAAGCTCACCTGCTTTTTGAATTACGTCTTTTGGAAAAATGTGCTCTTGATCCCATTTTGCTGCATGTGGAGCAAGCTCGCTCATTGCAAATTGGTGCGCCATATCGGCAAATGCTTGTTGATCTTCGTTTAGGTTAAAGTCCACGCTAGACCTCTCTTGCTGTTCTGACACCCTGAATGTGTGTCGGTAATTCTTATCGTTTTGGTAAAAAATAGCGTGCTCCCCCTGCAGAGCACGCTATGCAATATGAGTTATCTAAGGTTGATACTCATATTTGGACCACTGACAGCCTCATCGTCAAACCAACGTGAGGTAATCGTTTTGGTTTCTGTATAGAAACGCACGCCTTGCTTACCATAGGTGTGTTGGTCGCCGTAGAATGAGTTCTTCCAACCAGTAAATGAGAAGAACGGCAATGGCACAGGAATAGGAATATTAATGCCTACCTGACCCACTTCGATTTCACGCTGGAACTTACGTGCTGCGCCACCGCTTGCAGTGAATAATGAGGTACCGTTACCGTATGGGTTGTTATTAATAAGCGTAATTGCTTCATCTAAACTATCGACAAATACACAGCAAAGGACTGGGCCAAAGATTTCTTCTTTGTAGATATCCATTTCAGTTGTGACATTTGAAAACAGGGTTGGACCTACCCAATTACCATTTTCATAACCCTCAACTGTAAAATCAGAACCGTCTAGCAAACACGTTGCGCCTTGCTGCTTACCACTGTCAATCAGCGATAGAATGCGCGCTTTGGCCTGCGGCGTCGTTTGCGGACCATAAGCAGCTTCAGGATCATCCCAAACGCCAGGACGAACCTTCGCCATTGCGTCTCTTAGTTCCTCTACCCACTGTTGTGATTGCCCAACAAACACGGCAACTGAGATCCCCATACAGCGCTGACCACCCGCGCCGACCGAAGAGCCAACCAGGTTATTGATCACTTGTTCTTTTTTCGCATCTGGCATGATAACCATGTGGTTTTTCGCACCGACACACGCTTGAACGCGTTTGAGATTTTGCGTACCTTTGCTGTAAATGTACTGACCAACACCACAAGAACCTACGAAAGAAATCGCACGAATTTCCGGCGCTTCAAGGATCTGGTCAACCTGATCCTTACTACCGTGTACTACCTGTAGTACGCCTTTTGGCGCACCGGCTTCTTCAAACAATTCAACCAAGCGCATTGGCGTTAGTGGATCTTGCTCTGATGGCTTAAGTACAAAGGTGTTACCGCATACAATTGCCATTGGGAACATCCACAGCGGGATCATCGCTGGGAAGTTAAATGGCGTAATACCCGCACAAACGCCTAGCGGTTGGGTATATGAATAGGTGTCGATATTTCGGGCAACGTTTTCTACCGTCTCGCCCATCATCATTGAAGGGGCATTACATGCTTGCTCAACCACTTCAATACCACGCCATACATCACCTTTCGCATCTTCAAAAGTTTTGCCTAGTTCATGGCAAATGATGGTTGCGATTTCTTCTTGATGCTCTTTAAGAAGCGCTGCATAACGCATCATAATTCGCGCACGCTCAGTTACCGGAACATTACGCCACGTTTTAAATGCCTCTTGAGCTGAATGAATTGCAGCTTGTACTTCTTCGTTAGTAGCACAAGGTACTTTTGCTAACACTTCTTGATTAGCCGGATTAACAACGTCTAACCATTTGTCAGACTGAGACTGTGAAAATTCACCGTTGATGTATAAAGGTACTTGGTGCATGAAGCACTCCTCCCCATAAAACGAGTTTATGCGCTGCGTGAATGATTAGAATTATGGAAAACGCAGCGCCCCTTGAACGAAATAAATTGCAGTAACTTACACTTCTACCGCGAGCGCTACAGCTTCACCACCACCGATACATAGTGACGCTACGCCTTTTGATAAGCCGCGGTTTTTTAGTGCATGGATAAGTGTAACTAAGATGCGTGCACCGCTTGCACCGATTGGGTGACCTAGTGCACAAGCACCACCGTTGACGTTGACTTTGTTGCTATCTAACTGCATTTCGTTGATAGCTAACATAGTCACCATGGCAAACGCTTCGTTGATTTCCCAAAGGTCAACGTCTGCTGTCGACCAACCTGCTTTTTCAAGCAGCTTATTCATCGCACCGACTGGTGCCACGGTAAATTCAGCAGGCGCTTGTGAGTGAGTTGCATGGGCAACAATCTTACAAAGTGGTGTCAAACCGTGCTTTTTCGCTTCTGATTCACTCATTAAAATCAGCGCTGCTGCACCATCAGAAATAGACGAAGAGTTAGCAGCAGTGATAGTGCCGTCTTTTTTAAATGCTGGGCGAAGTGATGGAATTTTGTCTGGACGCGCGTTACCAGGTTGCTCGTCAGTATTAACCTCAACATCCCCCTTACGCGTACTCATTACATGAGGGGCAATTTCATTGCCAAAGCTGCCATTTTCGATTGCGGCGTTTGCTTTACTTAGTGAGCCAAGTGCAAATTCATCCATGTGCTCACGGGTAATGCCATATTCATCAGCAGTAGCTTGTGCGAAACAACCCATCGCTTTATTGTCATAAGCATCTTCTAAGCCATCAGCCATCATATGGTCTTTGATTTCGCCATGACCCATGCGCATTCCGCCACGGGCTTTTGGAATAAAGTAAGGTGAGTTAGTCATGCTTTCCATGCCACCAGCGATAGCAGAATTAATGCTACCTGAGCGGATGAGATCATGCGCGAACATCGCCGCTTTTAGACCCGAGCCGCACACCTTGTTAATAGTGGTTGCTCCCGTCGAGCGTGCAAGCCCCGCATGTAGCATCGCTTGACGCGCTGGCGCTTGACCTAGGCCTGCGGGTAGTACGCAACCCATGATAACTTCGTCTATACTCGCGTCACTAAGGCCTGTTTCATTCATTACTGCTTTAATTGCAGTCGCACCTAAGTCTGTCGCGGTTGCGTCAGATAGGCTTCCCATAAAGCCACCCATTGGTGTACGCTTAGCAGCGACGATGACAACAGCTTCGTTACTCATTGCAAAACTCCTGTTTACAAGCCAATCTTGGCTTGTTAAAAATTAACTCTGTATTCGAGCATACATAATATTTACGTTTACGCCAACGTAAATCTAAAATCAAGCCAAACGAGATCAGTGAAAGTGTAAAGCTAACTTGCACAAATTTGTTTCCAAGGCTTATTTTCTCTAGCTGTAATGAAGATTTGATGACAATTCGAACGGACAGATTATTCCTTTTATAAGACTAAAGAAGGATCTGCTATTCTTACTTTACCTTTACGTAAACTTCACTTATATTGGTCTAATCAGTGACGTTGTAAGTGTAAATAAAAATGCAAGAAATTAATGAACCTACCTATTCAATCAGCGAGTTAGCTAAAGAATTTGATATTACTACTCGCAGTATTCGTTTTTACGAAGACCAAGGACTCCTTTCTCCTAGGCGCCAAGGACAAACGCGTATTTACTCAAAACGTGACAAAGTTCGATTAAAACTGATCCTTCGCGGCAAACGTCTTGGTTTTACACTTGCTGAAACTGGCCGACTATTTGAGCTTTACGACGCCGACAAATCGAGCGAAAAGCAACTTAAAACCATGTTGCAACTCATTGAAGAGAAAAAAGCCGATTTAAGCCAACAGATGGACGACATTAAAGTTGTCTTAATGGAACTGGTGACGGCTGAGCGCCGTTGTCGCGACACCCTACACGAGCTCGAAAAATAAACTCTCACAACAGGATGAAGACCTATGAGCACAGTATCTTTATATAAAGAATTAAACTTTGGACTAGGCGAAACAGCAGACATGATCCGTGATCATGTCAATAGCTTTGCGACCAGTGAAATTGCCCCACTTGCTGAAAAAACAGATCAAGAAAATGCATTTCCAAATGAAATGTGGCCAAAGTTTGGCGAAATGGGCCTACTTGGGATCACCGTCGCTGAAGAATTTGGCGGCTCAAACATGGGTTATCTTGAACACGTTATCGCAATGGAAGAGATAAGCCGTGCGAGTGCATCAATTGGCTTAAGCTACGGCGCACACTCAAACCTATGTGTAAACCAAATTAACCGTAACGGTAACCAAGCCCAAAAAGAAAAATATCTACCAAAACTTATCAGCGGTGAACACATCGGTGCACTAGCAATGAGTGAGCCCAATGCTGGCTCTGACGTCGTGTCAATGAAACTGCGTGCTGAAAAGCAAGGTGACAAGTTCATCCTTAACGGTAATAAAATGTGGATCACCAATGGTCCAGATGCCGACGTTTTTGTGATTTACGCAAAAACGGATACCAATGCAGGCCCTCGCGGGATCACAGCCTTTATCGTCGAAAAAAGCTTCCCTGGTTTTTCAACGGCACAAAAGTTAGACAAACTTGGAATGCGTGGTTCAAACACCTGTGAGCTGGTATTCGAAAACTGCGAAGTACCTGCAGAAAACATCCTTGGCGAATACAACGAAGGCGTTAAGGTACTCATGAGTGGCCTTGACTACGAGCGTGTGGTGTTAGCAGGCGGTCCGCTTGGTATTATGCAGGCTTGTATGGATGTGGTAGTACCTTATATTCACGAGCGTAAACAATTTAACCAATCCATCGGTGAATTCCAGCTGGTGCAGGGCAAAGTTGCTGACATGTACACGCAAATGAACGCAGCACGCTCATACGTTTATACCGTGGCAAAAGCCTGTGACCGTGGCGAAACCACTCGTAAAGATGCTGCTGGTGCGATTTTATATGCCGCAGAACTTGCAACCAAACTTGCACTTGATGCCATTCAGCTACTAGGCGGAAACGGTTATATCAATGAATATCCTACAGGTCGACTACTTCGCGATGCCAAGCTGTATGAAATTGGCGCTGGTACGTCTGAGATCCGCCGTATGCTTATCGGACGTGAGCTATTCAACGAAAGTCGCTAGGAGTGCTACATGACGGTACTAAATTCTGCGGTTAATCCGCATGATCCCCAGTTCAAGGCAAACAACGATGCGATGGCATCGCTAGTTGCTGATCTTAAAGAGAAAGTCGCCACACTGAGCCAAGGTGGTGGTGAAGCGCTTATTGCCCGTCACCAAAGTCGTGGTAAATTATTTGTACGTGACCGAATTGAAACCTTGCTCGACGAGGGCTCGCCGTTTTTAGAAATTGGCCAATTCGCCGCGTTTGGCGTTTACGAGCAAGATATTCCTTGTGCTGGTGTGGTCGCCGGGATCGGACGCGTTAAAGGCGTTGAATGCATGATTGTGGCAAATGATGCGACGGTAAAAGGGGGAACCTATTTCCCTATTACCGTAAAAAAGCACCTACGAGCACAAGAAATCGCCGAGCGCTGCCATCTTCCTTGTATTTATTTAGTAGATTCTGGCGGTGCAAACTTGCCAGAACAAGATGAGGTGTTCCCAGACAAATTGCATTTTGGTCGGATTTTCTACAATCAAGCCCGTATGTCTGCAAAGGGGATCCCACAAATCGCAGTGGTCATGGGGTTATGTACCGCCGGCGGCGCGTATGTACCAGCAATGGCCGATGAAAGTATTATCGTCAAAGAACAAGGCACCATTTTCTTGGCAGGGCCACCACTTGTTAAAGCGGCCACGGGTGAAGAAGTGAGTGCTGAAGACTTAGGCGGCGCAGATGTTCACTGTAAAGTCTCAGGTGTAGCCGATCACTATGCAGAAAATGACGAGCATGCGCTTTCTATCGCAAGACAGTGCGTGTCACGCCTTAACCATCAGCGCCCTACTCGCCCGTTCCTGCAAGATGCCAAACCACCACGTTATGACATCAGTGAGGTGTATGGCATTGTCGGTACGGATCTGAAAAAACCGTTCGATGTACGCGAAGTCATTGCCCGTATCGTGGACGATTCCCAGTTTGATGAATTTAAACGCTACTTCGGCGAAACGCTCGTGACTGGTTTTGCTGAAATTTACGGTCACCCTGTAGGGATCGTAGCAAACAACGGTATTCTCTTTTCTGAATCCGCGCAAAAAGGCGCACACTTTATTCAACTCTGTGCACAGCGCAATATTCCGCTGCTATTTTTGCAGAACATTACTGGATTTATGGTTGGTCAAAAATACGAAGCGGAAGGTATCGCCAAGCACGGTGCGAAAATGGTAACTGCCGTTTCCTGTGCTGATGTGCCGAAGTTTACAGTATTGATTGGCGGCTCATATGGTGCTGGTAACTATGGCATGTGTGGTAGAGCGTACGAGCCAACCATGATGTGGATGTGGCCAAACGCACGGATCTCCGTAATGGGTGGTGAACAAGCTGCAGGCGTATTAACGCAGGTTAAACAAGATGGTTTAGCGCGTAAAGGCCTTAGCATGAGCGATGCCGAAGTGAGCGAATTTAAAAAGCCAATTATCGAGCAGTACGAAAAGCAAGGACACCCATACTATGCCAGCGCAAGGCTTTGGGACGATGGCGTTATCGACCCTGCGGATACGCGCACAGTACTTGGTCTTGCCTTAGAGGCTGCGAGCAATGCGCCGCAAAAAGAGTCTAAATTTGGCGTCTTCAGAATGTAAGGAGCACTTATGCCTGTCACTTTAAATATAACAAAAAGCAAAGTGGCGATTTTAGAGCTAAGTCGCCCAGAAAAACATAATGCCTTCAATGCGGAGGCGATTGCCGAACTCATTAAGAATATCGAATATGCCAGCGGCCTCGATGTCAGAGCGCTGGTATTAAAAACCGAAGGTAAACACTTTTCAGCGGGGGCTGATCTGGCGTGGATGAAATCCATGGCAGACAACGACTATGACGAAAACGTCGCTGATTCTTTAGAACTTGCTAAATTAATGCAAGTGCTGGCCACTTGCCCTCACCCAACGCTGTGTTTGGTGCAAGGTGCAGCTTTTGGCGGTGCACTCGGATTAATCGCCTGTTGCGATATCGCCATTGCAGAGCACAACTCTAAATTCTGTTTAAGCGAAGTCAAGCTTGGTCTTATTCCGGCAGTAATTAGTCCTTATGTCATTAAAGCCATTGGGGAACGCCAAGCGCGACGCTATTTTTTAACAGCCGAAGTATTCGATGGTGAAAAGGCGCTAGAAATGGGTTTAATTCACGAATTGAGCGATGATTTAGCAAAAAGCGAAGCGGATTTTCTCGAGACCTTGCTTAACAATGGCCCTGCTGCTGTGAAAAGTGCCAAAGCACTGATCAGCGAAGTTGCTGGTAAAGAAATAAATGAAGCGTTGATCGCCCATACCGCAAAGCGTATCGCTGAAATTAGAGTAAGTGACGAAGGCCAAGAAGGGCTTAGCGCCTTTTTCGATAAACGAGCACCACGCTGGCAAACCGCCGCAAGCGAATAGGAGTCAACATGCTAACTAAAATTCTAGTCGCGAACCGTGGTGAAATTGCCTGCCGCGTGATGCGCACCGCAAAGAAATTGGGCCTAACCACAGTGGCAGTTTATTCTGATGCAGATGCCAATGCGATGCATGTGAAAACAGCTGACGAAGCCTATCATATCGGTCCGGCACCAAGTAAAGAGTCTTATTTGGTCGCAGACCGAATTCTTGAAGTCGCCAAAGCGGCGGGCGTCGATTGCATCCACCCAGGTTATGGTTTTTTGTCTGAAAATGAAGTATTCGCAAAAGCGTGCGAAGCGGCAAACATTGCGTTTATCGGTCCGCTGGCAAGCTCTATTGAAGCGATGGGCTCTAAAACACGTGCCAAGGAAATCATGCATGACGCTAATGTGCCTTTAGTCCCTGGGTATTATGGCGACAAACAAGAAGATGATTTCTTACAGGCAGAAGCTGAAAAAATCGGCTTTCCGGTACTTATCAAAGCCGCTTACGGCGGTGGTGGTAAAGGGATGCGCGTGGTACGAGAAAGCAGCGAGTTTTTATCGGCGCTGCATGGCGCTAAACGTGAAGCTGCAGCGAGTTTTGGCAATAACTTAGTACTGCTTGAGCGGTTTGTTGATAAGCCTCGTCACGTTGAAGTACAAGTTTTTGCCGATAGTCACGGTAACTGTGTTTACCTTGGTGATAGAGACTGTTCACTACAGCGTCGTCACCAAAAGGTGATTGAAGAAGCGCCCGCGCCAGGTTTAAGTGATGCTATGCGCAAAGCTATGGGTGAAGCGGCAGTACGCTGTGCGCAAGCGATTAACTATCGTGGCGCAGGTACAGTAGAGTTCTTACTATGTGGCGATGAGTTCTTCTTTATGGAGATGAATACTCGCCTGCAAGTAGAGCACCCAGTGACAGAAATGGTAACTGATCTCGATTTAGTCGAGTGGCAACTGATGGTTGCTGCGGGTGAACAGCTACCGCTGACTCAGGAGCAGGTTTCGTTATCTGGTCATAGCTTTGAAGCGCGTATTTACGCAGAAGACCCTGAAGAAAACTTCATGCCGTTTTCAGGTGTACTTTCACATCTTAGCTTTCCTGAAGCCAAAGATGGCGTAAGAATTGACACCGGCGTGCAACAAGGCGATGAGATCAGTCCATTTTACGATCCTATGATCGCCAAGCTTATTGTTCATGGCAAAAATCGTGAACAAGCCTTATTGAAGTTAAAATCGAGTTTAGAGCAAGTACATCTGTGTGGTTTAAAATCCAATATTGCATTTTTGCATCACTTAGCAGGCCACCCTACTTTTACAGCAGGTGCACCTGATACCCACTTTATCGACACGCAAACTGAGGTACTAACTCAATCGAATACGCCGCTGGATAAAATGGTGTTATTAGCAAGTGCGGCCTATCTTAGCCACCAACAACCATGTAAAAACACGGTATGGGGAAACTTAGGCTTTAGGCTTAACCAAACCGCGAAAGTGGATTTACCATTTGCAGATCATGTCGCCTGTGCCTATCAATCTCAAGGTGGTTGGAAGGTTTCGTTTAACGAGCAAATCCACCAAATTGAATGTGCATTAAATGGACACCAGTTAACAGTGGTGATTGATGGTGCAAGGTTACACGCCAGTGCCATTGTGACCGAAACCGCGATCACTATTATGTATGGCCCGTATCAACATACCGTTGAACTCAAGTCAAAGCATTACATTAGCGATCATGAGCACGAAGCTGCACCGCTGGCAGCGCCATTGAACGGCACCGTGGTTAAGCATTTGTTAGCCGTCGGTACCCAAGTTAATAAAGGCGATGCCGTGGTGATAATCGAAGCCATGAAGATGGAATATACGCTCAATGCACCATTTGATGGCACGCTCACTTCATACTGCTTTGCAGAAGGCGAACTGGTTAGTCATGGTGATATGCTGGCGATTGTTGAGGAGCAAGACTAATGTCTCAGTATCCGGCTAACGTCAAAATTGTAGAAGTTGGCGCACGTGACGGCTTACAAAATGAGGTCAGTGTTGCTACAGAAGCTAAAATCTCGCTGGTTAACGCATTAAAAGACGCTGGTCTCAAGCACATAGAAGCAGGCGCGTTTGTGTCGCCCAAGTGGGTGCCACAAATGGCCGATTCTGCTGCGGTGATCCAAGGCTTTGAGCGTAGTGAAGGCGTTGAAATAAGCGCCCTAACGCCAAACCTTAAAGGCGCAGAGCTTGCACTAGAAAATCAAGTCGACGAATTTGCCATTTTTACTGCCGCCAGTGAGGCATTTACGCAAAAAAACATCAACTGCACGATTGAACAAAGTATTGAACGCTTTCATCCTGTTGTTGAACTTGCACAAAAAAACAACATAAAAGTAAGAGGTTATGTTAGCTGCGTGGTTGGTTGCCCATATCAAGGTGAAGTACAACCAGAGCAAGTTTTAGCGGTATGTAAACAATTGTTGTCACTTGGTTGTTATGAAATCAGCCTAGGCGACACTATAGGTGTTGGTACGCCTAAAAAAGTCCAGCAGCTGCTCACCTTGTTACTGCAACATATCCCTGCTAACAAGCTTGCGGTGCATTTCCATGATACCTACGGACAAGCATTAACGAATATTCACACGGCCCTGCAAATGGGGATCGCAACTGTTGATAGCGCCGTTGCAGGTCTCGGTGGTTGCCCTTACGCCAAAGGCGCGTCAGGAAATGTTGCCACTGAGGATGTAGTTTACTTGCTGCAAGGACTTGGCATTGAGTGTGGAATTGATTTAGAAAGGCTAGCAAAAGCAGGATGGACAATTTGTGATGCGCTAGGCAAGACACCAAGCAGTAAAGTGTCGTTAGCACTCAAACAAACTTGTCAATCTTAAAACAATAACATTATTAGGAGTGGGCTTATGGCCGGTTTCGATAAAGTCGTATCAAGCTACAGCGAAGCGATGGCGGGTCTTAAAGACGGCGATACCATCATCGCAGGTGGCTTTGGTTTGTGTGGTATTCCAGAAGGCTTAATTGCAGAAATTAAGCGCCTGCAAACAAAAGAACTTACCGTGGTTTCAAACAACTGTGGGGTCGACGACTTTGGTTTAGGTATTTTGCTTAAAGATCGTCAAATTAAGAAGATCATCGCCTCTTATGTTGGCGAAAATGCGCTGTTTGAACAACAACTTCTCGATGGCATTATTGACGTTGA
Organism: Pseudoalteromonas sp. OF5H-5; assembly: GCF_021530695.1. NCBI lineage: Bacteria > Pseudomonadati > Pseudomonadota > Gammaproteobacteria > Alteromonadales > Pseudoalteromonadaceae > Pseudoalteromonas > Pseudoalteromonas sp. OF5H-5. Next base: position 213,246 of record NZ_JAKGBF010000009.1, read on the forward strand.
ATTAACACCACAAGGTACGCTTGCAGAGAAGATGCGCGCTGGTGGCGCTGGGATCCCAGCTTTTTACACGGCAACAGGATACGGTACTCCCGTTGCTGAAGGTAAAGAAGTAAAAGAATTTGATGGCCGACCATATATTTTGGAAGAATCAATTACCGGTGAGTTTGCTATTGTTAAGGCTTGGAAAGCAGATCGCTATGGCAACTTGGTGTTCCGCCACACAGCAATGAACTTTAACCCAATGGCAGCGACAGCCGGAAAAATCACCGTAGCGGAAGTTGAAGAAATCGTAGAACCGGGTGAACTTGAGCCGAGTCAAATCCACACCCCAGGTATTTATGTCAATCGCGTGATCAAAGGTGACTTTGAAAAACGTATTGAACGTGTCACAACGCGCAAATAGGAGGCAATCATGGGTTTAAATCGTGAACAAATTGCGATGCGCGTGGCGCAAGAGCTTGAAGACGGTTACTACGTTAACTTAGGCATAGGTATTCCAACCTTAGTGGCTAACTACGTACCACAAGGCATCGAAGTGATGCTGCAATCGGAAAATGGCTTGTTAGGTATGGGTCCCTACCCAACCGAAGACCAGGTTGATGCCGATATGATCAACGCGGGTAAAGAAACCGTGACAGCAGCGACAGGTGCAGCAATTTTTAATAGTGCGGAAAGCTTTGCCATGATCCGTGGTGGTCATGTAGACTTGACGGTACTAGGTGCATTTGAAGTTGATCAACAAGGCAATATCGCGTCTTGGATGATCCCGAAAAAATTAATCAAAGGCATGGGTGGTGCAATGGACTTAGTTGCTGGTGCACGCAACATCATAGTGACCATGACCCATGCTAGCAAACACGGCGATTCTAAATTGCTTGAATCATGCACATTGCCGCTAACTGGCGTAAATTGTGTTAAGAAAATCGTAACAGATTTAGCTGTGTTAGAAGTAAAAGACGGCGCATTCCATTTGCTAGAACGCGCACCGGGTGTTAGTGTTGATGAAATAATCAGCAAAACTGCAGGCAAGCTTATCGTCGACGGTGAGATCCCTGAAATGCAGTTTGAGGCGTCGTAAAACACACCCTAACTTACAAATGTACCGACCTCATTCCCAGTGCCAAAGGCGCTGAGTTACCCAAAACCCCTCGCAAGAGGGGTTTTTTTCACATGCCATCAAAGAAAAACTCCTTAGTCTACATCACTCTTCATGTCTAGTTGATGAATGTGATGATTTTTAAATAAAAAATTCAGTAGCCATTTACTTTTCAATCTCACCCCCTAAACTAGTAGAGATAGTTTTGGTTGGCATTGAATATTCACCTGCCAGTACAACTTAAAACTAAAAAGTTGCTGCTTTGAAGCATCGACTGAATATCAAGTTGACACAATATATTGATACCATAGCTTAGTAGCATAACGGTTCGGTTGGTTTATCTTAATTACAAGTATTGAGGCAGTATACTGTCGCTGTAACTAACATAAACCCATCATATATTTAGATAGTCATTCGGCTGATGTGATTGAAATGCATAAATCGAATGAATACGCTAAATAATCTAAACTAGACTAAGTAATTTTTGTGGCTTATGGCTAGCATATTTTACGACTGATAAAGTCATTCTAAGCCGCTAATGATTAGCATTAATAGCCAGATTACATTTTGCTTTGTTGCATAGTTAGTTTATGTCGAATTGTTATCACCCATTGTCTAGCGATTAATTCAGTATATCAGCTTGGTGTCGTATCACGATGAGAACAACAAGAGGATATCATGGGCAATCACCACGATAAGTACAGCATCGATAATACAGACTACACAGTTGGACAAGACAATGTTCAAAAGTGGGGATTTGACGTACATAACCCTGTATTTGGTGTAAGTGCTGGATTAATACTGGCGTTTTTAGTCGCCGTATTATTAGTTGATGCAAACACAGCTAAAACCACTTTAGACGGCATAAAGTGGGATATCATAGGTAACTTTGATGCCCTATTTATGTGGTCTGGTAATTTCTTTGTGCTATTTTGTTTGGTGCTCGTTTTATCGCCTTACGGTAAAATTCGTTTAGGTGGTGAAAACGCCAAACCAAGCTATACTCGGGCGTCATGGTTGGCGATGCTATTTGCAGCAGGTATGGGTATTGGTCTGATGTTTTGGGGTGTAGCGGAGCCTGTCGCCTATTACACTGGCTGGTACAAAACACCATTAAATGTTGCTGCAAACACACCTGAAGCGGCTGAACTTGCAATGGGCGCGACCATGTACCATTGGGGTTTACATCCTTGGGCTATTTACGCCGTTGTCGCGCTTTCTTTAGCATTCTTTGCCTACAATAAAGGCTTACCACTGTCGATCCGCTCAATCTTTTATCCTATTTTAGGAGACAGAGCTTGGGGTTGGCCGGGCCATATCATCGATATTCTCGCCGTTCTTGCTACCTTGTTTGGCCTTGCGACATCACTCGGTCTGGGCGCACAGCAAGCTGGTGCTGGGATCCAACATGTATTTGGCATAGAAGCAGGTCTCGGTCTAGAAATTGCCGTGATTGTGGGCGTTACTGCCCTTGCGATTATTTCGGTTGTTCGCGGTATTGATGGCGGTGTAAAGATACTTAGTAACGTTAATATGTTAATTGCATTTGTGTTATTAGTATTCGTTGGTATTGCAGGTTTTGCGATTGCCATGGGTAATATTCCGACGACTTTAATGGCCTATGTTGAAAACATCATTCCACTGAGTAACCCGCATGGTCGTGAAGATGAAGCATGGTTCCAAGGTTGGACCGTATTTTACTGGGCATGGTGGATTTCTTGGTCACCGTTTGTCGGTATGTTTATCGCACGCGTTTCTGAGGGGCGTACCATACGCGAGTTTATTACCGCAGTTTTATTAATCCCGACATTGGTAACCGTGATCTGGATGTCAATTTATGGTGGCCTTGCTATCGATCAGGTAAAAAATGGCATTGGCGCTCTAGGTACTGATGGCTTGACTGAAGTGCCACTGGCGATGTTCCAAATGTTTGAAAACCTACCGATGAGCGATTTACTCTCGTTCACGGCGATTGTACTTGTACTGGTTTTCTTCATCACCTCGTCGGATTCTGGTTCTTTGGTTATCGATAGTATTACCGCTGGTGGTAAAATAGATGCCCCAGTACCACAACGTATATTCTGGGCGAGTATTGAGGGTGCAATTGCTGCAGCGCTATTGTGGATCGGCGGTAAAGAGGCAATTGAAGCACTGCAAGCGGGTGCTATTTCAACAGGTTTACCGTTTACTTTTGTACTACTACTGATGTGTGTAAGTTTGATCCTCGGGCTTCGAACTGAGCCTAAAAGCTAACGGTCGTTAATCTCATTACAGGCGGAGCTTGGTGTATGCTCCGCCTTTTTGTTATTTGGGGTTAGCTCCACCAGCGTTTCACCATGTCTGATGGGTCTAAACAATATTGAGCTTGAGCTTGAAATAGCTCCGCCGTTGCTAACGCATCGGACAAGGCATGATGTGGCTGATAATAGGGAAGCCCATAGCGCTTTCTGCAGTCAGCTAAACGTACCGAAGGAATTGGTTTACGTTTGAGCTTATCAAGCCAGCCTCTGGCGTTGTTTATCGCTGACTTTTCAATTTCCATCGTATCAATCACTGGAAACTCAATACCCTCACCCAATCTCGCTTTTAGCGCAGAATCGAAAAATGACTTTTCGACAAACTGATAGTGCACCACTATGACTTTACCATGCAGCGAAGCAAACACTTCCTCAAGAATATCTTGCAGATCTGGCGCGCTTTCAACTTGTGAGTGTGTGATCCGGTGCAGTACCACAGACTCCTCAGCCAGCGGACTGGTTGGCTTCACTAACCAATGCTTCGCTTGAGCCAAGCGGATCCGTCGTAAGTCAAATGGTACGACGCCAACGCTCACAATATCATCGGTGTTTGGGTCGAGCCCTGTAGTTTCAAAATCAAGGGCAACAAACTCGCACTGGCTCAATTGCTGGTAAGGATCTACCACGCCTTGCTGATAAAATGCTTGAATTCTCGGGTCTTTCGACGTTTCTACCAAATGCTGAAAGCGATTTGGCCATGACATAATCTCGCCTTGCATATTACACCGCTACTTCATCATGGATTTGTTTTGATAGCGAAACTTTAAAAAGCTCTGTGCTTTGTCTAACACGCCAAAAGCTTCTTTAAGATTACGCTGTTCAAAATCAGAGAGTGTTTCAGGCGGCAAGCTGTTATCAGGCTTTTCGCCCTGCTCAATTTGCCATGCTTGGTGACGAATACGCATGATGGCAATATATTCAAGCGCAGCTTGCAAATCTAGCACCTTACCCTTTGGCAGTATATTTGCCTCATCAATATCTTCTAATCGCTCGAAGGAGTTTTGTTTTTTAGAACCAACGCCAAGGGCATGCACTCGAACCAAATCTGAAAGCGGTGCTGTGCCACGGCGCTTAATATTCATCGAACGCCTGTGCTCACCGTCTTGCTCAAGGACAAATCCATTAAAAAAGCCTAAAGGTGGCGTTCTTCTTAGCGCATTATGTGCCATCGCAGCCAAAAATTTAGGGGTGTTTTTGGCCTTTTTACTGATAAAAGCAGTAAGTTTTTCAGCCCATTTTGTTTCACCCCATACGCCTTCCAAATCAAAGAAAATTGAACTATTGAGTAATGCCTCAGGACTTGGGTTCTCTATCCAGTCTTCAAATTGTGCTAACCATTGGCTATAAGTTAGACGCCAAGCTGGGTTGCTTGCCATGATCCCACCATCGCAATATTTGTAGCCACAATTGGCTAGACCATCACACACAAACTTAGCCAACTTTTCGAAGTAAGCGCCATGCTCAGCGGGTTGATAACTGTCATCCAAGATCAGTGCATTATCTTGATCGGTCACAATTAACTGTTCGTCTCGAGCCATTGAACCAAGGGCAATAAAGCAGTAAGGAACTGGTGGCGGACCTAATTTTGCTTCCGCGAGTTCGAGTAACTTGTGTTTAAACGTTTTACCTATAATCGACATCGCAGAACCAATCATGTGTGAATTGGCGTCTTCATTCACCATCCGAGTAAAAATTGCAGGAAGCTGTTTGGCGTAACTACTCAAGTCTTCAACACTTTGCTGGTCCATTAGCCCTCTAACAAACAACAGGCTGCTTTGAGACTCATAGCGCAAAATATCGGATAGCGCGACCACTCCTATCGGTTTACGCTTATGAACAACGGGCAAATGATGCACATTGTCTCTTAGCATCAGCATCATGGCTTCGAAGACGTAGGCATTGGAGTCAACAATAATAAGATCGGTCGACATAATCTCAGAGACCGGAGTTTGATAATTCAGCCCCTCAGCGACTACTTTTGTGCGAAGATCTCTGTCACTGATAAGGCCAACCACCTGACCATCATCTTCATCTGGATCTTCGACAACTGGTTTCTCGGGGTCATAGATAAGTAGTGATGATACATGCTCTTTTGCCATCACTTGAGCTGCCTGCTGTACCGTGGTGTTGCGTTCAACGTATACCACATCGCGTAGCAATAGTTTACGCACTTTGGCCGTGGTCAAATCGTTGCTGTCAGCTTGCTCAGAAACCGTGATTTTTAGTCTAGCATTATCGTCTGCTTCAAAATAATCAGCAAACGCTTCATAAACGTCGCAATACTCATCAAAAATGCCTACAGGAATACAGTACACCAGCGTATCTTCAAGGCTTTGAGCGCCAAAACGAACTTTGCGATTCATCAATAAACCACGCTGGCCAAAGATCCCACCTGTGGAAATACGATTGTATAACTCACCTGAGCGCCGATAGAGCTCGACAGCACCAGATCGGATCACATACAGGTAAGTGATCTGCTCTCCATATTCCAAAATGCCGCTGCCCGCTCGGTAGTAACCTACTTCGACTTGACTTGCGAGTTTATGTAGTGCCTCTTGAGGCAAATCCGAAAACGGCGGGTAAGCTACTAAAAAATTGGCAATTTCCTGATGTTCAACTTCCATGGTTTGCCTTGATATAAAAAGGAATTTAACCCTATTGTGGGCAACGAGGGATAAATTTGCAATGAAAGCTGGTTTAACTAGGGTAATAAACTAAGGCTGCAGTCATAGTTTTTCAGCTGTTCACCACTACGCGCAGAAGACTCACTAGGATGCAATCGAATTTAGTAAAACTGAGGAATTGCGTTGTAATAGGTTAATTCCAATCCCTAATTAGTTTATTTTACTATGACTGCGTGCTAAAGCTAAATAAGTACAAACGCCAAATTTGACCTAAGTCACTTTAAAAACCAGCAAAACCGCCTCATACTAGTTATCTATAACTATTCGCAACAGGAACCGCACTCATGACTTATGAAGTCAATTTCGACGGCTTAGTAGGGCCAACACATAATTATGCCGGATTATCTTATGGTAATGTCGCGTCACTTTCTAACGCTACCAGCGTCTCTAATCCAAAAGAAGCGGCATTGCAAGGTCTTGAAAAGATGAAAGCAATGCATGATATTGGTCTAAAACAAGGGGTATTCGCACCTCATGCACGCCCGAGTTTAACCCCACTACGCCGCGTTGGCTTTTCAGGCACCGATGCACAGGTACTTGAAAAAGCGTATAAACACGACCCTATTTTGCTTCGAGCTTGTTACTCTGCCTCTGCAATGTGGACGGCTAATGCGGCGACTGTATCGCCTTCTATTGATTCCAGCGATGGTAAAGTACATTTCACAAGTGCTAATTTAAACTGCAAATTCCACCGTTCAATAGAGCCCGAAACCACCACGAATTTACTTCGTGCTATGTTCGCCAATGCGCAATATTTTGCACATCACCAGCATTTGCCTGAGCAGCCTTTTTTTGGCGATGAAGGTGCGGCAAACCACACTCGCCTCGCCGATAGTCATGGCAGTAAAGGTCTACAATTATTTGTGTACGGTTCAAGTGGCTTTAACAGCGATATAAAGGGTCCTACTAAATATCCTGCTCGGCAAACATTAGAAGCAAGCCAAGCGATTGCAAGACTACATCAATTAGATGATAGGCAAGCAATTTTTATCCAGCAAAACCCAAATGTGATTGATCAAGGCGTGTTCCATAATGACGTCATTGCAGTGGGCAATGAGAATGTGCTGTTTTGCCATGATCAAGCCTTCATCGATCAGACCACCAGTCTAACTAAAATTAGACAAGCGTATATCGGCGAAAAACCTTTACATATTGTAGAAGTTCCGACGCATGCAGTGAGTGTTGAAGACGCAGTAAAAAGCTACCTATTTAACTCACAATTGATCACCTTGCCATCAGGCGAGATGATGCTGGTTGCACCGGAGGAATGTGCGAAGAATGATAACGTTGCCGCGTATATCGAATATATGCTCGGTGCAAAAAATCCGATTTCGCAAGTACGCTTTTTTGACTTACGCCAAAGTATGCAAAATGGTGGTGGACCTGCATGTTTGCGATTACGTGTAGCACTCAATGAAGATGAGCTAAAAGCGGTAAATCCAGAAGTGATGATGAGTGAAGACAAATTTATTCAACTAAGCGCGTGGGTCAATAAACACTATCGCGATAAAGTCACAGAGCAGGATTTAGCTGATCCGAGCCTACTGCAAGAGTCCTATGCTGCACTAGATGAACTCACCCAACTACTTAATCTTGGTAGCGTTTATGACTTCCAACGCGCCTAATTTCAAGTTTTGCTTGTCAAACTGCAATTAATCTGAGGTTTAAAGGGAGTGATTTCACTCCCTTACTTTTTAGCAAGTACGTTAACCGCCCACGTCTCAAGCATACCGTCGCTATTTAGCGTTACTAAGGTGTCTGGGTTTGGGACATACATATCGACTACCGTTGCCCCCTCATTCTCAGTATGAATAGACCAAGTACCTAATTCTTCCCCGCTCTCATAGCGCCAGATGGAGAGGTGAGACTTTGACGATGATGTCGCAAGTAAGCCTGAGTCAGAAATAAATTTGGCCTTTCTAAACATCTTAAAACGCGCCATATACTTTAGCTCACTGAGCTGTTTTCCAGACTCAAAGTCTAGTATATGTTGCGCATTCAACCCATCTGAGACGAATAAGTGCTTGCCATCATGACTCACTGTTAAACTGGTAACACGATGACTAAATTGATGCTCATATAAAGGTTCTGGTGAGGCAAATTGCCAAAGGGCAACCAACCCATCTTGCGCGCCTGTAACAAAATAGTCGCCACTATTGTCAAACGCCAAATGCTCTATCGGTCGAGTATGTGGCATAAAACGATTGTTTAACTTAGTGAATAGATCCGCCATATTGAGTGAGCCATCATCCATCGCAACAAGCAAACGCTGATTGTTATGGGAAAGCGTTAAAGCAGAGATTGAAGCTAGTGGACTCACCCCTGCAAAAGGTACGTTCGTTATCAACTTTTGCTTTGGAACAGACCAAATTGAGATAAGGTTTTCACCTGCCACGATGAGCATTTCCTTATCATCTGACAGCAAAACTTCTTTAACTGGTGTTTTTATTTTGTCTTTGGGTACTGAGAATATGACAGACTGATTGGCATTGTCATAAATATGGATTTCAGCATTACTGTCTAATGTTACGCTCCACTTTCCATCTTTAGAAAAATGCCCGAGTATTATGCCATTTTGCGTCAACTGGCTTGTTACCCCTTTACTAATTTCAGGCTGCGATCCACACCCTACTAAAAATAAAGCGAACCAAGCTAGTGATATTAAACGAGACATCTTAAACCCTTAGCACATAATACATTTATTTCATTTACTGGCTTTACATATCGGCCGTTAGCAGACAAACTTAACTTATTGTGAATAATTTTAGACTGCATATGATGTATTTTAGCATGACAAAGTCACTTATTAAGCAAACTTTCGTTGTCTTAGCCGCAATGATTTTACTCTCAGCGTGCGGCTCAGAGGATAATGTCAGTGGTGACAAGGACACTCCTGGATATGCCGCAACAATGTATTTTGACGCACTCTATAATCAAAAAGATTTAGATGCTGCAATGAAAATCGCCACTCCCCGTCACGCGCGTATCATGCGCTCTTACGGTACTGCGTCGCAATTCGCCAGAAATTTAGTGAATATGCAATACGATGAAGTCACCATAGAAGTTGATATGACCAATCAAAGTCTGCGCGAACAGTATGGCGACAGCGCAAAAATTAATTTAATTTTTACAGGTCAGCTCCACGGTGAGCAAGTAGACGACATGCGTAGTGTCAGTATGGTGCGCAAAAAAGGCAAATGGTACGTAGACAAGGTACTAGCCGACCCCTTTGCACGTTAACTCAAGAATAAGAAAGGAAAGCCCCGTTGTCGGGGCTTTTTTAACAAATTAGCCAAAATCCTCCGTCACAACAAACTAGTTGGGCGCTTTTGCATCAACAGCAATCGCTTTTGCAACTAGCGTTTCAATACAAAAGATGGTTTCAGAACTCTTATCATCAATCACCTTGTCGTCCATTGCGATACTGAGTTTTTCATTCAATGTCTTACCCACCAGTTTCACGCTATTTTGTTTACACCACTTACGATATTTTGCCATTAGTGGAGCGTGCGCCTTTTCCAGTAAATAAGCATGCTCAACCGTATCTATCGCAGAGTGTTTTACCACGGCGCACAGATGCGAGATACGTTCACGGGTCGAGTTATGATCAGAAACATTGCTACATACCTGCACCGCCAATTTGTCGCTTGGCGCTTTGAGCCACTTACCAACAGGAAACGCCATACGCTTTAGCAAAAATGCCAGAGGTGCTGCGGTAAAGTTATCGCAAAATGCATAAATAGCCTTACTTGCTTCGTTAAGACAGTGATCTAAGGCAAACTTTACCAGCGGTAAGTCCCCTTGCTGACGGCCATCATCTTCGTATTTTTTTAATACGCACGAGGCGATATAAAGAAAGCTCAGGACATCTCCTAATTTTGCAGAGAGCATTTCTCTACGTTTTAGTGACCCGCCTAGCTTTAACATAGCGATATCGCTATACACAGAAAGCGCTTGGCTCAACCATGTTAGCCGTCGGTAATACGCCGCCACATCACCACCAACTGGCGCACGTTCGAAACGTGCAAGTGTGAAGCCATTAAAAAATGCCTTAAGCCCATTCATAGAGGTATGCTGCAAGTGTTTGCAAAGCACTTCATCAAACTCTTTCAATGCGATTAATTGATCTTCTTGCTGTACGATACTCATTTCTTTGAGTATGAAAGGATGGCAACGCGTTGCACCTTGACCAAAAATCATCAAGCTTCGCGTTAAAATATTGGCGCCCTCAACGGTAATAGAAATCGGCATCCCCATATAATTGTGGGCAAGATAATTCATTTCCCCCATTTGAATGGCTTTGCCGCCATGAATATCCATCGCATCATTCAATGCCACCCTTGCATGCTCTGTGAGATGATACTTGGCAATCGCAGTGACTACCGAAGGGCTTTGCTTTAAATCAATTGCCAACGCAGTGGTTTGTCTCACCGCTTCAATAAGATAGCTATAGCCGTAAATTCTGGCTAACGCGCTTTGCACTCCTTCAAAGGCAGAGATAGGTACACCAAATTGACGACGGACACCAGCGTAAGCCGAAGTCGTTCTGGCACTTAATTGAGCGGTTCCCGCGCTCAGTGCAGGCAAAGATATCCCCCGCCCAGCACTTAAACACGACACCAACATGCGCCACCCTTTGCCGATACCTGACTGTTCGCCTATCACCCAAGCCATTGGAATAAAAACATCTTCACCACTGGTTGTACCATTCATAAAAGCTTGCCCCAGCGGATTATGTCGATCTCCAGTTTTTACGCCTTCATGTGCCGTAGGAATAAGTGCACAAGTGATCCCAAGCTCTACTTTATTTGAAAGCAATTGATCCGGGTCGTAAGCCTTAAACGCAAGTCCTAATACATCAGCGACGGGCGCCAGCGTGATGTATCGTTTTTGCCAAGTTACCGCAAGTCCAATTTGCTTTTCTCCCTCAAATTCTCGCTCACACACAATCGCAAAGTCTTGAATGCTACCAGCATCCGATCCCGCCTCTTGAGAGGTCAATGCAAAACAAGGTAGCGCCTCACCCGAGGCAAGCTTTGGCAGCCAAGTATTCTGCTGATCATTGGTCCCGTAATGAAGCAGCAGCTCCGCAGGACCTAAACTATTTGGCACCATCACGGTCACTGCCGTAGACAAGCTACGGCTGGCTATTTTTGCAACGATGGTGGAGTTCGCCTGAGCACTAAATTCCCGACCACCAAAAGCCTTTGGAATAATAAAAGCAAAAAAACCCTTTTCTTTTAAAAATTGCCAAACTTCTTCAGGCAGGTCTTGAGCCTCAGATATTTTTTCTTCATCAAGCATTTTTAGCAGCGTGTGTAATTCGTTATCTATAAATGCCTGTTCTTCATCGCTCAGCTTTGGTTTATCATTACTTAACCACTTTCGCCAATTCGGCTTACCCGAAAACAACGCGCCATCCCACCAGATACTCCCTGCTTCCATCGCTTCTCGCTCGGTTTGGGAGAGTTCAGGTAATGATGTTTTGAAATAATTAAAGAGCGGTTTAGTGATCAACTTAACCCTGATATCACGGACACAAAATACCACCACTATGGCCAATATCACCAATAAAACTAAAGTCATATGCACTCCTTTTTGCAGGCTTCAAATACGGCCTTTTGATACAATTGACTGCCTTAATTATGGTTAATAATCACACTAACTCAACTTTTATCTGCGCTCGCATCTCTTTGTTTGTCCATCGCAAAATTGTCGTTTTAAAGTCGTCCTGCTATTATTCTTGCCACCACAGCAAAAAATGATGCTTTGCTGCGCGTAAAAGCCGCGCTCACTACGATTAGTTGTTCATACGACTAATACTAATTGGATTAATTTTAGCAGTTAACCCAATTAGCGTAGCTGGCTATAGATACTGAAATGCCGTCTAGCGTTAAGTCGGCTCGTGTATTCATTAAAACAACAAGTGAACCCTATGAAACCAAGATTTAAGTTAAGTGTTGGCGCACTCATTGTTGCCAGTACTTTTGCACTCTCTGCCTGCAAATCCACTGAAACTACAAATAAAGCGTTATCAGAAGCCGATGCAGTAGCATTTTTAGATAAGGCGTCAGAACAGTTGGTTGACCTTAACTTCCGCTCTAGCCGCTCAGCTTGGATTTACGCGAACTTTATTACTCACGATACCGCTTCATTTGCTGCGGACGTTAATGAGGAATACACCGCTGCGCTCGTGGAGCTTGCTAACCAAGCTGCACAATTTGATGGCTCGACGTTAAACGAAGATACTCGCCGCAAGCTTGACAAATTGAAGCTAAACCTGACATTACCTGCACCAAAAGATGCTGACAAAACAGCGGAACTTGCAAAGCTCACTGCAGAGCTTGATGGTATGTACGGCAAGGGCAAATACTGTAAAGATGATGGCACTTGCCTAAGCCTTGGCGACATGACGGCTAAGATGGCGAATAGTCGCGACTATGAAGAGCTTTTAGACATCTGGCAAGGTTGGCGAGAAGTGTCAAAGCCGATGCGTCCACTCTATGAAAAGCAAGTGGTACTTACCAATGAAGGTGCTAATGAGCTTGGCTACGCAGACACAGGCGCCATGTGGCGCAGTAAGTACGACATGCCAGCGGACGACTTTGCAAAAGAACTTGACCGTACTTGGAACCAAGTAAAGCCGCTATATGATTCGCTGCACTGTCATGTTAGAGCCAAGCTTGGCGAGAAATACGGCGAAGATAAAGTGCCTCAAGACCAGCCTATTCCTGCACACTTGCTTGGCAATATGTGGGCACAAAGCTGGGGCAATATCTATGACTTAGTCGCGCCAGAAAACGCAGATCCGGGTTATGATGTAACGGCGCTACTGGCTAAACACAATTACGACGAAATCAAAATGGTAAAAGGTGCAGAAAAGTTCTTCACCTCTATGGGTTTTGCCCCATTACCTGAGACTTTCTACGAACGTTCTTTATTTATTAAACCACAAGACCGCGACGTACAATGTCATGCATCAGCATGGAACTTAGATGCCAAAGACGACCTACGCATCAAAATGTGTATCCAACGCACCGGTGAAGAGTTCTCAGTTATCCACCATGAACTAGGCCATAACTTCTATCAGCGCGCTTACAATCAACAGCCTGTGTATTACCAAGAAAGTGCCAACGATGGCTTCCACGAAGCTATCGGCGACACCATCGCGCTATCTGTAACACCTGGCTACTTAAAGCAAATTGGTTTGTTGGATAACGTACCGGATGAGTCAAAAGATATCGGTCTATTGATGAAGATGGCACTCGACAAAGTTGCATTTATTCCATTCGGTCTACTTGTCGACCAATGGCGCTGGAAAGTATTCTCTGGTGAGATTTCTCCAGCAGAGTACAACCAAGCGTGGTGGGAATTAAGAGAGAAATATCAAGGTGTTAAAGCACCAATTTCACGTACAGAAAATGACTTTGACCCAGGTGCAAAATACCACGTACCTGGTAATGTGCCTTACACTCGTTACTTCCTAGCGCATATTTTGCAGTTCCAATTCCACAAATCACTTTGTGAAATTGCTGGAAGCAAAGAAGCCATTCACCGCTGTTCTGTTTACAACTCGAAAGCAGCTGGTGAGCGTTTAAATGCCATGCTTGAAATGGGCAGCAGCAAACCTTGGCAACAAGCACTTAAAACGCTAACAGGTAAAGATGAAATGGATGCAACAGCAGTACTTGACTACTTTGCACCATTGCAAAAATACCTAGATGAGCAAAATAAAGGCCGTAATTGCGGCTGGTAATTGCTAGCAAATAGAGATTCAGAAACGGGCACACTCAATCGTGCCCGTTTTATATTGGTTTAATTTTGTTACAGTTCAGTAACTTCCTTTTTTAGCGCCAATCATATACGCTCAAATCAAAATCAGCCTACCGCTCTGGCGGTGAGGTCTGTGTTGTCACATGCAAGGATCCTTATGAATATAAAAAGAATTGGCCTAATAGCCATCTTTGAATTGCAACGCTTGTTTGCAACGAAACGCGGATGGATAGCCATCGCCGCATTTGTTTTGGTTTGGTATGCTATTTTGCGCTACGCCATTGCAGAAGCGGTATCCATTGTCAGCGACCCCAACTTCAAAAATATGATCCAGAGTTTTTCCGGCGTCGTTGGTATGCATCGTATTGCCCAGTGGCCTGAAATGGAACTTGCACTGTACTTAGTTTGGTCAATCTTTTTATTTCCTCTTTTTGTGATCTTTTCAAGCGCAGATCAAACTGTAGAAGATAGAACCCGCGGCACACTGAGATTTCTAACCCTGCGCACATCTCGCGCGGAAATTGTTGTTGGCCGCTTTGTTGGGCAGGTATTCAATACGTTGCTGCTCATAGCGATTTCTGCTGTAGGTGCTTGGATATTAATGGTGGTGCGCGACCCAAGCTTGTGGCTCACAGGGCTAAGTCGAGCGACATTAATTGTTTTAGAGCTAACGCTTATTACTGCGCCATTTATTGCCCTGATGTCTGTTGCTAATCACTTTGCTAACTCAAGCAAAATGAGTATGATTTACGCAATTTTAACCTACTTAACGCTCGCTACTTTGGTCGCTTTTGCACTTGAGTACAGCGCTTACGCGGAGTATCTGTTTTATCTTTTTCCTGGATTCCAAGGCACAGAAACCATCGCACAAAATATCAACCTCTCTCGCTTTGCCACACCGGTGCTGCATAGCCTCGTGTTAATTGCAATTAGTTGTGAACTATTAAGAAGGCGCACGCTATGAGTAGCATTATTGAAGTTAATAATTTAGTGAAAGAGTATGGACGAAAGCGCGCACTAGATAACGTATCTTTTACCCTAAACGCAGGTTCACCCATTGCGCTTGTTGGCCCAAATGGTGCGGGTAAAACCACCCTTTTTAGCACACTTTGTGGGTATCTAAATGCAGATGCAGGCAATGTTCAGATTTTAGGTCACAAACCTGGCAGCGCTGCACTTTTTGGTCGCCTTGCCGCACTTCCACAGGATGCTCAGCTTGATCCAAGGTTTTCTGTCAGTAATCAGCTACGTTTATACGGACAACTTCAAGGTTTAGATGCGAAAGCGGCCGAGAGTGAAACGCACAGAGTGCTTGCGCTTGTAGACCTCAAAGACTGTTATCACGCCAAACCTCATGAGTTATCTCATGGCATGCGAAAACGTATCTGTATTGCCCAAACGCTACTTTCAAAGCCTGAAATTGTACTACTTGACGAAGCCACGGCTGGATTAGATCCCGTGAATGCTCGTGAGATCAGAAACCTAGTAAAAAGGCTTCAATCTGAAACGACTTTTATTTTGAGTTCACACGATTTAGTAGAACTCGATGATTTGTGCGATCAGGTATTACATTTACAGCATGGTAAATTAACCGCAGTTGACCGCATCCAAGAAGCGGAACTTGCCACGCTGACAGTAAAACTTAAAGAGTCTGGCACCGGTAGTCACATAGCGCTTTTGAAAACCTTACAAGGCGTTGAAGAGGTGACAGTAAATGCCAGTGGCGCCCTGCTTATTGAGTACCGTAGCGGCCAACAGGTTGATATTGACGTACTCCAACTTTGCCGTGAACAGGGTTGGCGTTACAAGTCCTTAGTTAATGGTAAAACACTAGAAGATGAACTGTTCGGCTAGCGCACGGTTAGTTTAGTAAATTAAAAAAGCCTGCATCTTACAGGCTTTCTTAAATGATTTATAACTTCGCCAGTAACAAAGAGCCGGGTCGAGGTAAGCGAGGTAATATTGCCGGCGTTTTCGCATAATCCGCAGGTAAACGCTCTTTCAACTCGTTCACCTTTGTTTGGTTATTCAGTTTTTCGTATGCATAGTATCTTAGGATATCTTGATATGTTTGATTTTCAGCGCTGGTTACAACATCACTGTTTAATACAGCTAATGCTTTATCGTAGTCTGCCATTTCAATGTAAGCGCGTGCCAAATCAGTAGCGCTACCGATTTGAAAGCGACTTTGCATTTTTTCAGATAAACTCTCTAGTTGCTCTGCTGCCTGCTGATGTTGCCCAAGGTGCATATAAGCTGATGCCAATCTGTTTTTTAAAAATGGCGGTTGAGTAGAGCCTTCAGGAAACCAATTAGTGTAAGCGGTCAAGATTGCTTCGTGTTGACCTAGCTTATGATAGGTTTGGTCGAGCAAGGTAAAGCTTTTAACTTTGATATCCAGCTCTTCAAAACCATTCAACGAACGGCGGTTACTATGCCAATTTAAAATGTGTGAAACCGCTGCTGTTAGCTGTGCTTCATCATCCGATTTCGCACCTTTCGCCCCAGCGAGTAGTTCCTTTAATTGCTGTTGATATCGCGCAGAATTTTCACTCTTTTGTTTACTCGCTTCTTGTGTTACCTGCTTTTCAGAGACGATTTGGTTAGCAGCTAAGGCACCACAAGATAGTGCTGCCGTGATAATCATTAAATGGGATAATTTCATTTTCTTTTCCTTGTTTAGTGTTTTAACTCTTTGAATATTGAAACTTTTCGAGTGAGATACGGCTAATACTGAATGACCTAATGACGCATGTTCATACCGGTATTGATGTTCGGACAACAGTAAACTGGCCAAATCGTATCTATATTTATCACTCAGTTTTTCCATACAGCTTTCATCGCAGCTGAGTTCGATTTGTTGTCGCGCCAAATTTGCTAACAACAAACAGAATGGATTCCAAAAGAAGACGCTTTCAGTCGCACATATTAGCCATAACCAATATGTGTCCTTATGCTTGATATGCGTTAACTCATGCTCAATCACGGAATCGAGTTCTGGTCGACCTTTCATCTTAAAATCTAACCAAATGGTGTGCTGTAATGGGCCTGTCGTAATTGCTGGGGTACTCAATTCTGTAAATTTTACGGTGCAAGACGTGTGTAGATATTGATGCTCTTCACTGGTGTAGGCGCCCTTTTCGATGCCTCTTAGTAATCTTTTATACGACAACACTCTCGCTAGAAATAGTCCTCCACCTACCACTGTCAGAAATACAAACAAATTTGAAAACACTTGGTTTATGGTATAGCCAGAAAGCCAGTTTGATTCGGTTTGCAAAGTGGTTTGCTTGATGCTGTTCGGTGGAGTTGACCCTGAATCTGAAATAGAACTTACCTCAATAGTGTAAAGCTCCAGATCTATTAAAAAAGGGGGTGGGGAAAGTTGCTGCCATGGAATTAGCCAACTCAATAACCCTACTACCAACACATAAAAGCGCGTTCGTGCAGGCGCAGTTTTCAGAAAATAGCAGCTAGTCAAACTAAACATGCTGAGCAAGCTTGCGGTGAGTAAGTAATCAAACATTAGTCGCTCTCTTTCTTCTGTTTTTTGCTCTTAAGTAGGTTTTGTAAATACTCAATATCATCATCGTCTAAACTCTCTTCTTTAATGAAATGAGCTATCAGGCTGCGTGAACTACCTTTAAAAAAGCGATCCATAAAACGCGGTGTTGCCTGCTGTGAAAGCGCTTGCTGAGTCACTTTTGCTTGATAGACGATTGACCTCCCCTGCTGACCACAGCGCTCGACCGCACCTTTTTGCTCTAGTCGATCTACGATTGTTTTGACTGTGTTATAAGCCACTTTTTTTGTTCTTGTATCATCTGCAAGAAGATATTTATGAAGCTCACTGGCAGTACATGCATTTTGTTGCCAAAGTAACTTCATCACGTCTAATTCAAATTCACTTAGTTTCACTTATCACCTCTACCACTACATTTGTAGTTTTAAACCACTACAAATGTAGTGGTTAGTACCCATGAAGTCAACTAGAAATTTTTGGTGGGACACAGAAGGTGAAACCTTTACATGAAAGCTGTATTACCTTGAAGGAAAGTGAAGGCTGTGCAACAACTCCTCCAAGAAGCAGCATAAAATAGCGATGAAGGAGCGCGAGCTTGCTATTTTTCGTTCCTTGGTTAAAGCCTTTATATGGATAATAACAACTCAAATTAGGGTAAAGTGAGACTCAAGTTTTAGCTACAACTAAAGCTCTCTATGTTGTAGTTCTATTGATCGCTGACACTATTGATCGCTGACATATATGGACGCTCAGCTGCTGTCAAGAGTTCTATTGATCGCTATTGATCGCTGACACCCACCACTAATGTGTTAAAGCGTTTGTATGGTATTGATTACCCGTGGTGTCGACGAATGTGCTTAACTAAGCCCGCTTGATTAAACTCAAGTGAAACAATATTGGTTTTACTATATTCAATAGTTTTATCTAAATGAGCAGGTTTTACTTTACCTGATTCGGTCATTTTTACAAAGACGACATTAGCGCCAACCATTACCTCATTTATTTCTATTGAACTATGAATGACTTCATCTTTTAATTTATTAATCATATCCTCTCGGAGTTTAGATTTATCTGTATAAGTAAATTTAAATTTGACGTGTTCATCGATAAAGTCATCAGAAAGCAGTGAGATATAGTTTTCGATTTCTTTAATTGTTGAATTGGGTTGTTGACGTGCATTTTTTGCCGCTACAAATACTTTTGCTTTCTCAATTAGTTGCTCTGATGTGAAATTATCGTGTGCACTACTAGAAAATGAAAAAAGAAAGCAAAATAACACTAATATAAATTTATTCACGGTTTTTTCCTTCCTGCTATGCCTAGACATAATGAATCCTACACGATGCTAGCCTCCGCTTCTTCGTGAGTTAGCTTAAAGCCAGTGCCATAATTAGTTTGTCAAATAACTAAACAGCAGAGGCTAGCATGAACAAACATAACACATTTTTCATTAGCCTAGATACTCATAAAGAGCTTGTTAAAGTCGCTTATGGTGAAGAATAACGAGGCGCTCAACCCGTTCATTTTGATCAAGAGTCAAATCGCTGACACCCACCACTAATTTGCACCTTCCTAAGATACCGCCTACGCTTTAATTCTGCACTCAAAGGATTGAGGAAAACAAACTATGGCTACAGCCCGTAAAAAGCAAATCAGTTTAACCGACACCAAATATTACCACTGTATCTCCCGTTGCGTAAGGCGTGCATTTCTGTGTGGTGAAGATAAATTTACCGGAAAATCATACGAACACCGTCGTGATTGGGTTGAAGAAAAGCTATTGATGTTGGGGTCTGTGTTTTGTATTGATGTCTGTGCTTATGCGGTGATGAGTAATCACACTCACATTGTTTTATATGTTGATGATAAAAAAGCTAAGCGCCTGTCGGATAAAGCGATTGTAATACGGTGGCACAAGTTGTTTAAGGGCAATTGGATAAGCCAAAAGTTTACTGAAGGTGAGCCACTCAATGAGTCGGAGCAGTTGATACTCAATGAGCATGTCGCCAAATACAGAGAAAGGCTCGCAGATATTAGCTGGTTTATGCGAGTACTCAACGAAGATATCGCCCGCCGAGCAAATAAAGAAGATAACTGTACAGGCAGATTTTGGGAAGGACGATTTAAATCCCAAGCACTACTGGATGAAGCTGCACTGGCTGGCTGCCTCGCTTACGTAGACCTAAACCCCATTAGAGCCAACATTGCCGCAACGCCTGAAACTTCAGACCACACAAGCATCAAAAAACGCATTGGCCATGCGAAATTAGGTAAACAACCAAAAAGTCTGTTACGTTTTGCGGGCAGCCCACGAAAACATATGCCAAAAGGCCTGCCCTTTGAACTCAAATCCTATATTGAATTGATTGAACTCACAGGCCAATGTATTCGCGCCGATAAACGCGGTTATATCTTTGAGTCTCAGCCTATACTCACTCGATTAAATATCGAACCGGAGAACTGGATAAAACTCACTACGCAATTTTCTCGGGTATTCCACGGCGCGGTTGGACGAGAACGAACAATAACCGCTTACTGTGAAACACTACAAAAACGACGGCGGACGAATCTAACAAACTGCGAGCGCTTGTTGGCTTAGCAGAACTCACATCCTCAATTCTAGAATTTCTTACTCCTGTATTTACAGCGCGTTGTCGTGCGCGATAATCCAATTTTAGTTTAGCGATCCGCTTATCCGCCAAAGGTCACCCTATCTAAAAACACTTTTGTCCCTACTCTTTAAGTGTTTCCGTACTTTTTAATCTCACTTTGCCAGCATAGATACAAACAATGATGGGTGATGAGATGGACGCTCCCAAATCGGCGTCAATGCGCCAAACTGATAGTTGCAAACACAGTTATTAGGAGAGTCCATCATGAATAACGTTAGCACGCTTTCAATTGATCTAGCAAAAAATGTA